>CALROF020000108.1:0-20639 GCA_943369775.1 Reyranella massiliensis 521
AAGCCGGTGGCGCTGGGTCCGCTGCGCAGCGCCGTCCTGACATTGATCCGTACGACGACGCGGACCGGCTTGCCGCCGCCCTTGCCTAAGAAGCGGCTGCTTCCGCTGCCCTTCGGTTCCTTCAGCCTCTCCCGAAGCGGCACCTAGGTATTCACGTTTGAGTGCGTGCAATTCTTGACTCGCGCAGGCGCGCGAGGCTTCACTCCGTGCGCGTTTATTGAAGTGTGGTGTCGCTCTGACGACCCGCGGGGTGGCTGTGCGGATCCTTCTTGTCGAGGATGACGAGGATCTCCGGACGGAAATTCGCGAGTACCTTCAGCGCCGTGGCCATGACGTCACGGCGTGTGGGTCGCTCGACGATGCCCGCGCGGCTGTCCGCCGCCTTGCCGCTTGCAACACTGCTGCCGAAGCGATCGTCTGCGACGTGAACTTGCCCGACGGCAATGGCATTGATTTCTATGCAGCCTCTGCCGAAGACCTCCCCGCTTGCCGCTGGGTTTTGATGTCGGGCGCGCACGATGCGGCGAGGATCGACGGGCTGAGTGCCAGGAAAGGTCTGCCACGCTGCACCATCGTCGAGAAGCCGATGTCGCTCCGCATTCTGAACGGTGCCCTCAATCGGATGTGATTGACTGGGAATCACTCATCAGGACCGCCTCGATCCGGGGTACATCTCCTCTCTGAACCATCCCGCAAGCACGATCTTGCCCACATGATCAAGTCCAGCCTCGACAGGGTGAGTTAGCTCGCCAGCGTGCGCTCATGAATTCCTGCACAGCTTCCGGAGAGGCCTTGGCATAGGCGCCGCGTCGGCTCACCGCTGTGCCGGTAAGGCGTTTGAGTTCCAGAGCCATCTCGGCTGCCTTGGCCGCGACGACAATGCCGTTCAACACAGGCGCGCCATCGATCAGGAACGGCGTTTCGCGGGAGAAGAGCAGCATCGGCAGCCCTCCCGCCGGGATTACGACTTCCGCACCGGCCGACACGAGCGGCCGTACCTGCTCGACAAACTCGGCGCGCACCTCGGCGTAGGTCGCGTCCTCGGAGAAGGCCTTCATGAATCGTGGCAGGTTCATCTGAAGCGCATGGATACCCGCGATCCGCGCTTCGATGGCATGGGCACGCACCTGCCGTTCGTGCCAGTCGATGAACGAAGGATCGAGGCCGATCTTGCGGCCCATTGTCAGTCCCGCAAGCAGCGTCGCCTCGCCGAGGCCGATAACCGGAATCTCGACGGCGCCCCGAATCTCCAGCAGGCCCGGTTCCTGGAAAATGGCCGATCACGAAGGCGTCGTAACCGGCACGCTCCGCTTCCAGGGCCAGGCGAATGATCTGGGGGGCGCAGCGCAGCTCCGTCAGCGGATGGAAGTAACGATCGGGCGGGTCGAGCCCATGGACCTCGAAGTGCACGCCGGGCGAAGCGGCTTCATCCAACAGTGCCTGCAATCGCTCCATGTAGGCGGCCTGTTCCACCGGGTGGACAAAACTCTGGTACCAGACCCGCCGTGGCCGCGGGCTATCGCTCACTTGCCCCTCCACAGCTCGATCACCGGTCCGGTGGTTCCCAATACGGGATCCCTCTCCGGCAGGGGCACCGCAGCAACAGAGCGCCGTGCTACCTCACAATCGACCTGTCCTGGCCGCTTCTGGTCGAACCACCCGTTGCATGGGTAGGCTCCGACCACCAGAAGGTCGGCACTAGCGTCGAGCCGCTTGTGGCCGGTGGCCGGCCGGCAAGACGACGACATCGCCCGCGGCGACAGCAAGAGGCCGTCCCTTGGCCCCGCCGAACTCGACAGTGGCGTGACCACGGGCGATCCCCAGGACTTCGTGCGTCCCTGTGTGGAAGTGCAGGAAAGGGTAGATCCCGTTCCGCCAGCCGTCGGACCAGCCATTGGCAGCAAACGTCTGTTCGAACCATCCCGCCGTATCACCGGCAGCCTGGTCCGGAACCACGCCACGATAGACAACCAGCGGCAGCCGCGGGTTGTTCGGCGTCTCGTCATCGCCCTCGAAACGAAATGTCTCGAAAGTGTATTTTCCGGTCGGGTCGGCGGTCATGACGAGGATTGCATACCGCTTCGCCTCCCTTGGCAAACCCCGGCATAGGTTCGGCCAGGACCGCCCCTTCGCTCGCTCCCGGTCGGGTTGCGTCGAACCTTCCGGGGTGACCGATCGGCCAGAACGACGTCTGCATTCCCAAAAGGACGTTTTCGTTTGCGAATAGATCGCGGGTCCGTTTAACGTGGCGCGCCTTCACGGGGGAGTTCATATGGCCCAGGATCGTCGTTCACTGCGCGCGCTGGCACAGCTTCTGCCTTCCGGGGCGCTCGGTTTGTCGGTCACTCTGGCGGCGGCCGATGCCGCAGCGACGGCCACCCCGGAAACTGGCGATAAGAACAGCGGTTCCGTCGCCGAGCGACTTCAGACAATTCGCAACGACGTCTCCGGCGCCATCGAGCAGTACCGCAAGGACGGTGAGCCGTTCGTCGCCGTCGACCCGGAGCAACTCGTCGCCTGGTGGGGCAACGGCGGCTGGCGTAACGGCGGTTGGCACAACTGGGGCAACGGCTGGCACAATGGCGGCTGGGGCAACGGCGGCTGGCACAACTGGGGCAACGGTTGGCACAACGGCTGGCATAACTGGTAATAGCCGCCAATGCCTGCCACGCCTGAAATCGGCATGGTGGTCGTGCAGCCGACGGCGTTCTGCAACATCGCCTGCACCTATTGCTACCTGCCGGACCGCTCCAATACACACGTGATCGCCCAGTCGACGGTGACGCGGCTGTTCGAGGAGATTTTTGCGTCCGGCTGGTACTGTCCCGAACTCATCGTCGTTTGGCATGCCGGCGAACCGCTGGTAGTGCCGGTCTCTTTCTATGAAGAAGCCTTTGCCATGATCGACCGGCTACGGCCGGCCAATGTGGTGGTTAAGCACTCTTTCCAGACCAATGGCATGCTGATCGATGCCGATTGGTGCAGGCTCTTCAAGCAGTGGAACGTCGGCGTCGGCGTCAGCCTCGATGGCCCGCGCGACTTGCACGACCTCCACCGCAAGACCCGCGGCGGCAAAGGAACGTTCGACAAGACGATCGCCGGCGTCCGCACCTTGTGCGAGCACGAGGTGCCGTTTCACGTCATCTCGGTCCTGTCGAAGGCGAGCCTCGACATGCCGCACGAGCTGCTCGACTTCTACCTTGCCGAAGGCATCGACCAGGTCTGCTTCAATGTCGAGGAGTCCGAAGGCGAACATGTGTCGAGCCTGTTCCATGGCCCGGCGCTGCGTGAGCGGTATGCGGCGTTCCTGAGGACCTTCTGGCATGAAGCGCGGCGCAGCGGTCGCGTCCGTTTCGTGCGCGAGATCGACCTCACCCTGCCGCGGGTGTTCCGACCGGAAGGCGCGCCGACGCGCAACATTCAGGTCGAGCCGCTCGCCATGCTGAATGTCGACAGCCATGGCAATGTCTCGAGTTTCTCGCCCGAGTTGTTGGGCCTGAAGAACGAGGCCTACGGCGACTATCTCCTGGGCAACATCCGCTTCCAGTCGATGGCCGAGATTCGCGATGCCTGCCTCGCCTCGCCACTCTATCGCGATATCAGCGAGGGCGTGCGGGCTTGCAGCAACGCATGCGACTACTTCTCGGTTTGCGGTGGTGGCGCGCCGGTCAACAAGCTGTTCGAGAATGGCAGCTTCACAGGCACCGAGACGTCCTATTGCACGCTGACCCAGATGGTACCGACCGACCTGATCCTCGAGGCCTATGATCGCCTTGAGAAGGGTTGGGCCGTCGCCGAACCCACGACAGTCACTCCGCTTCCGCCCCTTCCGAGCGGCCAGACCGCCGCGCAGCCCCCGAGGATGCCATGACACGAACCAAGCTCTTTGCCCTCGCCTCGCTGGTGGCCGCTGGCTCCATGCTGGGGGCCGCACAGCTCAGCGCACAGCAGGGGCGGCCGCCAGGCCCGCCCCCGGGTCAGTCGGCCACGCCGCAGGAAAGCGGCCCGCCGCAGAGCCAGCCGCCTACCCAGCCCGAAGGCCGTCCCTATCCGGTCATGTTCGTCACCAGCGTCGAGCTGCTGCGCTCTGAGCGTACCGGCGGCATCGACATCGTTCGGGCCCGCGCGCTGGTAAGCTCCAACTCGTGGACCTCGCCGCATCTCCTGCCCATTACCGTGGGCAAGGGTATCGACGGCATGCTCGATCTGATCTTCCAGGCCAGTGCTCCGCCCAGCATGTCGCCGCTTGGCCCCTTCATGATGGTGGAAGCATTGCTGCCGCTGGGTGGTGGCCATCCCTACAAGGGCATTCGCGTCCGCTCGGGCTACAACTCGGTCACACTCAAGACCCTGCCGGGCTTCGCCGAGGCAGCGGCCCCCAAGGAAGATTGCGAAAAGTGCCTGGGCAAGTACTTCCAGGCCAAGGGTGCTGCGGCGCCGGCCGGTCAGGCGGCAGGCAATATCGTGCGTGAAGAGGACCTGCCCTACCCGCTGCGCATCATCCGTCCGAACGACGGCATCCCGAGCTACGAATACGATCCCAACCGACTGACCCTGCTTCTGTCGGATACCGGACAGATCGTCGACGCGGCCTGGGACTGACCCGAGCCGCGGCCGACCTTCCGAACTACGTGCACTAGAGTGGTGGCAGCGCGTTGCGCAGTTGCGCGCTGGGCACCTGCATGAGCCCATCGAACGGCTGTCCCAGTTCGAGGATCAGATAGATCGCGCTGGCCGCCGACAGGGCACAAAAGAAGAGCACGAAGAGAAGAGTCGTGTTCGGAGCCGACGACATGGCGAAGGTCGCGAAGATAAAGCAGAGCCACAGGACCAACAGAAGGACGAACGGCTTGGACATCGAATCCGAAGGGTGAGATTGGAGCGATAGCTGGATCTGAGCCAGTGCGTTGCCTACTGCCAGCGCTCGGGCCTGCCAAACGCCCTGCGGATCCTGTGCCACGAGCTGGCGGAGCTTTCCGACGACACTGACCTCTTCGGCAATGGCTTTGGTCGAATTGCCCGCTTCGGACTGCCAGATCGAATCGGCGAGGTCTTTCACATCCTCGCGAAGCACCTTCCGTAGTGCTGCTCCTTCGTCGCCGAGCCCCTTCAGGATGCGATCGAGCTCGACCACGTTTGCCGTGAGATGGGATATCTGGCTCCCGGTCGCCTCGTAGGAAGCCCGGGTCGAAGCGAACAGGAGCGCGATGACCAGAGCCGACATCGTCCCCACGAGCGCCGTTGCGAGCTTGATGACCTCTTTCGAATCGCCGCTGAGATGCCGCTCGGGTAGTCGATGGCGGAGGAGCAGACCCAATCCAGTGCTGA
Organism: Reyranella massiliensis 521; assembly: GCA_943369775.1. Classification (GTDB taxonomy): domain Bacteria; phylum Pseudomonadota; class Alphaproteobacteria; order Reyranellales; family Reyranellaceae; genus Reyranella; species Reyranella massiliensis_C. Next base: position 5,329 of record CALROF020000108.1, read on the forward strand.
GGAGAATCAAGGCAAAGGCGAGCAGGACAATGGCAACGGCACTCACGTCTTCGACCTCGTTCCCTATCTCAATGTGCGCCTAGTATAACCAAGCATGAGTTCAACCGGCACGCCTTACCAGTCAGTTCCTGTCGACTACTTCGCGCGCCGTGGCCTGCGTCGCTACGCCGGGGTCTTCTCGCTCTGGGCTTTGGGAGTCGGCGCCGTCATTTCCGGTCACTATTCGGGCTGGAACCTGGGGCTCCTGGCCGGTGGCTGGGGTGGCTACGCACTGGCAGCCCTGGCGATTGCCGTGATGTATCTCGGCCTGGTGTTCTGCATTGCCGAAATGGCTGCTGCCCTGCCCCATACAGGCGGCGCCTACTCCTTCGCCCGGGCTTCGATGGGCCCCTGGGGCGGGTTCATCACCGGCCTTTGCGAGAACGTCGAGTATGTTCTCACGCCGGCCGTCGTCGTCTCCTTCCTCGCCACCTATCTGGCCGCCGTCTTCGACACGCCGCCCGCCTGGCTGCCGCTCTACTGGATCGCAGGCTATGCGCTGTTCGTGGCCCTGAATATCCTGGGCGTCGAGCTGTCCTTCCGGGTCACAGTGATCGTCACTCTGGCCGCCCTCGCCTGCCTCGCGGTGTTCTGGGTCTCGGCATTGTCGGTCGCCGACTTCAGTCGCTATGCGCTCAATATCGGCGCCGGCACCGACGGCACACCTGTCGAGCTGCCCCAAGGTAATGGTCCGCTGCTGCCCTTCGGCTTGCAGGGTGCTCTGGCGGCCCTTCCTTTCGCGGTATGGCTGTTCCTCGCCATCGAACAGCTTCCGCTCGCGGCCGAGGAAGCGATGCAGCCGAGCCGAGATATTCCGCGCGGCATCGTGGCTGGCCTGCTGACGCTGTTCGTTTCTGCGGGCCTCGTCGTCTGGCTCAACGCCTCCGTAGCGCCCGGTGCCTTTCAGCTCGCGAGTTCGGGAGAACCGCTGCTCGACGGGTTTCGCGCCACCTTCGGCGGCAGCCTCGCGAAGCTCCTGGCGCTGGTCGCCTGCGTCGGTCTGATCTCGAGCTTTCACACCATCCTGTTCGCAAAGGGCCGGCAGATCTATTCGCTGTCGCGCGCCGGGTACTTCCCGCGGTTTCTGTCGATTACCCATCCGCGCCACAAGACTCCGCACGTCGCCCTGATCGCCGGCTCAGTCGCGGCGCTCGCCTTGATGCTCGGGCTCTGGTTTGGCATGGGTGCTGAGAAAGGCGCGGCCGTCATCCAGGGCATGCTGCTCAACATGGCCGTCGCCGGCGCCATGCTCTCCTACTTGCTGCAGGCCGTGAGCTTTCTTGTCTTGCGCGCCCGACTGCCCGGCCTTCCTCGCCCCTACCGGTCTCCGATAGGCATCGGCGGTGCGATCGTCACCATCGTCATTGCGGCCGTGACCTTGGTCTACCAGCTCCTCGACCCGGTTTTCGTCTCGGGCGTGCTGGGCGTCTGCGCCTGGTTTGCGCTGGGGGTCTTATGGTTCGCCTTGGTCGGTCGGAACCGGCTGGTGCTGTCGCCGGAAGAAGCCTTCGCCTTGAACGCCCGGCAGCCGTCGGGGCAAGCCTCAGTCGCCGACTGAAACGACGGCCTTCGCTTCGCGGTCGCGTTCGGCGGTGCTCTCGGCGACCTGCTTGCGGAACTTCTCAAGATCGGGACCACGCAACTGAGCCCGCTTCAGGTCGGGATGCGTGATGGGATTCACCGGCTTGCCCTCGGCCAACAACTCGAAGTGAAGATGCGCGCCGGTCGAGCGGCCGGTACTGCCGACGAAACCGATGACGTCGCCTTTCGACACCACCATTCCCGATTGCAGCCCCGCCGCGAAGCCCGCGAGATGGCCATAGACGCTGGTCACCTTGCCGGCATGATCGATACGGATCCAGTTGCCGTAGCGGCCGTTGGGAGCGGCCCCAACCACGATGCCATCGGCCGCGGCATGGACGGGCGTGCCCGCAGGCGCCACGAGATCGACGCCCTCGTGCATGAACAGCGAGCGGCCGCCGCTGCGCGCTGGCGGTGACAGGATCGGCGCCATCGGCTTCGCCCCACCATAGGCGGACAGCCCGAGAGACGAGCCGAGCGGCGTGGCAACGTTGACCCGCGGCATGTCTAGCGCACCGCCGGTTGGCAGTCCTGGCGGCAGTCCCGGTGGCGGCGCCGACCGGCCGCCCTGCGCCGGACCACCGGCACCCTGCGGTTTGCCGGCATACATCGGCGGCGGCTGGTCAAATGGATCGGCGCGCAGGCCGAAGCCCGACGAAATCGAAACCGTGTCGAGCGGAAGCCGGATGGACGGCGGTGTCGCGGCCTGGCCGCTCGTCATCCAGAAGCGCTCGGTCTTGTCGCGTGAGCGGAAGCGGTGGATCGCCACCACGCCTTTGGACGTGCGCAACTCCATCCACAATACGCGCCCGACGTCGAGTGGCGCTCCAGCGGCGGTGAAGCTCTGCTCGAAACGCACGTGGAACTTGTCGCCGTCGCGCGAGCTACTGTCGAGATCGACCGCGGTGGCAAGGGCGTCGAGCGCTTCAAGCATTGCGGGCGCCGGCACGCCGGCCGCCGTCGCGGACGCCGCGAGCGAACCGCCTACGACAGCCCCTGTCACACCACGCTGACGCTGGAACGGCAGATAGGCCTGCAGCCGTTCCTCGTCCTTGCCGTCTCCCAGCAGGCGCTCTTCCTCCTGTCGACCATAGGCGAGCACGACTTCAGAAACAGGCTCCGTCGAAACGGGCGGCGGCACAGGGTCGGCAAGAACGATCTGCGGCTGCTCCTCCTCCGGTTCGATTTCGAACGCGACGGCATATGTCAGTTGGTCGTCGACCGAAACCAGACGCATGAACTGGAGGTGGTCTGTCAGACCAGCAGTAGCAGGCGGCTGGTTGACCGGCTCTTCTCCGCGCCGGGCCGCATCATCCTGTCGCGAGCCCTCCTCCAGCTTGATTTCGACCACCAGCGTTCGGGTCAGCTCGTCATCGACCGATACCAGGCGCATGAACTGGAGGTGGTCGGTCAGGCTGGCGGTTGCGGGCGGTTGGTCGACCGGCTCATCGCCCTGTAAAACCACCTCAAATTCTGGATCCGCTTGGTGCGTAGCATGATCAAACTGGTCGGCCGGCGCGGACTCGTGCTGCGGCTCCGCGAAAGCGATGCCGGCAGGCATCGATCCGACGAGCAGCGAAGCAATAGAAGCCGCAACGACCGAGGACCGTTTCATGCGTTCCAGTCTAGCGTCAATTTGATCAAGTGCCGGTAACATCGCCGTGGCGGCCGACCTGCCCGGCTAGCCTAGCCGCCTAGTCAGCGCTTGGATACCACCGGTTTCCAGGCTTTTGCGCGCCTTTCGGCCTCTGAGATTTGCGCAGGCGTCATGCGCGCCTTGAGGGTGGCGAGGTCCTTGCGCGCCTGGTCCAGCCGTTCCTGGTTCTTGGCCGTGTAGCGGTCGATGGCGAGCGAAAGCCACTTGTAGGCCTCGACATCGTCATGCGGCGGAATGCCCTCTCCGAAGCCCAGCATGAATCCGATGTCGTTCTGCGCCCGGGCATATCCCTGCTGGGCCGCCTGCAGGTATAGCTTGGCGGCTTCCTTGTGATCGCGCGGCACGCCTTCGCCGCTCCAGTACATGGCACCAAGCAAGGTTTGCGCCTCGGCATTGCCCTTCGCGGCCCACACCTTCCAAATGCGGACGGCCGTGGCCATGTCCTTGCGCTCGTAGGCGCCTGCCGCCTGCTTCATCTGCGCTTCGAGCGACTGCGCCATCGCGGAAAGAACAGGGACCATAAGAAGGAACGCCAGCAGGGCCGTCGGAATTATCTTCATGAGCGCCATGGTATGCCGGCGCCGCACGGATTCGACAAGACCGAGAAGGAGAGATGAATGACGGCAAAGATCACCACCTTCTTGATGTTCGAGGGTCGCGCCGAGGAGGCGATGAACTTCTACGTCACGCTCTTTCCCGACTCGAAGATTGTCGGCATTACGCGCTATGGTGCGGAAGGCCCGGGCGCTGATGGATCGGTGATGCACGCCATTGCCAGCCTTGCCGGCCAGCATCTCATGTTCATCGACAGCGCCGTAAAGCATCCCTTCTCTTTCACGCCGGCGATCTCTCTTCACGTCACCTGCTCCTCCGGAACGGAAATTGCGATCTTGGCCGAAAAATTGGCCGATGGCGGCCAGATCATGATGCCGCTCGATGCCTATCCCTTCAGCCGGAAGTTCGCCTGGATCGCCGACCGGTTCGGCGTGAGCTGGCAGCTTAATCTGCCCTGACGGTCAGGCCTTTCGATGGGCCTGCCAACATGCCGCCCGGCTGGTTCCGGGCTGTATTACCTTGGCCTTCGCGGCCAAATTTTCCCGTGATGCCACTCCTTATCGGGCTCAGCGGTACCCCGGCACTGGTCATACGTTTCCTCGTCTCCACCTGACATCGCCAGGCCCTGGAGACATTTCCATTTGCAACCCGCGACGATTAGATGCTTCTTGCGGTTAGATCAGCATGTCTCCCATCCGAACCCTGCCTCGCCGGCTTCTCCTCCTGGTGGCTACAACAGCCGCCCTCGCAGCCCCTGCCACCGCGCAGCCCATCGAGACTTTGCAACAGGTTAAGCTGGTGCTCGACTGGAAGGCATTGCCGACCTTCGCGGGCTTCTTCCTGGCCCGCGAGATGGGGGCCTTCGAACGCCGGGGCCTAGACGTCAGATTCTCGGAGACGCAAGGCGCCCTGTCTTCCGCCAGCATGGTCGGCGAGGGCAAGGAATTCTGGATCGGCTCGTCGAGCGGCATTGCGACGGCCATCGGCCGCTCCAAGGGCCTGCCGATCAAGAGCCTGGCGGTCTACTATCAGAAGCCGCCAACCGTCATCTACACGCGCACCGAGGATCGCATCGCCCATCCGCGCGACCTCTATGGCAAGACGCTGGGCCTGGTTCCCGGCAGCATCACCAACGAAGAATTCCGCGCTCTGCTGACGGCCAACAAGCTAGACCGCAGCAAGATCAAGGAAACGACGGTCGACTGGAACGCCTACGACCTGGTCGAAAAGAAGGTCGACGCACTGATCGACTATGACGAAATGGCGCCGGCCGAACTGATCGCAGAGGGCCGCCGGATCATGATGATCCGCCTAAGTGACTTCGGTGTTCGTGCGTACAGCCTGAACCTGATCGTGAACGATGCGGCCTGGGCCGACCCCGAGAAGCGCGAGATCGCGCAGAAGATCGAGGAAGCGGTGCAGGAAGGCTACAATATGGTGAAGGAGCGGCCGGCCGATGCCGCCCTGCACTTCTCGCGTCTCTTCCCGCGGCTTGCGCCGCGCTATGTAGACCGCAGCATGGCGACGGTGTCGCAGCAGCTTTCCGGTCCGCCGACCGGGCAGCAGACGCGCGCCGGGTGGGAAGCTACCATCAAGACGCTCGAGCAGCTCGGCCTGCTCGACAAGCCGATCACACCTGAAGATGTCGCGATCCTGAACTAGCGCAGCGTCTGGTTGGGAGATTCCGGTGCTTCGCCACCTCGTATTGCCGTTGCTCCTCGCCCTCGTTGTGCCCTGGGTGGCGCACGGACAGCAGTGGTCGACATATCGGCCGGTAGGCGCCGGCTTCAGCATCGACCTGCCGGGCGAACCGACCATCGAGTCTGAAACGTCTGAGTCCGCAGCCGGCCCAGTCGAAACCCATAGCGCATCGGTCGAGGTTGGACAGGCAGGCTATGTCAGCATGTACACTGTCTACCCGGAGAGCACCGGGATGGAAACCGACGAGGCGCTCGATGCAGCGCGCGACGGGATGCTGGAAGACGGCAAGAGCGAGCTGCGCGAAGAAAAGCGGCTGACGATCGGAGATCTGCCGGCGCGACGCGTGTCCCTCTACGACACCGAGTCGAAGCTGGTGATCGTCAATCTCATGGTCTACCGCCGCAATACGCTTTACCAGTCGATCTATGCTGCGCCGCCCAGCCAGGAAGACACCGAAAATAGCCGGCGCTTCTTCGCGTCGTTCAAGCTGATCGGCCGCTGAGGCCACGCTCCTTCAAGTCGCCGGGCGCATCTGTGGCCGGACATGCAGCCGATTGGCAGCCGTGATCACGATCGTGGTGATCGCGACCATGGACAGGCTGAGCACGGCGATGGCGCCGACATCGCCGCTCTCCTTCAGGTCGAAAATCAGCACCGAGAGCACCTTGGTTTCCGAAGTGAACAGGATGACCGCGGCCGAAAGCTCGCGGATGGTCGCGACGAAGATGAAGCACCAGGTGGCAATCACCGCCGACCGTAGCAATGGCGCAGTGATGTCGGCCAGGGTCCGTAGCCGCGTGGCGCCCAGCATGCGGCCCGCCTCCTCGAGTTCGGGATGGACTGCATGGAAGGCCGATCCGAGCTGCTGATAGGCAGCCGGCAGCTCGATGGTCACGAAGGCGATCAGCAGGATCCACAGCGTTCCATAGAGCGCGAGCGGAGGCCGGGTGTAGGCGAGGAAAAGTCCGACGCCCAGCACGATACCCGGAATGGCGAGCGGCGCCGTGGCGAGGAAGGCCAGCACGCGATGCCCCCTCACCGCCTTGCGCGCCACGATGTAGGCAATGAGCAGCGCCAGGAGCGCACCCAGCGTTGCGGACGCCGTCGCAAGCAGGAAGGTGTTCTTGAGCGCCGGCATCGTCGAACTGAGTTCGAGGAAGGTGAAGCGCACATTGTGCAGCGTGATGGTGTCCAGCGTCACGATGCGCGAGGCCACACGCGAGAAGGCCGAATTGAACAGGGCCGCGTAGGGCAGGAAAAGCGGCATGGCGAGGATGAACAGGGCCAGCGCCACAGCCGGCCCCCTCAGCCAGCCGAGGCGAATCGAACGCGGCGCACCATATTTGCCGCCCAGCACCGCATAGCCGCGGCGGCCCAATGCCATCGCCTGCGCGCGCAACAGCAGGATCGTGAGCACCAGCAACGGGACGGAGGCAGCCGCCGCGAGTTCCGGCTTGGGCGGAAACTGGAACAGGCTCCAGATCCGGGTCGTGAGGGTATGGAATCCGGCCGGGATCGCCAGGATGGCCGGCGAACCGAACAGATTCAGCGCCTGCAGGAAGGCAACCAGGGCACCGGCAAGCAAGGTCGGTAGTGCCAACGGTACGGTGATGCGGCGTGCCGTCTGCCATGTCTTTGCCCCCAGCATCGAGGAGGCGTCCTCGAGTTCGCCCGGCATGCGGTCGAGCGCATTGGCGACGAGGATGAAGACATAGGGGAACGTGTAGCAGGAGATGACGAAGATCAGGCCGGTCAAGCTGTAGATGTCGAACAGCGCTTCGTCGGACGGCATGCCGCTGATGAGACGCCAAAGCTGGTTCAGGAGACCGGAATTGGGCGCGGCCAGCATCTCCCAGGCGATGGCGCCGACGAAGGGTGGCGTCACCAGCGAGGCCATGACGAGCGTGCGGACCGTGCGGGCCAGCGGCATGTCGGTGCGGGCTACCAACCAGCCGAGCGGCGCCGCGACGAGGCAGCAGATCACGCTGACCGAGCAGGCGATGATCAATGTCGTGATGAGCGGATCGACGAAAGTGGGATCGGTGAAGAGGGCGACGAAGTTGGCAAGCGTGGCGCCGCCTTCCTTGTCGGTAAGGCTCACCACCAGCAGCCAGCCCACCGGCAGCACGATCATCGCCGCCAGCAGCACGCTGACGGCGATCAAAACCGGACGCGAGAGGTCGCGCGTCATACCTTGAAGAGGCGCTGGTACCGCGTCTTGATCTCGTCGGCGCTCTTCTCGACCTCGGCCGGATCCTCCGGCAGCGTCTTGATCGAGGCGAGCGCCGGCCGTCCAGTTTTGGCCTTGACCAGCTTGTGCGCCGGATACTGACCGCTGAGGTTCACGATGAACTGCTGGCCCTCAGCCGACATGATCCACGCCACCAGAAGACGCGCCGCGTTGGGATTGGGCGCCGCCTTGAAGATCGCCATGGGATTGGAAATCTGCGGCGTGCCCTCGACGGCATGCACCACCTCGATCGGAGCGCCCCGCTCCTTGGCCATCCAGAACAGATAGTCGCTGCCATCGACGGCGATGGCGCGTTCGCCGGCTTCGATACGCTTGGGTGGCTCTGTCGCCGACTGGACCTGGAGCACCTTCTGCTTGGCCAGCTTCTCGAAGTAGGCCCAGCCCAGGGCTTTTGCGAGTTGGTGCGTCGCGGTCATGATCGTGCCGGAATAGCCGGGATGGCCCTTCACGAGCTTGCCCACATATTTGGGATCGAGCAGGTCGTTGAAACCCTTGGGTACATCCTCCGGCTTCACCAGGCTGGTGTTGTAGGCGATGGCCGAAAGATGCGTGCGCTGGTTGACGAAGGCGCCATCAGGATCGCGCTGATCCGCCGGCAGGTTCTCCGCCATGTCGGCAGACAGGAACGGTTCCAGCCAGCCCTGTCGCTTCCAGACGATGAAGTGGGCGGCATCGGAGCTGTTGGCCACGTCGACGCGCTTGATGTTGCTGCCGACTTCCTGGCCGATGCGGTTGAACAGACGCTCCGCGCCGGTGCGTTCGACCGCGACCTTGATGCCGGGATACTTCGCCTCGAAGGCCTTGGCCACGGGCTCGGCGACAGAGAGATCCATCGCCGTGTAGTAGGTGACCTTGCCTTCCTTCTTGGCGGCCTCGACCAGTTCCGGCGTGATCGCCTGCGGCGGTGGGGCAGCCGAAAGGACGCGTGCTCCGAACGGAAGAAGAAGACCAGCGGCAACTAGGGAGCGACGGCGCATTCTCTACACCTTGAAGATCTTGAGGTATTGCGCCTTGAGCGCATCGGCCTGATCGGCAACGACGCCAGGCTCCTCGCGCAAGGTCTTGATGTCGGAGAACTTCTTCATGTCCGGACGATCCTTGGTCTGCGCATGGGCGGAGCGAAGGGCGCCGACATCGATGTTGAGCTGCTGGGCCTCCCGCGTCATCGACCAGGCGTGGAACAACCGCGACGCGTTGGGATTGGGCGCGCGTGCCATGATCGCCGACGGGCCGGTGATCAACGGCGTACCCTCGACCGGATAGACGATCTCGACCGGTTCGCCACGCGTCTTCAGTTCTTCGACGACGTATTCGCCCCCGTCGGCCATCAGCGCACGTTCGCCCTGCGCCAGCTTCTTGGGTGGCTCCGTCGCCGATTGAACCTGCATCACCTTCAGCTTGGCGAGCTTCTCGAACCAGGCCCAGCCGAGATCGCGGCTGAGCTGCTGGGTCGCCGTCATGATCGTGCCGCTGTAACCCGGATGCGCCTTGACGATCTTGCCCATCCACTTCGGATCGACCAGATCGGCATAGGACTTTGGCGCCTCTTCGGCTTTCACCAGCGTGGTATTGTAGGCGATGGGAGAGAGCGTGATGCGCCAGGAGGCGAACATCCCGTCGGGATCTTTGTGCGCCGCGGGAAAGTACTGGGCGACTTCCTCCGGAACGAACGGCGCCAGCATGTTCGCGCGCTTCCAGACGATGAGGTGGGCGGCGTCCGAGCTGTTCACGACATCGCAATTATAGATCTTGTTCTGATACTCCTGACCGATTCGCTGATAGTTGCGTTCTGCACCCGAGCGCTCGACCTTCACCTTTACACCGGGATATTTCGCCTCGAAGGCATTCGCGACCTTCTCGCCCAGCGCGAGGTCGACCGAGGTGTACCAGGAAAGCTTGCCTTCCTTTTTGGCCGCTTCGATCAAAGCCGGTGTGATCCTCTGTGCTTCCGGAGGGGCACCCCGCACCGGCGTGATGAAGGCGCCTGCGCTGGCCGCCGCCGAAGCAGCGAGCACATGGCGTCGCGTCAGCTTCCTCGTCATGGCATGTCCTCCGCCAAGGCTCGGCATTGTTCCGCCGGCAAATGGAGCCACACTTGCTGGCCCGGTGCGATGTTGCAGCCGGGCGGTGCGGTCACACGCAACTCCGTCTTGTCGTCGAGTGCGACCGTATAGTCGCGCGTCGAGCCGAGAAAGACCTGCCGCGTCACGACACCGGAGAGGTGGTTGCCGCTGCCCTCGGGAGGTGCTTCGGCTCCGATGCCGATCTCATGCTGGCGGACCGAAAGGGACGCAGGACGGCCAGCCTGGAGCTTGTGGCCAGTCGTGCGCAGCGCCACGCCCGCTACAGACACGCGGGCTTCGTCCAATGCCGGGCCGCGCAGGACGTTGGAGCCGCCGATGAAGCGCGCAACGAACTCCGACCGCGGCTTGGCGTAGATTTCCTCCGGCGGTCCGAGCTGTTCGACCTTGCCCTTGTTCATGACGGCGATCAGATCGGCCGTGGTCATGGCTTCGGCTTGGTCGTGCGTCACGTAGACGGTGGTGTAGCGATACTGGTCGTGCAGGCGCCGGATCTCGAAGCGCATCTCCTCGCGCAGGTTGGCGTCGAGGTTGCTGAGGGGCTCGTCGAGCAGCAGGGTTTCGGGCTCGACCACGAGCGCACGCGCCAGAGACACACGTTGCTGCTGGCCGCCCGACAGTTCACCGGGGTAGCGATCCGCCAGTGCTTCCAGGCGGGCCGTCCCCAGGATGGCCTTGAGCTTGGTGTCGATGGTCGTGCGGTCGAGCTTCCGGATCTTGAGGCCGTAGGCCACATTCTCCGCCACGGTCATATGCGGCCAGAGCGCATAGCTCTGGAAGATCATCGACATGTTGCGGCCTTCCGGCGGCACGGTCCGCGACGGCGAGGACAGCACCTTTCCGCCGACCTCGATTTCGCCTGCCGATGGTTCGATGAAGCCCGCGATCAGCCGCAAGGTCGTGGTTTTGCCGCAGCCCGACGGCCCTAAAAGGCAGACGAGCTGGCCATGCTCGACGCGCAGCGACACCCCGTCGACCGCGACAGCATTGCCGTAGTGCCTGGAAAGGCCCTTCAGTTCAACTGAGGCCACGTTTCCTCCCTGCCGGCGGAGGATGCTTGGCTTCGTGCTCCCTGACAATCGTGTTGTATATTCCCGCCCCTCACCGAAGGGATGCCGACATGCAGGAACAGAAAATTCTCGGGCGACGCGAAGGCCAGGTCGGCCATCTGATCTTCAACAACCCCGCCAAGCTCAATGCCGTGTCGCTCGACATGTGGGACGGTTTCGTCAGCATCCTGAAGGACTTCGCGCAGGATCCCGAGATCCGCTGCATCGTGGTGAGCGGCTCCGGCGGCAAGGCCTTCGTCTCCGGTGCCGACATCTCCAAGTTTGAGAGCGAACGCGCGAACGCCGAAGCACAAGTGCGTTACGACGCCATCTCCAAGGAGGGCTACGAAGCGCTCTACGATTTTCCCAAGCCCACCATCGCCAAGATCACCGGCTACTGTATCGGCGGCGGCATGAACCTCGCCGCCTGCTGCGACCTGCGCTACTGCAACGAGGGCGCCCGCTTCGGCGTACCGGCCGCCAAGCTCGGTCTCGGCTACGGCTTCCTCCGGATTGAACGCCTCTCCCGCATTGTCGGCCTGCCGCGCGCCATGGAGTTCCTGTTTACGGCCAAGCAGTATTCCTCGCAGGAAGCCTACAACATGGGGCTGGTTCACGGCGTTGCTTCTGATGCCGAACTCGACGCCATGGTCGATGGCATTACCGGCGCCATAGCCCAGAACGCACCGCTCACCATCTCGCTCGCCAAGGCCTCGGCGCGTGAGATCGCCAAGCCCGAGTCCAAGCAGGATCACAAGAAACTCGACAAGATGGTCGAGGCTTGTTTCGACAGTGAAGACTTCAGGGAAGGGCGTCGCGCGTTCATGGAGAAGCGCAAGCCGGCCTTCAAGGGGAAGTAAGCCATGACCGCCCTGCCGCTTTCGCATCTCACGGTCCTCGACCTGACCGCGCATCGCGCGGGCCCCACGGCCGTGCGCCAGCTCGCCGACTGGGGCGCACATGTGATCAAGATCGAACCGCCCTCAGATGGAAAGAACGACTCCATGGGCGGCGCGCGGCATGGCTTCGATTTCCAGAACCTGCATCGCAACAAGAAGTCGATAACGCTCAATCTCAAGAGCGCCGAAGGCCATGCGATCTTCATGAAGCTCGCGGCCAAGGCCGATGTCATCGTCGAGAACTACCGTTCCGACGTGAAGCATCGCCTGAAGGTCGACTACGACACGGTGGCGAAGGTCAATCCGCGCATCGTCTATGGCTCGATCGCGGGCTTTGGCCAGAGCGGCCCCGATGCAGCGCGTCCCGGCGTCGACCAGATCGCCCAGGGCATGGGCGGACTGATGTCGATTACTGGCGAGCCGGGCCGCGGACCGATGCGTGTCGGCATTCCCATCGCCGATCTCACCTCCGGCCTGCTACTGGCCCAAGCCATCATGCTGGCGCTCTACAATCGCGAGCGCACCGGCAAGGGCCAGTGGGTCCATACCTCGCTGATCGAAGCGCAGATCTTCATGCTCGACTTCCAGGCATCGCGCTGGCTGATGAAAGGCGAGGTCGCCAAGCAGGCCGGCAACGATCATCCAACATCGATTCCGACCGGCGTGTTCCCCACCCAGGACGGCTACATCAATATCGCCGCGGCCGGCGACAAGATGTGGAAGCGTGCCGCCGAGGCGCTAGGCGCGGCTGCGTTGATCGACCATCCCGAGCATGCGACCCCGACGCTGCGTTCGCAGAACCGCAAGGCCCTGAACGAACGCATCGGCGAAGTGACCCGGACCAACACCTCGGCCCACTGGATCGAGGCACTGAACAAGGCGGGCGTGCCCTGCGGGCCAATCAACACGATCGACAAGACCTTTGCCGAACCGCAAGTCCAGCATCTCGGCATCGCCCGGCCGGTGAACCATCCCAAACTCGGCGACATCAAGGTCGTGGGTCAGCCGATCAATCTGTCGGACTTCCCGCAACCTGCGGCCCTCAAGCCCACCCCTGATCTCGGGCAGCACACCGACGAAGTGCTGACGGGTCTGGGCTATGACCCGGCGAAGATTGCCGCCCTCAAGTCCGGCGGCGTGATCTAGGCTTTCAGGAAATTGCGCAGCGCTTGGCGGAACTCCGCCGGGCGCTCCACCTGCGGCAGGTGTCCTGCCTCGGCAATCGTCACCAGTTTCGACTCATCGAGTGACTGCCGCATCTTCCGGGCGCCCTGCTTGTCGAACACGGGCGAACGGTCGGACTCTCCCCAGACCAGCAGGGTCTTTGCTTTAGGCGGCGGGCTTGGCGCTTCGCCTGACAGCATGATGTCGAGCACGCGATCGATGTCGGCCCGCGAGAAGCGCTCGAGCGACTGTGTGATACCGGCTGGCACCTTGGCGCGATCGTGGAAGGCGAGGTCCAACACGTCACGTCCATAGAATTGAGCCACGTTGCCTCGCGCCATGGCGCGCACGGGTGTCTTGGCGGCCAGCCAGCGCACCCCCGACGGATAGGCCGGCGGCGGATAGCCGTTCACCATCACCAGCGATTTGCAACGCTCGGGATGGTCGCCAGCGAAACGCCAGGCGACAGTTGCGCCGAGGGAATTACCGACAATGACGGCCCGTTCGATCCCGAGCGCATCGAGGAGCGCCGCCAGCCAGGCCGAGTAGGCACTGAAGGTTGGCAAGGGCGGCTCGTCGATCGTACCGATGCCCGGCAGCTCCGGGGCAACGACGAGATGCGACTGTTCGAGATCGTCGGTGATGGTCGACCAATAAGCCTCGGCGCCCGCCCAGCCGCCATGCAGCAGCACGATTGCTTCGCCTTTACCGCCAGTCCACAGTCGCGCCGGGCGCTCGCCGAGCGGGATCGTTCTTTGCTCCACGTAACGCCCTCGAAGTTTAACAAAGTGAGAGCATAGAAGATGACTGCGGTGCGGAGAACTGCCTTGGTGACCGGCGCCGGCCGCAATATCGGCCGTGCCTGTGTATTGGAGCTGGCTGCGGCGGGCTTCAACGTCGTGATCAACGGGTCGAAGGACCGGGCAGCCTGCGAGTCAGTTGCCAAGGAAGCAGCCCGCGCCGGCGTCGATGCCGTGGTCGCGATGGCCGATATCGGCGATCCAAAAGAATGCAGGCGCATCGCCGACGAAGCCATCAAGCGCTTCGGTGCGGTCGACGTGCTGGTGAACAACGCAGCCCTGCGACCGGCCAAGCCCTTCCTCGAAATGCAGGAGGCCGACTGGCGGCGCGTCCTGTCGGTCGATCTCGATGCCGCGGTGTGGCTGGCGCAAGCCTGCCTTCCCGGCATGATGGCAAAGAACTGGGGCCGCATCGTCAACTTCACCGGCATGAACGCCATCCATGGCTATGCTGGCCGCGCCCCGGTCTCGGTTGCCAAGCACGGCGCCTGGGGCCTCACCAAGGCATTGGCCAAGGAGTTCGGTCCCAAGGGCATCACCACCAATGCCATCTCGCCAGGGCCCATCGCTGCCGATGTCGAGAGCGACGCGGCATCGATGCACCATCGCCAGGAAACGATGGCCAAGGTCCCGCTCGGCCGGATGGGCACACCGGCCGAAATCGCCTCGGTGGTCGGACTGCTGGTGGCCGACGGCGGCGCCTACATCAACGGCCAGATGATCCAGGTGAACGGCGGCGGCGAGACCTAATCGCTATTCCATCGGCAGGCCGGTTTTCCTCGCGATCGCGCTCCAGCGATCGATCTCGTGAGTGACAAAGTCGCCAAATGCCTGGCGGCTTTCGAGAACGATACGGGCGCCCTGTTCCTGCCAGATATGCTTCACATCTGGCGCGGCCAATGCCTTCTGCACGGCAGCGTGCAGGGCATCGAGCGGGCCAATCGGCGTCGCCTTGGGTGCAAAGAGGCCGTACCAGGTGCTGACATCGAAATCGGGAACCCCCACTTCGGCAAAGGTCGCCACGTTGGGCAGCACCGGCTCGCGTGCCGTCGTCGCAACGGCAAGCGCACGCAAGCGGCCGGATTGCACGTAGGACGCTATGGTGCTGAGGGGCTGGAACGTTGCATCGAGTTGACCCGAGATCAGGTCCTGCAGGGCCGGCCCGCCGCCCCGATAGGGAACATGCGTCAGGTTGATACCTGTGCGCTGCTGCAGGAGTTCGATGGCGAGATGCGGCATGGTGCCGAGTCCCGATGAGCCGATGTTGATGGCGCCGGGCGATTTCTTCGCCGCTGCAAGAAAACCCGCGAAGTCTTTTACGTCGAGCTTGGCAGGATTGACGACGAGGCTGACGGGCACCTTGGCCAGGAGGCTGACCGGCGCAAAAAGGCGCGTCAAATCGAAGCCCGACTCGGCGTAGACCACCGGCGCAAAAGTCTGCGCCGAATTGGCGACCAGGAGTGTGAGGCCGTCGGGCCGCGCCCGAGCTACGACCATGCCACCCAGGGTCCCGCCGGCCCCACCACGATTATCG
>CALROF020000109.1:0-20582 GCA_943369775.1 Reyranella massiliensis 521
CGCTGATGCCGCCATGCGCGATCGGCTGCTTGCCGTCGAACAGCTTCTCCGAGATGGCCTTGCGGTCGATTGCGAGCAGCATCGCTTGCCGCACCCGCTTGTCGGCCAGCAGCTTGTTGTCGAGGTTGACGTCGATGTGTTCCCAGATCAGTGCCGGCTTGTAGATGACGTTGTACTTGGCGCCGTGGCGCTTCTCGAACGCGATCGCCTGATCGAGCGAGAGGCCGAGTTCACCCAGCACATAGTCGACGCCACCCGAAAGCAGGTTGGCTTCGAGCGCCGCCGTGTTCTCGATGATCTTGACGACGATGCGCTTGAAATGCGGTTTCTCGCCCGTCCAGGTCGAGTTCTGCTCCAGGGTGACCCTGCTGCCGGGCACGATCTCGACGATTCGGTAGGGGCCAAAAGCCAACCCCGGATTGGTCGCCTGCGTGTCGTAGGCCGTCTTGTTGCGATACTCGGCCGGATTCGCCTCGAAGATCGGCCTTTCGATGTGTGCCGGCAGCAGAAGCAGGGCACTGCTGTTGTAGTCGAAGGTCACGCGGTCGATCGTCATGGTGAAGCGGCGATCGTCTTTGGCATCGAGCTTCAGGACCCGCTTGTAGCCCTCCGAAGAGGCGACTCCCGACAGCGGATGCTTGCCGACTTCGAGGGTGAAGGCGACATCCCTGGTCGTCACCGGCACGCCGTCGCCCCACCGCAGGTCGCGCAGCTCGACGTCGATCTCCATGCCTTTCTTGCCGTCGGGCAGGTCGATTACACGTGCCTTGCCATTCTCGACCGTCGGCAGCTCGGTACAGGCGAGGCAGACGAGCTTCCAGTCCGCGTCGTAGGCCGTGAGCGGGCGGGCCGTCATGTTGGCGATGAGCGACTTGGCCAGCATCGAGCTGATGACCGGATTCCAGGTTCCGGGCATCTGCGTCAGGGCGACGACAAGCTCGTCCTTCGCATGAGCAGGAGTGGCGGCGAGAGTGGCGAGAGCCAGAAGGCTGGCAAGGAAACGGCGGATCATGTCCGCCGCACCGTAGCAAAAGACTCTATCAGCGTCCCTTTTTCACCGTCCGACTGTCGGACGCGGAACTTACCGACCGAGTGTCGGACGCGGCGCGGGCGGGCGGCCGCCGTGGCTGGCTGACCACTGTTCCGGCGCTTCGAGGAAGGCGCGGGTTTCGGTGAGGCCCTTCTCGTCGAAGTATTTGTGCTTCTGTGCGGCTTCCAGCGCATCCCACCAGGTGGCCAGCGCATGCAGCTTAACGCCGGTGGAAGACAGCATCTCGATGCTCTGCGGAAAGATGCCGTAGTGGAAGATCACGAAGCAGTCCGAGACCTTCGCCTCGGCCTTCCGGAGCGCCTCGATGAAGACCAGCTTGCTTCCGCCATCGGTGGCCAGATCCTCGACCAACAAGACGCGCTTACCCGGCTTCAGCTCGCCCTCGATCTGCGCCATGCGCCCAAAGCCCTTGGGCTGCTTGCGCACATAGATCATCGGCTTCTTAGCCAGTGCAGCCAGGAAGGCCGCGAAAGGGATGCCTGCTGTCTCGCCACCGGCCACCACGTCGATCTTGCTCCAGCCGATCGACTTTTCGATCGCCTTCAGCGCGTGCGACATGATTTTGGCGCGAGCCTCCGGGAAGGAGATGATCTTGCGACAGTCGATATAGACCGGGCTCGCCCGGCCGGACGTGAAGATATACGGGTTGTCTGGACGGCAGTGGATCGCCTCGATCTCCAGGAGGAGGCGCGCGGTGTCCCTGGCTTCTGGCGTACCGCTGGTACGATCCGGATTTGCCTTGCCGTTCAAGTTCTTGGCCGCCTTGTCCGCAGGAGCAGTGCCAGGCGATAATGCTTTCTTCTTCGTCGCCATGCTGCTTTTCCCCCACGCCGCTTGCGACAAAATGACGGGCGGTTGTTTAGCGTCCCTCCACAATACCGGCAAGGGTGGGGCGATGATTCAGTCGCTGGAATTTAGTCGGTTTTGTCAAAAGACCGTTTTTTGGCTACTGCAATGGGCAAATGCCAGCCCTGATAGATCGACATCAGGCGTAGAAAGAGACAAAGCCCTGCTCCTGTTAGGGCTACTGGCAGGCTGGGAAAGCCGAGCCATGTCCCCAATGCAACCGTCCCCGCTCCGGCAAGGGCTGCCACGGCATAGAGCTCGGACCGCAGCACCGTCGGCACCTGGAGGGTCAGCAGGTCCCGCGCCACGCCGCCGCCCACACAGGTCACCACGCCCAAGGCGGCGGCCATCACCGGGTTCAGCCCGTAGGCCAGTGCCTTCTGCGTGCCGGTCACGGCGAACAGGCAGAGGCCCGCCGCGTCGAAGAGCATGACCGGGGTGCGCAGCCGGTCGATCCAGTCCGAGGCGAAGAAGCCCAACAGGCCGGCGGCGAGGGCGGCGGCAAGATAGTGCCAGTTGGCGATGGCGGCCGGTGGTACGGCGCCGATCAGAAGATCGCGCGCAATGCCGCCCGCGACCGCTGCCGCCCAGGCGACCACCAGGACGCCGAACAGATCCAGACGCTTATGCACTCCGCGTGTCGCACCGCTGATGGCGAACACGAAAGTTGCGGCGAGATCCATCGCGGTGAAGAGCATCGCCTAGACATTACAACGATTACCCTGGACTGCCGAGATGGCAGAGTGGGGGCATGAAAGTCCGAGCGCCTCGCTTCCTCCATGCCCACCCCAGGTTGCTGCTGTCCTTCGCGGCCGGGCTCGCGTTGTTCTTGTTGTTGCCTCAGGGCATGCGGATCGAAACCAGGTGCCTGCTCGGCTGGGACCTGATGGCCTTGCTCTACATCGGCAGCACCCTGCAGATGATCAAGGCGTCGACGGTCACGACCTGCAGGACGCGCGCCGAACTCTATGACGAGGGCGATTGGGTGATCATCCTCGTCGTGGTGGTGAGCGGAGCGGCGAGCTTTGCGGCGATCTTCGCCGAGCTGGCACTGCTCAAGACACCGCACGGCTCGCTCTGGCTGGCGCTGCTGATTTCCGGTGGGACCGTGGCGCTGTCGTGGTCGTTCACGCACATGGTCTTCGCGCTTCACTACGCGAACATCTACTACCAGCCGGACGATGACGGGCCCGGCGGGCTGCACTTTCCCGGCGACCGGCCGCCGGATTACCGAGATTTTCTCTACTACTCTTTCGTCATCGGCTGCGCGGCACAGACCGGCGACGTCGAGACCGAGTCGCGCGCGATGCGGCGGCTCAGCCTCATCCACGGCATCGTGGCCTTTGCATTCAACACCGCGATCCTGGCGCTCACCATCAATGTCGGTGCCAGCCTGATCTGACGGCCCCGTGTCCGCTCCCGCTCAGCGTTTCGCGTGCAGCCGGAACTCCTGGCCGGCCTTCAGCCATGCCAGCCGTTCGTCGCGCAGCAATGTCCGGCGTGCCTTGCCGGAATCGTCGCGCAGGCTCGCCGTGGCGATCTCGTAGCTCTCGGGATGCTTGTTGCGGCTGAGCAGGTCCGCCAGCACGGGGCCCATGCTGTCGATGACGCTTCGAGGATCGGCGTCCTCCCTGATCTCGATGATGGCGTGGAGGCGGCTGCCGAGTTCGGCGTCAGGCAGGCCGACGACAATGCTGGAGCGCACGTCCGGATGCGCCACCACGGCCGCCTCGACCTCTGCCGGATAGATGTTGGCGCCGCCACGCAGGATCATGTCGCTCAGCCTGTCGCCGAGATAGAGGTAGCCGTCGGCATCGAAGCGTCCGACGTCGCCGATCGATTCCCAGCCATCCTCCCGCCGCTTCGGGTTCGCCCCGAGATAGTGATAGGTGCTGCCCGAACCGGAGGCGGGCAGGAAGTAGATCTCGCCGGTCTCGCCGGGCGCTACTTCCTTGCCGTCTTCGCCAATGATCCGGATCTTGCAGACGGCAGGGTCGGGCCGCCCGACAGAGCCCTTGTGGGCGAGCCATTCGGTCCCTGAAATCACCGTGCTGCCCTGGCGCTCTGTGCCGCCATAGAGTTCGAAAATCCGCTCAGGCCCCAGCCATTCGATCCACTTCTCCTTGAGCCACGGTGGCATGGGGGCGGCCATGTGGAAGACGACCTTGAGGCTCGAGAGGTCGTAGCGGTTGCGAACGTTTTCCGGCAACGCCCAGATCCGGTGCATCATCGTCGGGACGAAGTTCACCCATTCGAGCTTGTGCGCCTCGATCAGCCGCAGCGCATCTTCCGCATCGAACTTCTTCAGGCCGGTGACGCTGCCCCCTGCGAACAGCGCGTAGTGAGACACCAGGAAGGGAGCGTTGTGATAGAGCGGGCCGGGATTGAGCAGCGCCACACCGGGCACGATGCCGAGGGGCGTGGCGGCCGTGAGCTCGATGACGGCGGGCTGATGATCGAGGATGATCTTGGGGCGGCCGGTCGAACCGCCACTGGTCATCGCCTTCCAATAGCGCGCGACCGGACGGTCGAGCGGCTCGTCGGAAACACCTTCGGGCACGAAGTCCTGCGGCAGGGCATTCGGGGCGTTCCAGTCAGGTTCACCGCCGACAACGAGCGCGGGCTTCAAAACCTCCAGAATGGCGGCCACTTCGCCTCGCGGCAGCCGATGCGAGAGCGATGTCGGTGTCGCGCCCAGTTTCCAGATGGCAAAGCTCGTCTCGTAGAACGCGTTGCTGTTGGGCAGTCCGATGGCGACGAAGTCGCCGGCTTTGACGCCCCGCTCGGCAAAAGCGCGCGCGCGCCGATTGGCGCCACGTTCCAGGGCGTCCCAGGTGAGGTCTTGTCCGTCATGCCGAACGGCGACAGTGCCGCTCGGTTTTTGGTCGGCATACCAGCGCGGCACATCTGCGAGCGGTAGCAGCATTCATTTCCTCCTAGTGCTCCGCGCTCTCGGGCTGGGCGGCGCGGTGTTTTTGGGAGTCGTGCTGGCTGATGGATTCACCATCGTTCTTGCGAAGCTCCATGAAGACGACCGACGATACGACCGTCAGGATACCCAATGCCAGAAAGGACTGCTGCACGCCGTGGATCAACGCATCCGGATGCGAATGCATCGAGGGCGGCACGAAGAAGGCAGCGATGAGACCGGCACCCGCGACGCCGAAGCTGATGGCCAGTTGCTGGCCGGTCGCGGCGATGGTGCTGGCGCCGCTGGTCTGCGAGGCACTGACATCGGCATACACCAGGGTATTCATGCTGGTGTACTGCATCGACGTGAAGAAGCCGAGGATGAAGGCCTGCAGGACGATCAGCCAGATCGGCGTATGGGCGCCCACCGTGGCGAACGACATGATCATGAGTCCGACGATGACCGTGTTGCCGACCAGCACGTTGCGGTAGCCGAGCTTTGCCAGGATCGCCGGCATGAAGGTCTTGAGGCCGATCGAGGCGATGGCCTGGGGCAGCACGAGCAGACCCGATTGGATCGGCGAGAAGCCGAGCCCGATCTGGTAGAGCAGCGGAAACAGGAAGGGGATGCCGCCCAGGCCAAGGCGCGTAAAGAACCCGCCGCTCACCGCTGCACGGAAAGTGCGCAACTTGAACAGGCCGAGGTTGAGCAGCGGAAAGGCGGTCAGGCTGGCGCGAATGCCATACCCCGCCAGCAGCGCAACGGCGATGGCGAGGAGGCCGAATATCTCGGCCAGGCCGAGCCTGTGCTCGCCGAAGACCTCCAGCACGTAGGAGAGAAGGGCGATGCCACCGCCGAACAGCACAAGCCCCACGACGTCGAGGGGATGGGTCTGCGTCTCGCGATAATCCGGCAAATAGCGCTGCACGAAGTAGAGGCCGAGCAGGCCCACCGGGATGTTCACGAAGAACACGATGCTCCAGTGGAGGTAGGCCACGATCAGGCCGCCCGCCACAGGGCCGATCATCGGGCCGACAAGGCTCGGGATGGCGACAAAGCTCATGGCGCGCACGAGGTCGGCTTTGCCGAACGTGCGTGCAAGCGTCATGCGGCCGACCGGCATCATCATCGCGCCGCCGGCACCCTGGATCACGCGGCAGGCCACCAGCATTTCGATGCTGGTCGCGAGGCCGCACAGGATCGAACCCAGGGTGAACAGACCGATGGCCGAGGCGAAGACACGGCGGGTGCCGAACCGATCGGCCATCCAGCCGCTGATCGGAATGAAGACCGCGAGGCTCAACGTGTAGCTCGCCAGCACCGACTTCATGTCGAGTGGCGTGACGTCCATCGCCCTGGCGATCGCCGGCACTGCCGTGTTCAGGATGGTCGTATCGAGCGACTGCATGAAGAAGGCGACGGCTACCAGCCAGGGCAGCAGTCGCTTGATCGATTCGCTCGGCTCAGTGGAACTCGGCGCAGTAGAAGAGGGCTCGCTCATCACCAATCGGCGCTACGGTCAGGTCGCCGCCGACCGGCGTCGCCATCAATTGTATTACGCTCGCCTTATGGCGGAGTCATGTCGGCTTTTTCCCAATCCTTGTCGGGGTTGAACAAGGCGATCGCCGCTGCCTTCTCGCTGGTCTGAGGGCCGAGATCGCGTTCGTAGACCGTACCGTCCTGGTTCACGATGAAAGTCATGACGCCGGTCTCGCCATAGGTCACCGGCCAGGCGATGACGCCGAACCCGCCGATCATCCGGTTGTTGACGAGATAATTGTAAGCACCACCTCGGGCGTCGGCTCCCTGACCGTAGAGCAGGCGGAAATGATAGCCGAAATAGCCCTCTCCGGGGCCGTCGCCAGGTTGCGCCTTGGCCACAAGTGCGCCGAGCGGGCTCTCCGGTTCACCGGGCTTCGTTTCCCAGTA
This sequence comes from Reyranella massiliensis 521, assembly GCA_943369775.1. Lineage (GTDB taxonomy): Bacteria > Pseudomonadota > Alphaproteobacteria > Reyranellales > Reyranellaceae > Reyranella > Reyranella massiliensis_C. Next base: position 6,738 of record CALROF020000109.1, read on the forward strand.
GAGGCCATTCTTCTGGCCGGGCGAGCTGAGCAGACGCCGGGCATAGGTCGGAACCCCGACCTTCATCGGATCGAGCGTCGCATAATCGTGCTGCGCGTCGACAATGGCGAGCAGGGTCTGGATGACGGTGAACTCGTCGCGTCCGATTTCGCGGGCTTCGATCTCGGCCTTTCCGGCCACCACGTCGAAACGCCAGCCGCCGGAGTCCTTGACCAGCGGGATCGGCATGCTCCAGCCGGTCTTGCCCGCCTCGACGAGTGCCTTGTCGTCGCCTTGGAGCACGATCTTGTGATTCTCGTCCCAGGCGGCGAGGAAGCGGGCGCGGATATCGTCCTCGTGGGCGGTATTGCCGGGGATCAGGTTGCGCCAGCCGGTGCCGAGGATTGCTTCGACCTTCTTGTTGTCGTTCTTGCGAATCGCCTCGGTAAGCGTGTCCGCGGCGACATCGGGAGTGGTGAAGCGTTCCTGCTTGTCGGTCTGTGCGGAGGACACACCCGCAAACGACACGAAGAACAAGAGGGCAAGGCCCAGGCTCCCCAGGAGCATTCGGATGGACGTGCTCATCGCCGGCCTCCCCTCATTCCACCGCCGCCACCACCACCTTGGAAACCACCTCCGCCGCCGCGGGCGCCGCCGGATGGCCGCTGGAAGTTGGGATGCGCATTGGCGCGCCCTTGCTGCGCGCGGCCACGCGTCGCTTCGCGATTCACCTGCTGGCCTCGATTGACGCCGCTCAGGGCCGAAGGCCTGTCGCCGTGAGCGAAGTTGCCGCGATTCTGGATCTGCGGATGCGTGCCGGCTTGCGGTCGATTGGCACCACCCTGCGGCAAGTGTGGCGCCTGACCGGGCGTGCGGCCGCCGGGCGTTTGTCCGGCGAGCTGACCGCGGAACTGCTGGCGGTCGGCGGCGCCGGCGGGCTTGTGCTGGCCGAACTGCTGGCGGGTCGCCGGATCGCGATAGGCGACGCCACGGCGGTGACCGGGATCGTGCTGCCAGCGGTTGTTGTTATTGACGTAGCGGTTGCGGTCGAAGTGGTTGTCGATGTTCACCGCGCGATTGACGTTCACGTTGACGTAGGAGTTGCCGCGACCCCAGTTCCAACTCGAAAACATCGAGCCCGCTGCAGCGATGCCGACGCCCCACAGCAGCCCGGTCGCCAGGGCCGCCCCATAGCCGTAGCCGGGCGGCGGTGGATAGTAGGTCGGCGGATAGGCGGGATAGGGCCAAGCGCCGTAGGCCCACGACGGATTGTAGGACGGAACGTAGATGACCTCGGGACTGGCCGGCTCGATGACGATCGTGCGGTCCGTGCCCGAGCCCTGGCTCGTGACGGTCTGCTGCTGGCCGCTCTTGAGATTGCCGGCGTCCGCTGCCTTGGCACGCAGACGCTGGATCGAATCCGCAACGTCCTGCTGTTGCGAGATCATCGCGTCGCCGAGCTTCTGCGTCCATTCGAGATGATCGCTGAGCTGCGTCAGCACGGAAGGGAAGGCCACCAGCGACTTCACGCTGACATCCCAGGTCTTGTCCTTCACGGCCGCGACGGCCGCATCGCCCTTTAGCGCCGGATTGGCCTTCGACCAGCGAGCAGCCTCGACGATCTCCAGCGGATACCCCGTTGCCATCAGGACCTGCGACAGCAGCGAATCTGGATAGAGCGCAATCGGGGCGAGGATCTGGTCGAGTTCCTCGGGCTTCAATGTCTTCTTGTCGTCGGGGGCTGCGGCAGGCGCCGGAGGAGTAGCCTGGGCAAAGCAGGGCAAGGAATTCAACGATCCGAACGCGGATATCGCCAGTACCCCCAGCAGCATTCTACGCCGATCCATGTCTGTCTCCTGCGTCCAGAATTGCGGCTGCCCATACACCCTAGGCTGGAGCTGGCATCAACGTCCAGATCGCAAATGCATTTCTGCCATTCATATCGGGTGATCGGATCGGGATTATGCCGGGCCACAATCGTCGGGTAGTCGGGAGACCGGCCTGTCGCGAACACTTATGCGCAATCCGAGATTTACCGGTGGAGACGAGCGGCAGTACAGTCCCTCTCCATTGAAGCACTAAGGAGAGTGGCATGAACGGCGATCGCAGCGATCGAAAGATCGATGGCCGGAGGCGCAGCATTCTCCTCGGTGGTGCGGCCCTTTCAGTTTTGGGTGCCGTGGGACTTGGGACGTCAACCAAGATTGCGCAGGCTCAGCAGCAGCCTCAGACGGCGCCTGCCGCTGGACGTCGCCCGAACATCCTCGTGATCTTCGGCGATGATATCGGCCTTTGGAATCTTAGCGTCTGGAATAAGGGCATGATGGGCTTCAGGACGCCCAACATCGATCGCATCGCCAATGAAGGCGCGATCTTCTCGACCTATTATGGTCAGCAGAGCTGTACGGCGGGCCGCGCCGCTTTCATCACTGGCCAATGCCCGTTCCGCACAGGCCTCACCAAGGTTGGCCTGCCGGGATCACCCGTGGGCTTGCAGAAGGAAGATCCAACGATCGCGGAAATGCTGAAGCCGCTCGGCTACATGTGTGGCCAGTTCGGGAAGAATCATCTTGGCGACAAAGACGAGTTCTTGCCGACGGCCCACGGTTTCGACGAATTCTTCGGTAATCTCTATCACCTCAATGCGGAGGAGGAGCCGGAGAATCCCGACTATCCGAAGGACCCGGAGTTCCGCAAGAAGTTCGGTCCGCGCGGTGTCATCAAGTCATCGGCAGATGGCAGGATCGAAGATACCGGGCCGCTGACGAAGAAGCGCATGGAGACGGTCGACACCGAGTTCCTTGCGGCAGCCAAGGACTTCATGGATCGGCAGGTGAAGGCAAATAAGCCGTTCTTCTGCTGGTTCAACTCCACGCGCATGCATGTCTTCACGCACCTCAAGCCGGAGTCCGCTGGCAAGACCGGGCTCGGAATCCAGGGTGACGGCATGGTGGAACATGACGGGCAGGTCGGAGAACTCCTGAAGTTCCTCGAGGACAATAAGATCGCCGACAACACATTGGTGGTCTATTCCACCGACAACGGCGCGATGAAGAATATGTGGCCCGACGGCGGCGCATCGCCGTTCCGCTCGGAAAAGGATACGAACTGGGAAGGTGCCGTACGCGTACCATGCATGGCGCGCTGGCCGGGTACCATTAAGCCGGGCACCATCGTCGACAGCCTGTTCTCCGCAGAGGATTGGCTCCCGACACTGGTCGCTGCAGGCGGTGATGCCAACATCAAGGACAAGCTGCTCAAGGGCTACCAGGCCGGCAACAAGACCTTCAAGGTCCACCTCGACGGCTACAACCAGTTGCCGGTGCTGAAGGGCGAGACCACGGAATCGCCGCGCAAGGAGTTCGTCTATTTCGACGATGACGGCAACCTGGTTGCCTATCGTGACGAGCGATTCAAATACAACTTCGCGACCCAGTATGCGACGGGCATGGCGATCTGGCGCGATCCGATGACGACTTTGCGTGCTCCCATCATCATCGACCTCAAGACCGATCCATTCGAGTATGCTGTCGACGGCTCGATCCACTACGAAAGGTGGATGGTCGACCGCGCCTTTCTCATCCTGCCAGCCGTCGAGAAAGTCGGCCGATACCTCTCGAGCTACAAACAGTTCCCGCCGCGACAGAGGCCAGCATCATTCTCAATCGATCAGGTGATGGACAAAGTTAATGCAGCGATGAAAACGCGATAGGAGGGGCCGATGAGTAACGACCAAAACAACGGATCGAACCGGCGGAAACTCTTGCTGGGCGGCACCGCGCTTTCCGTACTGGGCACAGTTGGCCTGGCCAAGACCGTAGAGCAGGCGCAGGCGCAGCAACCGCCGGCCAGTGGCCGTCGCCTCAACATTCTCGTCATCTTCGGTGACGATGTCGGGCAATCGAATATCAGCGCCTACACGTTCGGCTTGATGGGCTACAAGACGCCGAACATCGACCGCCTCGCCAAGGAAGGCGCGATGTTCACCGACTACTATGCAGAGCAGAGCTGCACGGCGGGTCGCTCCACCTTCATCACGGGTCAGTGCACGTTGCGTACCGGTCTCAGCAAAGTCGGCGTGCCCGGCGCCACGGAGGGCCTGCAGGCACGCGATGTGACCATCGCCGAAATCCTGAAGCCGATGGGTTACGCGACGGGTCAGTTCGGAAAGAACCATCTCGGAGATCGTGATGAGTTTTTGCCGACCAACCATGGTTTCGACGAGTTCTTCGGCAACCTCTATCACCTCAATGCCGAAGAGGAACCGGAGCAGCGTACCTATCCGCGCGATCCCGAGTTCCGCAAGAAGTATGGCCCGCGCGGTGTCATTCGCTCTTATGCCGATGGCCGCATCCAGGACACCGGCCCGCTCACCAAGAAGCGCATGGAAACGATCGACGACGAGACGTCGGCTGCCGCCATGGATTTCATGGATCGGCAAGTGAAGGCCAACAAGCCGTTCTTCTGCTGGTTCAATTCCACGCGCATGCATTTCCGCACGCACGTGAAGGAGGATCGACGCAGCCCGGCCGGCCTCACGGCCCTCACCGAGTATGCCGATGGCATGGTCGAGCATGACGGCCATGTTGGTCAGGTCTTGAAGAAGCTCGACGACCTCGGCATCGCCAACGACACGCTGGTGATCTACACGACCGATAACGGTCCGCACGCCAACTCCTGGCCAGATGGTGCCACGACGCCTTTCCGCAGCGAGAAGAACACCAATTGGGAGGGCGCCTATCGCGTGCCCTGTTTCATTCGCTGGCCGGGCCAGGTTCAGCCGGGAACCGTCTTCAACGGGATCGTGAGCGGGCTCGACTGGTTTCCCACGCTGGTGGCTGCAGCCGGCGATCCGGGCGTCAAGGACAAGCTGCTGAAAGGCTTTCAGACCGGCGGCAAGACCTACAAAGTCCATCTCGATGGCTACAACCAGATTCCGTATCTGACCGCCAAGGAGCCCAACAGCGCCCGCAAGGAGTTCGTTTACTTCAACGACGATGGCGATCTTGTCGGCTTGCGCTACGAGAACTGGAAGATCGTCTTCGAGGAGCAACGTGCGCCTGGAACAATGCGGGTGTGGGCGGAGCCGTTCACCAAGCTGCGTTTGCCGAAGCTGTTCGATCTCCGGGCTGACCCCTACGAGCGGGCGGACATCACCTCGAACACCTACTACGACTGGTTCGTGTCGCAGCCCTACGTCATCTTTGCGGCGCAGGAAGTGGTCGGCAAGTTCCTGGCGACGTTCAAGGAGTATCCGCCCAGCCAGCGAGCTTCGAGCTTCTCGATCGACCAGATCGTCGAGGGCATGCAGAAATCGCTGAGCTCGATGCACAAGTAGGAGGGGAGCTTTGCGGCGAGCGATAATCTTCGGTGTCCTGTTGCTGGGCATAGCCGGCAACGCCTCGGCTCAAACGCAACCCTCGCCGCAACTTGCGAACCCTGCCTCGGTGCGCTGTACCGAGCAGGGCGGGACGCTCAAGATCGAAAGGCGTCCCGATGGCGGCCAGTACGGCGTCTGCACGTTCGTCGACAACTACCAGTGCGAGGAGTGGGCGCTGTTCCGCGGGGAATGTCCGAAGGGAGGGCTGCGTGTGACAGGCTATGTGACACCTGCGGGCCGGTTTTGCGCCATCACCGGCGGCCGCTATGCCGTGTCGTCGCCGCCGAGCGCAGCCGTCGAAAAGGGCGTGTGCTCGCTCCCCGGTGGCAAGACTTGCGATGCCGACGCCTACTATGCCGGGACCTGTTCGCGATGAGTGCGCGTGAACCGATCGCCGAGATCCAGCGTCGGGTGAATGCATCGGTCATCGGCCAGGAGCGAGTGGTCGAACGGCTGGTGATCGCCTTGCTGGCCAACGGCAACGTGCTGATCGAGGGATTGCCGGGTCTCGCCAAGACGCGTGCGATCAAGAGCCTGTCGAAAGCGCTGGAGTCGGAGTTCAGCCGCATCCAGTTCACGCCCGACCTGCTGCCCTCCGACGTGACGGGCGGCGAGATTTATCTCAGCCAGGGCGCGGGGGCCGGCACCTTCCAGTTCCGGCAGGGACCGGTGTTCGGCAACTTGGTGCTGGCGGACGAAATCAACCGCGCGCCGGCCAAGGTGCAGTCGGCGCTGCTGGAGGCCATGGAAGAGCGTCAGGTCACGGTGTCGGGCAAGCGCTACAAGCTGCCCGCGCTGTTCATGGTGTTGGCGACCCAGAATCCGATCGAGCAGGAGGGCACCTATCCGCTGCCCGAGGCGCAGATGGATCGCTTCCTGATGCACATCCGCATCGATTATCCAAACGATGCCGACGAAGTGAAGGTGCTGCAGCTCGTACGGGGAGAAGAGGCACAGGGCGCCGAGGCCGCACCGCCGCTGCCGGTGGAACAGAAAGCCATCTTTGCCGCGCGTGGAGAGATCGATCGCGTGAAGAGCGTGGCTGCAGTCGAGACCTATATCGTGGCGCTGATCGCCGCGACCCGCCGGCCATCGGAGTATGGTGCCCAGCTCAAGGACTGGATCTCGATCGGTGCCAGCCCGCGCGGCTCGTTGGCACTGGATCGCTGTTCGCGGGTCCATGCCTGGCTACAGGGACGCGATCATGTCCTGCCGGAGGATGTGCGGGCGGTCGCACATGATTGCCTGCGACATCGCCTGACGCTTTCCTACGAGGCGACGGCTGCGGGCGTCGGCAAGGACGGTGTCATCGACGAAATCCTGAAGCAGGTGGCCGTCGCGGCGTGACGCGGGAGGAGGGCGGATGACTGAGGCACGCGCCTATGTGACCCTCGACGAGCTGCTGCATCTGCGTCATCGCGCCAAGGGTTTCAGCTTTCTGCCGCGCCAGCCGGTGCATAGCCTGCTGACCGGTCGCCATGCCTCGCGGCTGCGCGGCCGCGGTCTCGACTTCGAGGAACTGCGCCACTATGCCGAAGGCGACGACACGCGGGCCATCGACTGGGCCGCGACCGCCCGGCTCGGGATGCCACATGTGCGTGTCTATAGCGAGGAGCGCGATCGCAATGTCCTGCTGCTGGTCGACCAGCGGCAATCGATGTTCTTCGGCAGCCGGCTTGCCATGAAGTCCGTCGTCGCCGCCGAAGCGGCGGCCCTCTCGGCTTTCCGTGTCGCGTCGTTGGGCGACAGGGTCGGCGCCATCGTCTTTTCGGAAGCGGGTGGCGTCGTCGAGATCAAGCCGGAGGCACGCGACGCAGGTGTCCGGCGCATTCTGGGCGAGGTGGTGCGCCACAACCGATTGCTGTCGGCGGTAGCCGGGGCGCCCGATCCGGCGCTGCTCAACGAAGCGCTGCGCCGCGCCGTCCGCCTGGCTCATCATGACTGGCTGATCGTCCTGATCTCCGATACGGCAGGGGCCGATGCCGAAAGCGTCAAGCAGGTGACGCGTCTCACCGCCCATAACGATGCGCTCTCCGTGTTCATTTCAGATCCTCTGGAAGCCGAGCTGCCGGACATTGGAAACGCTGTCCTGACCGATGGCAGCCGCCAGATCGAAGCAGACCTTTCCGCAAGTGGCTTGCGGCGGCAATTCTCGGCAGGCTTTGCGGAGCGTCAGGCCAACGCGGCCCGCTTCTCGCTGCAGCGTGCCATTCCCGTTTTGCCATTGGTCACGGGCCGCGACGTGTCCGACCAGTTCCGCGAGCAGCTCGGCCGACGGCTTTCCCGGCGACGGGCGGCCTGAGCGCAGGCCATGAGCGATCCCGCCGATCTTTCCAACCTGCGCGACATCGTCGTGCCGCCCGAGGTGGCCCTGTGGCCGCCGGCGCCCGGCTGGTGGATTCTCCTGGCGGGCGGCATTGCCATGGCAGCGATCCTCGCCGGCATGATCATCGCCCGGCACCGGCGCAACGCCTATCGACGCGCCGCGCTCGTTGCCCTCGACGGGGCCGACGCAAGCGATATCTCCACCATCCTGAAACGCGCGGCGCTGGCGGCATGGCCGCGCGCCGAAGTCGCGTCGCTGACGGGCGCCGACTGGCTCGCCTTTCTCGATCGCACCGCCCGCAGTGATGCTTTCACCCAGGGAGCCGGGCGCGATCTGGAAGCCCTGGCCTTTGGCGGGGCTGGCGACAAGCAGGCAGTCCTGGCGGCGGCGCGCAACTGGGTCCGGCGGCACCGATGCTGACCTTCGCCCAACCTTGGATCGCTCTGCTCCTGCCTTTGCCGGCGCTGATCTGGTGGCTCGTGCCGGCCTATGCGGAGAGTCGGCGAGGCGTGCGTGTCCCGTTCTTCACGCTACTCGCCTCCGCCACCGGCTTGCAGCCACGCGAAGGCGTAGTGACCCGCCGGCGTGGCTTCTGGCGGACAACGAGCCTGGTGCTGTGCTGGCTGTTAGCGCTCCTGGCACTGATGCGGCCGCAATGGCTCGAGCCACCGATTCATCGGGAAAAGCCGGCGCGCGATCTCCTGCTGCTGGTCGACCTCTCAGGCTCGATGGATACCAAGGATTTCACCGATGCATCCGGCGCCAAGGTCGATCGCCTGACGGCCGCGAAGCAGGTGCTCGATGAGTTTCTGGCGAAACGTCAGGGGGATCGGGTCGGTGTCGTGGTGTTCGGCAACTCGGCCTTCGCACTGGTGCCTTTCACGACCGACCTCAAGCTGGCACGCGCGCTGCTGCGGGAGATGCAGGTCGGCATGGCCGGTCCACGCACCGTGCTGGGCGATGCCATCGGGCTGGGCATTAACCTGTTCGCCCGCTCGACGGCGCCAGCCAAGACCATGATTGCTTTGACCGACGGCAATGATACGGCCAGCAGCGTGCCGCCGGCCGAAGCGGCGCGTATCGCCCACGACAAGGGGATCGTGATCCATACCGTGGCGATCGGCGATCCGACCGCTGCCGGCGAGGAGAAGCTCGACGAAGCGGCGTTGAAGGACGTTGCCACCGCGACCGGCGGCGGCTTCTACCGCGCCCTCGACCGCGCCGAACTGGCCGGCATCTACACGAAGCTCGATCAGGTCGAGGCGCGCAAGATCGACATAGTGACTTACCAGCCGCGCACCGATCTCTACTGGGTTCCGCTGCTTGCCATGATCGTGGTGGCGCTGTTGGCGCAGGCCCTGATGCTCGTGAGGTGGCCGCGCTTGGGCCGCGCCTCGAAGGTGGCGTCATGACCGCTTTCGTCGAAAACTTCCATCTGCTGCGTCCATGGGCGTTGCTGCTGCTATTGCCAGCGCTAGTCCTGTGGTGGGCAAGCCATCGGGCCAGCGATACGACGCGCCGGTGGCGACAGGTGATTGATCCAGTGCTGCTGAAGCATCTCGTCGTTGGTGACACGGCACGCCGGGTCTTGCGTCCGCATCATCTGCTGCTGGCAGGCATTGCCGTGGTGGTCTTGGCCGCCGCGGGGCCAACCTGGCAGCGCCTGCCGTCGCCCTTTGCCGAGCAGGCAGCCCCGGCGATGATCGTGCTCAAGGTGACGCCGTCGATGATGACGCCCGACCTGGCGCCGACGCGGCTCGACCGTGCGCGGCAGAAGATCGCCGATCTGCTCAAGCTCCGCGACGGCATGCCCGCAGGGCTCATCGCCTATAGTGGCTCTGCCCATCTCGTTCTGCCGCCGACACCCGATCGTGACGTGGTAATCGGCATGGCAGGCGCGCTGTCTCCAGCGATCATGCCGCGCGAAGGCGACCAACTGGCCGATGCAGTGAAGCTTGCGGACCAAGTGCTGCGGGACGGTGGGCAGGGCGGCTCGATCCTGGTGGTGGCCGACAATGTGGCACTCGGACAGGCAGCCGTGCTGAAACCGCTTGCCGGCGAGCCGCCGGTGATCCTGTTCGCCGTGGCGCCGCCGCAGTTTGTTGCCGCCGATGCCGGTCTCGCGGCGGCCGTGTCGGCGCTCGACGCCCGCGAAGTTGTCGCCACGGTGGACAATCAGGATGTGGAGACGATCGCACGCCGGCTGGCGGATGCGCCCGGTGCGCCGGTGGCTGCGGGCGAGACGGTCCGCTGGGAGGAAGCAGGCTGGTGGCTGACGCCGGTCATTGCACTGCTGGTGCTGCTCTGGTTCCGTCGCGGCTGGGTCATCGCGTCATGAAGCGGCCACGCACCTCTATGGCAGTGGTGGTGGCGCTGGTGGTTGCGGCCTTGGCGATCGGCGTCTGGCAGGTCAGCTGGGCCGATCTCTGGATGACACCGGATCAGCGCGGCCGCCGGCTGATGGCGGAACAAAACTATCTCGAGGCCGCCAAGACCTTCGCAGACCCGATGTGGGCTGGCGTTGCCCGCTTCCGGGCCGGTGAGTTCAAGGACGCCGCCGAGACCTTCGGCGGTCTGGCGACTGCGGCGGCGGCTTACGATCAAGGCAATGCCCTGGTGATGCTCGGCAAGTACGACGATGCCGTCGGTCGTTACGATCGTGCGTTGGCCTTGCGACCCGGTTGGGCTGATGCAGAGGCAAACCGGACCTTGGCAAAACTCCGTGCAGAGCGGATGCGGCAGAAGGGCGGCGACGCCGGCGACCAGCGTGAGGGCGCCGATCAAATTGTCTATGACAAGGACAAGAAGGATCAGGAAGGACAGAAGACGGACGTCACGGGCGCCGTGATGAGCGACGAGGCGTCGCGCGCCGTGTGGTTGAAGCGGCTCCAGAGTCGCCCCGCCGATTTCCTGAAGGCGCGCTTCGTCAATCAGCTCGAGAGCAAGGCACCATGAGAGCGCTGCTTTCTCTCCTGGTCCTGCTGCTGTCGGCGCCGGCGATGGCCCAGACCGAGGGCGTGGTTGTGCGGACCACGGTGAAGCCGGAGCAGGGGGCCGTGCTGGGGCAACATGTCGGCGTCTTCGTGGATGTCCTGTTTCCCGGTGACATGCCTCGGCCGCCGCGGGTTTCTCTCGCCGACATGTCCGGCGCGCAAATCGTGCGTTACGAAACGCAGGCGACGACGATGAGCGACACGATCGACGGCAAGACCTATGCCGGCCAGCGCTTCGAGTTCGCCCTTTACCCGCGCCGCGGCGGCCAGCTCACCATTCCAGCGCCGTCGGTCACCGTGTTGAACAGCTCGGGCGATACGGCTGGCCAGCTGCAGGGCAAGCCGGTCGAGGTGCAGATTGCGGTGCCTCCAGGCGTCGATCCCACGCGGCCGGTCGTTGCCGCGGATTCATTTACGCTCGAGGAGCAGTGGCAGCCGACGTTGTCGAGCGCCTTCAAGGCAGGTGATGCCATCGTGCGCACGATCACCAGGGTCGCCGCCGACGTACCCGGCATGGCGATGCTCGACCTCGCGTTCACTGCGCCGCAAGGCGTACGTGTCTATGTCGACCCGCCGCAAAGCACCGATCAGGTCAGTCGTGGCGCCCTTACCGGCCGGCGAACCGATCGCGTGACCTACGTGTTCGAGACTGGCGGCTCATTCGTGATCCCCGAAGTGGTACAGCCCTGGTGGGATCTGTCGGCGAACCGTCTTCGGCGCGCAGTAGGTGCGGGTGCCACGATCGCGGTGACGAACGCACCGGTTGTCGCGACGCCTGGCGACCGCATCGAGCGCTGGATATTCGCTGCCGCCACGGCATTGGGCGCAGCGTCCTTGGCGCTGTGGGCCTGGCCGCGTGTACGCAGATGGCGGGCTGACCGCCGCGCCCGCTGGCAGGCTTCCGAAGCAAAGGCCTTCGACGATCTCAAGGCCGCTTGTCGCAAGGACGGAGCTGAGGCCGCCTATCGCGCCTTTACGACATGGCGGCAACGCCTGCCGCGGCTGGTGGATGCCGGGCCGCTCGCCGAGGAGATCGAAGCCGCTTTGTTTGCCGGCGCGCCTTGGTCGCTCGATAGGGCCGACGCCTTCGCGAGGAAGGCCGAGACGCTGCGGCATGCGACAGTCCGGCAAGAGCGGGCGAACATCTTGCCGCCGCTTAATCCCGCGGTGCCTTGACGGGGCCGCCGTCGAACGGCTCAGGTTTGTTCTGAAGGTGCCGGCCTGGCTGCAGACCGCTTTCGGCTGCTTGGCGCGGGGTTCATCAAGGACGCGGCCAGCCGCACCGACAGAACAAGCGCACGGCCGACCAGCATACCGGCGCAGCATGTCGCAATCAGCGCGGCGCCAAGCTGAAGGTTCTCGAGAACCGGGGTGAAGATCGTGGCCACGATCTCGGTGGCGACTGCGACGGCAAGAATGATCGGCACCCAGAGCAGAGCTCGCTTGGCGGCGGACCGCTCCTGCAGCATCGACATGTAGAGATCGATGTGCAGCACGGTCGCGAAGCCACGGAGCATGCCGATCGCCAAACCCGCCACCAGTGCCGCCTCGAAAACCCAGGGAGGCCGGTGAGCGATGACCTGCAAAAGGAACATGCCGACGGCGACGAGCGTTGCCAGTGCTGCAGGCACAAACAGCCGCCAGATCGACACGTAACGGCGTCGGATCTCGCGCAGTGCGAAGTACACACAGCCACCCGCCCCCAAAGCCAGCAGCAGGTGGACCAGAGTCAGATTGTAGATCATTTCCCGTTGAACACCCGGCAGCACACTAGCCGCTGCCGTCGCGTCAAGCGAGCACGTTACACCCTGCCAAACGCCGCAGCTGTTTCTACATGTTGCCGATGGATTACAATATCCTTACGGATGCGGCCCCCAAGGCGCCGCATTCAACAGCTTCACTTCCTGGCTCATCACCAGCGGACGGAACTTAACGGCAAAGCCGTCCATGAAAGCGGGGTCGGAGAAGACCGCAGCCCAGTGACTGCGCCGGTGGGCATCGTCATTGAACTTCCAGAGATGAACGAGCTGATTGATCGTGCCCGTGTCGCCCTGGAAGTAGCCGACGAGATTCTTGGCATGGCCACCCTTGTCGAGCGCCGGAAAACCGAACTCCTGATAGAGCTTTACCGCTTCTCCCATCTTGCCGACGTAAAGCGTGTAGGTCCTGAGCTCGTAGAGTGACATTTCGATCTCCCGCGGTGTTGCTGGTACTCAGGATGACAAGGACGCGCGTTACGCTCTAGGCTTGTTTCCATGGATGTCGAACTCAGCCGTGATGCGAAACAAATTGTCGGCGATTGGCTGACGGGCCTGAACGCCGCTCTCGAGGCGAAGGACGCTGCTGCAGTCGGCGCCTTGTTCCGCAGCGATTGCGATTGGCGCGATATCGTGGCGCTCACCTGGACCATTGAGACGGTGAGCGATCGCGAGCCTGTCTCGCGGCGCCTCGTCGAGGCTGCCGCGGCCACCGGGGCGCGCGACTTTGCCATTGATCCCGAGCGTCATCCGCCGCGCGACGTCGAGCGCGCCGGCGAGACTTGTGTCGAGGCAATCCTGACCTTCGCGACGAAGGTAGGCAGGGGAGCCGGCATCGTCCGCCTGAAGCGCAGCGACTGCCGCGCCGGTTCCACGGTGGCCTGGACCTTGATGACCGCGCTCGACGAACTCACCGGGTACGAGGAAGAGGTGATCCTCGAAGCCTCCGAGGAACCTGCCTTCGAGCGCGATTTCCACGGTCCCAACTGGCTCGACCGCCGTCAGCAGTCGTCGCGCTACGAAGATCGCGATCCCATGGTACTGATCGTGGGTGGTGGCCATGCCGGCGTCACGGCGGCGGCGCGCTTCAAGGCGCTGGGCATCGATGCGCTGGTCATCGACCGCATGGCGCGCATCGGCGACAACTGGCGCAAGCGCTATCACGGGCTGAAGCTGCACAATCAGAAGCACAGCAATCACTTCCCATATCTGCCGTTTCCCACGACCTGGCCGAAGTACATTCCCAAGGACAAGATCGCCAACTGGATCGAGTCCTACGTCGAGACCATGGAGATCGACTTCTGGACGCGCACGACCTTCCAGGGCGCCACCTGGGACGCGTCGAAGAAGCGTTGGACGGCGCAGCTTGCCCTCGACGTCGCCGACGGTGTCGGACGTACGCTCCATCCA
>CALROF020000110.1:0-20345 GCA_943369775.1 Reyranella massiliensis 521
CGCTCATCATCAGAAGCGCCAGCAGCAGCAGCGACAGCCTCAGGCCGAAGAAGCCAAGATGGTGTGTGCGCGCCATGCGCACGCCCCACGTGATGAAGGCGACCGGCGCCAGGATGATGGCAAGACCGAAGGTCTGCAGCAGCAGGTCGGAAACATAGGCACCGGGCAGGCCGAGCAGATTGTTGGGCGCGCGTGCAGTCGCATGGTTCAGCGAAGGGTCGCCAGGGCTGTAAGTGAACAGCGCCATCATCAGCGCCAGGCCGAAAGCCGCGGTAGCCACGCCGACGATCTCCATCATGCGGCGACGCAGGAAGTCGCGCCCGCCTTCCGGCAGGATCGACGTTCTGGGCTGCAACGCTGACGACAGACTCAGCATGGCCATACGCGAAAGCGCTCCCTAGAGAACGGCCGCGAGGCGCGACAGGCCCTCGCGGGTGGTCTTTTCGTCGTGCACCAGCGCCACGCGGATGTAGCGCTGCGCCGTATTGATCCCGTTGGTTTCCCGGCAGGCATAGGCGCCAGGCAGCACCTTGACGTGCGCCTCGCCCCACAGCTTGCGCGTCGCAGCCTCGCCATCGCCAACGTCGAGCCACAGGAAGAAGCCGCCGCCCGGTGTGTAGTAGGCGAAGCGATTGTGCAGGATCTGCTCGGCGACGCGGAAGTTCTTGCGATACCACTCGCGCGTTTCGACCGGATGCGCCTCGTCGCGCCACAGCGCGGCCGATGCCTTCTGCACGGCAAAGGGAATCTGCGGCCCACCATAGGTGCGCCAGCGCAGCACCATCGCGACCAACTTCGGGTCACCCGCCAAGAAACCGGAGCGCAGGCCCGCCGCGTTCGAGCGCTTGGAGAGCGAGTGGAAGACCGCGAGATTGCGGAACGGATCCTTGCCGCCGGTCTCGTCGATCTCCAGCGCGACCTCGAGGGCGCCCGGCGGAGCATCGCCCGTGTAGATTTCGGCGTAGCATTCGTCGACCGCCAGCACGGTGTCGTACTTGCGGCAGAGACGCAGCAGCTTCTTAAGATAGTCCTTGCTCGCGATCGCACCCTGCGGATTGGCCGGGGAGCAGAGATAGACGACCGAGAGGCGCTGCCACGTCGCCTCGTCGAGGCTCTCGTAGTCCGGCAGGAAGCCGTTGGACTCCTCGGCATTGACCAGCAGGGGCTCGCCGCCCGACAGGACCGCGCCGCCGAGATAAGCCTGATAGAACGGGTTGGGCAGCGCCACGATCGGCTTTCCGCCGCCCTTTTGCTGTGGCGTCGCCACCGTCGAGATGATGTAGACGCCTTCCTTGCTGCCGGCCGTCGGATGAACATGCACGTCGGGATCGAGCAGGTCCTTGGGCAGGCGATAGCGGCGCGTCAGCCATTCGCAGATGGCGAGATTCAAGTCGGGCAGACCCTGATTGGGAGGATAGCGATTCCAGCCGTCGATCTCGTCGTTGACGATCTGGCGCGCGAAAGCGGGCATCGCGCCCTGCGGCTCGCCCACCGACATGTTGATGAGAGACAGGTGCGCCGGCGGCGTGATCGGGGCGATGAGGCTATTCAACCGCGCAAACGGGAAATCGGTCAGCGTCTCAGTCAGGCGCGGATTGAACATCTTTCCATCCAATGGGGCCGGGTCCCGGCCGGAACAAACCAATAGCGCCGTCGGGAGGGGACCCGGACGGCTTAAACAGCCTCCATTCTATGAAACAAATTACCCAATAACAACAAGGGAATAGGTCATTTTCTTGAGATGATGGAAGGGGTTGGGCGGGACTCGGGTCCCGCCCACAACAGCTAGCCCCCTCCGGCTCTTGCCGGCCTATTCCCGGTCGTAGGCGAACTGAATGCCCGCCGTGCCGCCCGTCTCCACGAAGAGGTTCATGAAGGCGGGGACGGTCTCCTTGCGGGCCCAGTCGCGCTGAAGCTCGCAGAAGAGCTGGGGAACGCTGATCATGCGTCCGCCGGCCTGCTCGATGCGCCGCAGGGCCATGTCGTGGGCGGCAACCGAAGTGCCGCCCACCGCATCGGCCACGACATAGACCTCGTAGCCCGCCTTGAGCGCGTCGAGTGCCGGGAAGGTCAGGCAAGCCTCGGTCCATAGCGCCGTCATGATCAGCTTGCGCCGCCCGGTCGCCTCGACGGCCTTGCGGAACTCGACATCCTCCCACGAGTTGATCGTGGTGCGGTCGTAGGTCGGGACCTTGTCCAGCACCTTGCGCAATTGCGGGATCGGCGGCTTGTTGAGCCCGGTCTTCACGTTCACCGTCGAATGGACGATCGGCAGGCCGTAGGCCACGGCCGCCTTCGACGCGCCTACGATGTTGTTGATCAACAACTGCCGGTCCATCGAGGCAATCGAGTTCACCTGGACAGGCTGGTAGTCGATGATGATGAAGGCCGAATTCTGCGGCGTCAGCAGGTCGTCCTTCACCGGATCGCGGATGGCTTCACTGGTCATGGTCTCTCTCCTTCTTCAGATCCGATTCAGCTCGGCATGCTGCCGAAGCGGCCCTTGTTGAAATCCTCGACGGCCTGCCTGATCTCGGCTTCGCTGTTCATCACGAACGGGCCGTAACCCACGACAGGCTCGTCGATCGGCTCGCCACTGAGCAGCAGCACCGTGGTGTCGCTCTCGGCTTCGAGCGTGAGGCTGGTGCCCTTGCGGTCGAGCACGACCAGCTTGGACTCCTCGACAGGCTGTCCGTCGTTGACCTTGAGACTCCCCGTAAGCACAGCGAGAGCCGCCGTATGGCCGTCAGCCAGGTCGAGCGTCACGCGCCCACCTCTCGCCAGCCGCACGTCCCAGACGTTGATCGGCGTGAACGTGCGCGCCGGTCCGGTCTTGCCGCCGTAGCTGCCCGCGATCACGCGGACACGGCCTGCCCCTTCGGGCAGTGGAACGGACGGAATGTCGGCATCGACGATCGCCTGATAGCCAGGAGCGCTCATCTTGTCCTTGGCCGGCAGATTGACCCAGAGCTGGACCATCCGCAGCGTGCCGCCCTTTTCGCTGAAGGCAGGCGAGTGGAACTCCTCGTGCAGGATGCCGCTGCCCGCGGTCATCCACTGCACGTCGCCCGGACCGATGACGCCGCCCTGGCCCGTCGAGTCCCTGTGCGCGACCTCGCCTTCGTAGACGACCGTCACGGTCTCGAAACCACGATGCGGATGCTGGCCGACGCCACGCGGGAGAAGGACCGGCTCGAAATCCATCGGTCCGGCATAATCGAGCAGCAGGAACGGGCTCAGCCGCGCGCCCATGCCGTCATAGGAGAAGAGCGAGCGCACGGGGAAGCCATCGCCGACCCAGTGCGGATTCGGATTGCCGTAGACGCCCAATACCTTCTTCATGTTCCTCTTCCTTGCGGGCCATCGCCTGCGGTGTGTTGGGCGGAAGGTGGGTCTGCAGCCCTCACATCGGAAGGTTTGCCAGGCAGCACGCAGCGTCCTACCAATAGGACGATGGAAGACCTCAACGACCTCTACTACTTCGCCCAGGTCGTCGAACACGCGGGTTTCGCGCCGGCGGCGCGGGCGTTGGGCATGCAGAAGTCAAAGCTCAGCCGGCGCATCGGCCTGCTCGAGGATCGGTTGGGCGTCCGGCTGATCCAGCGGTCCAGCCGCAGTTTCTCCGTCACCGAAATCGGCCAGGAATATTACCGCCAGTGCCGCGCCATGCTGGTCGAGGCCGAGGCGGCGCAGGCCGTGATCGATTCCGTACGCTCCGAGCCACAGGGCGTGATCCGGATGAGCTGCCCGCCTGAATTGCTCGACTACCATTTCGGCGAGCTGATCGCGCACTTCATGGCTGGGCATCCAAAGGTCCAGGTCCACCTCAAGGCGCTGAATCGCAAGGTCGACCTGATCGCAGAGGGCTACGATCTCGCCATCCGAGTCGGAACCGAGGCGCTGGACCAGGCCGATCTCGTGATGCGCAAGCTCGGCGAGACCGAGCAGGGCCTGGTGGGCAGCCCCACACTGCTGAAAGGCTGTCCGCCCACCGAGGCGCCGACCGATCTCAGCACCATTCCCAGCCTCGATCTCGGCCTGCCGCAGGATGCGCACATCTGGCGTCTCGAACATACGGATGGCCGCACCGCTGAAGTCTATCACCAGCCACGCCTTATCACCGACGACCTCGCCGCCCTGCGCGCGGCAGCGCTGGAGGGCGTCGGCGTGGCGCAGATACCGACCCTGATGGTCGCCGACGATATCGCCGCGGGCCGGCTGATCGACGTGCTGCCGCACTGGCGGCCGCACAACGAGATCGTCTATGCCGTCTTCCCGTCGCGGCGCGGCCTGCTGCCGTCGATCCGCGCGCTGCTCGATTTCCTCTCCGACGAATGCCGGCCGCACCGTCCTTAGACGGTCGCGGCCACCACGTTACTGCACGCGCTCCCCGTGCAGAGCGGTGTCCAAACCCTCGACCTCTTCGTCGCGTGTGACGCGCAGGCCGATGGCGGCGTCGATGATCTTGAGGATGATCCACGTCGCTACGCCGCAGAAGATCGCGATGGCCACGACGCCATAGAGCTGGGTGAGAATCTGTCCGCCGTTGCCGTCGACCAGCCCGACCGGCTGGCCCTTGGCGACGTCGTTGATTGCTTTCGTGGCAAACACGCCGACCAGGATCGAGCCCAGGATACCGCCCACGCCATGAACACCGAACACGTCGAGCGAATCGTCGTAGCCTAGCCGGGTCTTCAGCACGACCGAGGCCCAGTAGCAGACCGCGCCCGCCGCGACGCCGATCACCATCGCCGCCCACGGCTCGACATAGCCGGCGGCGGGCGTAATCGTGCCGAGTCCTGCGACGGCGCCTGTAAGTATGCCGAGCACCGACGGCTTGCCGCGCGCCACCCACTCGATCGCCATCCAGACCAGCGCCGCCGTCGCTGCCGCGACATGGGTGTTCAGCATGGCGCTGCCTGCCAGTTCACCCGAAGCCAGCGCGGAGCCGGCGTTGAAACCGAACCAGCCGACCCAGAGCAGCGACGTGCCGATCAGGGTGAGCACCAGATTGTGCGGCGCCATGTACTCCTGGCCGTAGCCCACACGCTTGCCGATCACCAAACAGCAGACGAGCGCGGCAATGCCGGCATTGAGATGGACGACGAGGCCGCCCGCAAAATCGAGCACGCCCGCCGCGCCCAGGAAGCCGCCACCCCACACCCAATGCGCCACCGGCACATAGACGAAGAGGACCCACAGCCCCATGAACCACATCATCGCCGAGAACTTCATGCGTTCGGCGAAAGCACCGGCAATGATGGCCGGCGTGATGACGGCGAAGGTCGCCTGATACATCAGGAAGACGTTTTCCGGGACGGTCTTGGCCAGATCGTGGACGCTGCCCAGCAGGCCCTTGCCGAAGGCGCGCGACAGCGAGCCGATAATGCCATTCAGCGCTCCGCCATCCGTGAAGGCGAGCGAATAGCCGACCACGAACCACAGCACCGTCACCAGGGCCGCGACGGCGACAGCCTGCACGGCCGTCGCCAGCACGTTCTTCTTGCGCACCATCCCGGCGTAGAAGAGCGCCAGGCCGGGGATGTTCATCATCAACACCAGCACGGTGGCCACCAGCAGCCACGCCGTGTCGCCTGTATCTATCTGCGGCTTGTCCGCCGCCGACACCGCGGGGACGAACGCCAGCAGGCACGCCAGAGGCGCGCCGATGCGCAAGGCCGTCTTGTGCATGTATTCCCCCGTGTCTCTTTTTTGATTGTCTTGTCTTGCTTGCTTACTTGACGCTTGAGACTTCTACCGTTGCTTAGAGCGCGTTCGAACCCGATTCGCCGGTGCGGATGCGCACGGCCTGCTCGACGGCGGTGACGAAAATCTTGCCATCGCCGATCTTGCCCGTATGGGCGGCTTTCTGGATGGCCTCGATGGCGCGTTCGACCTGGCTATCGTCGACCACGATCTCGATCTTCACCTTGGGCAGGAAGCTCACGAGATACTCAGCGCCGCGATAGATCTCGGTCTGCCCCTTCTGGCGGCCGAATCCCTTCACTTCGCTCACGGTCAGTCCCGAAACACCGACACCGGTCAGCGCGTCGCGCACTTCGTCGAGCTTGAACGGCTTGATGATGGCGGACACGAGTTTCATCTGCTTCCCCTTTTGATTTTCCGGCTGTCGGGCACAGACTGGCGCGGGACGTCGGCGGCGTCAATTTCGCGCAAAAATAGGCCCGGCGAGAGACTCGCCGGGCCCCAGGACGCCGCCGCGACACGGAAGCGACGGACGATGGGGAACCAGGAGGAAAAGTGGTTCCCGATCGCTGACGATGAGAGGACTAGTGGATCGTCTCCCCGTGTTCGTTGATGTCGAGACCTTCGATCTCTTCCTCGGTCGTGACACGCAGACCGATCAGGGCATCGACGATCTTGAGGATCACGAAGGTAGCGACGGCACACCAGGCGATGCAGACCAGCGCACCCCAGAGCTGGGTCAGCACCTGGCCGGCGTTGCCGTCGATCAGGCCCTTCTTGCCATCGCCGCCGATCGCCTCGAGGGCGAACACACCGGTCAGGATGGCGCCGACGAAGCCGCCGACACCGTGCACGCCGAACGCGTCGAGCGAGTCGTCGTAGCCCATCGCCTTTTTGAGGCCCGTGGCACCCCAGAAGCAGACGAGGCCGGCAACGATGCCGATCGCCAGCGCGCCCATCGGGTTGACGTAGCCCGACGCCGGTGTGATGGCCACCAGGCCGGCAACCGCACCGGAGATGATGCCGAGGACCGACGGCTTGCCGCGCGTCACCCACTCCGCGAACATCCAGGCCAGTGCAGCGGCTGCCGTGGCGAACTGAGTGACCGCCATCGCCATGCCCGCATTGACGTTGGCGCCGGCAGCGGAGCCTGCGTTGAAGCCGAACCAGCCGACCCACAGCAACGCAGCACCGATCACCGAGTAGACGAGGTTGTGCGGCGCCATATTGTCGGTGCCGTAGCCCTTGCGCTTGCCGAGGACGAGCGCGCAGACGAGGCCCGCGACGCCGGCATTGATGTGCACGACGGTGCCGCCGGCGAAGTCGAGGACGCCCCAGTCGCCGAGGAAGCCGCCGCCCCACACCCAGTGGGCGATTGGCGCGTAGACGATCAACGACCACAGCGCCATGAACCACATCATCGCGGAGAACTTCATGCGCTCGGCGAAGGCACCGGCGATCAGTGCCGGCGTGATGATGGCGAAGGTAAGTTGGAAGCAGAGGAAGACCGTCTCGGGAATCGTCTTGGCGAGGTCATGGACACTGTCGAGGCCGAGGCCCGCCATGAAGACGCGGCTCAGGCCGCCGACGATCGTGCTGCCCGGCGTGAAGGCGAGGCTGTAGCCCACGATCAACCACAGCACCGAGATCAGACAGGTGATGGCGAAGCTCTGCATCACGGTCGACAGCACGTTCTTCTTGCGCACCATGCCGCCATAGAACAGCGCCAGGCCCGGAATCGTCATCATCAGGACGAGTGCCGTCGAGGTGAGCATCCATGCCGTGTCACCCGTATCCAGCTTCGGCTTCTCGTCGGCCGCCAATGCCAGTGCCGGCAGAAGGAGCGCAGCGCTCGCTCCCAGGCCGGCAAGCACTGAGTTGGTCTTGAACTTCATCTTTGTCCCCTCGGCTTTTTGCGTTGGATTTTGAATTGTCGATGTCGGCGTGCGGATTACAGCGCTTCGGCGCCGGACTCTCCGGTGCGTATGCGAACCGCTTGCTCGACCGGCAGAACGAACACTTTGCCGTCGCCAATTTTTCCTGTGCCGGCAGCCTTGCAGATCGTCTCGACGGCGCGCTCGACCATGGCGTCGTCGATCACGACCTCGATCTTGACCTTGGGTAGGAAGCTCACGGCGTATTCGGCGCCGCGATAGATCTCGGTCTGGCCCTTCTGCCGTCCGAAACCTTTCACTTCGCTCACCGTCAGGCCCTGGATACCGAGCGATGTCAGTGCATCGCGGACTTCGTCCAGTTTGAACGGCTTGAAGATTGCCATGACCATTTTCATCTGTATCTGCCCTCCATTGGGTGTCCGCCCCAAAGTTCGAGACGTGAGAAGCAAGGGCTGTGCCAACTCCTCCAACGGCCTCCGAGGCACGTGGCATGGTGTTTGCGAGACACGACTCGAAATGAATCGTTCATCTTTTGGGGGTGGTCGTGTTGCTTAAAAAGATTGCTGTCGTCGGCGTGGCACTGTTCACAATCTGCGCATCGGCTACTGCCTATGCCCAAGGCACGCCGAACCCAGCGGCGCCCGCGGCGCCGGATACACCGCCCGAGAAGGAAACCTGGAAAGCTCCGTTCGGCGGAACCTTCACCGCAGGCTTCGCCTTCCTCAACGACTACTCATATCGCGGCATCTCGCAGACCCAGCGACAGGTCGCCGTCCAGGCCTCCTTCGGATACGAAACCGCCCCCGTCTCCGAAAAGGTCCCGCTGTCCGCCTATGTCAGCGCCTGGGGCTCCAACATCAACTTCCCCAACACCGGCGCCTCCGTCGAAATCGACCTCAACGCCGGCCTTCGCCTCAAGGCCCTCGACGACAAGCTCACCTTCGACCTCGGCTATATCCGCTACAACTATCTCGGCGCCCCTGCCGACCTCTACTTCGACTTCAACGAGTTCGGCCTCGTCGCCGGATATGATTTCGGCGTCGCCCAGCTCCAGGCCGCCGTCCGATACAGCCCCAACTTCTTCGCCAACTCCGGCAACGCCTGGTACAAGTGGGCCCAGGTCACCGTTCCGCTGCCCTTCCTCCACGTCAACGAGAACGTCGCCTTCAAGATCATCGGCAGCGTCGGCAACCAGTATGTCGAGCGTTTCACCAACTACGGCATTCCCAACGACAACTACTGGGACTGGCAGGCCGGCATCGTGGTCAACGTCTATGGCTTCGATCTCTCCGCCGTCTACACAGGCACCAATCTCAGCGTGCAGGACTGCCTCGGCACCCAGAACTGCGCCTCCCGCGTCATCATCGGCATCTCAAAGTCATTCTAGGCAAGGGTGACCCAGCGACCATAGAGGGTTGCCGCCCCAGCGGGCGGCTGCCATCTATGGCGGATGGATAAGGAACGGTTCGATCTCGCCATCGTCGGCGCCGGCCTCAATGGCAGCCTGCTGGCGCTGGCTGCCGCCGAAGCGGGGCTCTCCACCGCCCTGATAGATCGCGTAGCGCTCACCACCATGAGCCAGGCCGGGTTCGACGGCCGCACCACGGCCATCGCCTATACCAGCCAGCGCCTGTTTGCTGCCTTGGGTCTATGGGGCGAGGTTGCCGCCGAAGCCGAGCCGATCCGCGATATCCGCATCTCCGATGCAGGACACGATGGCCGCGCTAGTCCGTTGTTCCTCCATTTCGATCATCGCGAGGCAGCAACCGAAGGAACCGAAGCAGCCCCGATGGGCTGGATCGTCGAGAACCGATTCCTGCGTGCCGCTCTCCTGCGTCGACTCGCTGCCTGCCCGCAGGTCGAGCTGATTGCCCCCGACGAAGTCATCGACAGCAAGCGCGACCTCGACAAGGCCGAACTCACCTTGAAGAGCGGCCGTCGCATCGCGGCACGACTGATCGCTTCCGCCGAGGGCCGCTCCGGTTCGATGCGCGAAGATGCAGGTATCGGTGCGCGCGCCTGGTCCTACAACCAGATCGCCATCGTCCTCGTGGCCAAACACGAACGGCCGCATCGCGGCGTGGCGCAGGAGAAGTTTCTACCCGGCGGACCTTTCGCCATCCTGCCCATGACCGATGGCCCGTCGCAGGACGGATCGGCTGGCGAGCATCGCTCGTCGATTGTCTGGACCGAACGCGCCGATCTCGCGCGCCGTCTGCTCGAACTCGATGCACCGCGCTTCCAGGCCGAGTTCGCCCGCCGCTTCGGTAATCATCTCGGCGCCGTCGCGCCCATCGGTCCGCGCTGGTGGTATCCGCTGGGTCTCGTGCATGCCGAGCGCTACATCGACACGCGGCTGGTGTTGGTCGGCGATGCCGCCCATGGCATCCACCCTATCGCGGGTCAGGGCTACAATCTCGGCGTCCGCGATATCGCGGCCCTCGTCGAAGTGCTGATCGACGCCAAGCGGCTGGGCCTCGATGTCGGTGGCTCGGACACGCTGGAACGCTATGCGCAGTGGCGCCGCGCCGACAACCTCGCCATGGTTGCCGCCACCGATCTCCTGAACCGGCTGTTCTCTAACGACATCAAGCCGCTTCGCCTCGCGCGCGACCTCGGCCTTGCCGCCGTGAACCGCGTACCGCCGTTGCGCCGCTTTTTCGTTCGCCATGCGATGGGTCTGGTCGGCGACCTGCCCAAGCTCATCCGCGGCGAGCGGCCCTAGACTTAACGGGTTCGCAGCCCTATCTCAGGGGCCAATTTCGAGGATTTCGCATGGCCAATCCCCAATCATCGGCGCAGGTGCCTGTTACGGTGCTCACCGGCTATCTCGGCGCCGGCAAGACCACTCTTCTCAACCGCATCCTGAGCGAACAGCACGGCAAGAAATACGCCGTCATCGTGAACGAATTCGGCGAGCTTGGTATCGACAACGACCTCGTGGTGAATGCTGACGAGGAAGTGTTCGAGATGAACAACGGCTGCATCTGCTGCACCGTGCGCGGCGACCTGATCCGCATCATCGAAGGCCTGATGAAGCGCAAGGACAAGTTCGACGGCATCCTGGTCGAGACGACCGGCCTCGCCGATCCGGGCCCGGTGGCGCAGACCTTCTTCACCGACGACGACGTGAAGGCCCGTACCCGGCTCGACGCCATCGTGACGGTGATCGATGCCAAGCACTTCTTCGGCCAGCTCGAGCAGGGCTCCGAAGCCGAGCAGCAGGTGGCTTTCGCCGACGTGATCCTGCTCAACAAGACCGATCTGGTGAGCGCCGACGAACTCAAGAAGGTCGAAGACAAGATCCGCGGCATCAACCGCTACGCCCGCATCTTCCGCACGCAGAAGAGCCAGATCGAGCTCGATGCCATCCTCGACAAGGGCGCGTTCGATCTCGGCCGCATCCTCGAGTTCGAACCGGACTTCCTGCACTCCGGCCACGACCACAATCACGGCGACGAAGTCGCGAGCCTGTCGATCAGCGCCGACCGGCCGGTCGATCCCGACAAATTCCAGAAGTGGATGGGTGCGCTGCTGCAGATCAAGGGTCCCGACATCTTCCGCAGCAAGGGCATCCTGGCGATCGACGGCGCACCGCGCCGCTACGTCTATCAGGGCGTTCACATGATGATGGACAGCGACTGGGGTTCGCCGTGGAAGGACGGCGAGGCGCGGTCGAGCAAGCTGGTCTTTATCGGCCGCAACCTCGACGGCGACAACCTGAAGCGCGGCTTCGAAGACTGTCTGAAGTAGTTTGATCCCGTGAAGCTCGATCTCGCCAATCCGGCCTGGCAGCAGACGCTGCCACCGGCCCGTTCGCTTGCGACCGACGCACCGGTCGCCGCCTGCGCCTTCAGCCGCGACGGCAACACGGTGGCCTTTGCCCTGGGCGACGGCCAGGTCCGCCAGTTGCCAGCCGACATCAAGACCCCCGCCTCCGACGCTACGCCGGCCCTGCACAGTGGCGTCGCGCTGGCGCTTATCGGCGATCCGGCGGGCGACGGCTTCGTGAGTGGCGGCGACGATGGCCGCGTGCTGCGCGTGGCACTCGACGGCACGGCGACGGAGCTGCTGGTCCAGAAGGGAAAGTGGGTCGAGCATCTTGCGGCTCATCGCAATGGCGCGGTCGCCGCCGGCATCGGCCGTGCGATGTTCGTGGCCAAGGATGGCGAGGTCCGCGAGTTTGGGCCGCATCAGAGCACGGTGGCCGGTCTCGATTTCAGCAAGGACGGCGGCCGCGTCGCCTGCGCCCACTATGACGGTATCACCGTGTGGAGCATCGGCCAGGTCGTCCTGCCGCCGCGCCGCTTCGCTTGGCGTGGCAGCCACGTCGCGCTGAAGTGGAGCACCGACGGTAAGTTCATCGCCACGGGCACGCAGGAAAACGACATCCATGTCTGGCGCGTGGCGCAGGCCACCGACATGCGCATGCAGGGCTACCCCGCCAAGGTGAAGTCACTCTCCTGGACTGCCGACGCGCGCTTTCTCTACACGTCGTCGCAGCCTGTTTTCACGGCGTGGCCGTTCTCCGGCAAGGGACCCGAGGGCAAGCCGCCGTTGCAGTTCGGCGACGAGGGCGCGGGCCTGATGACAGTGGTCGCGGCCCATCCTACGGCCGAGTTCGTGGCGGGCGGCTACGACTCGGGCGAGCTGCAGCTCGGCGACATCAAGAGCAAGCGCTCGGTCGTGCTCAAGATGGCCGATGGTTCGGCAATCACCTGTCTCGCCTGGGCGCCCGACGGTTTCCGGCTCGCTGTCGGCAACGACCGTGGCGATCTTCTGGTGATCGACCTCAGGCGCTAGCTAGCCGCGTCGCACCAGCACGCGGTGCGACAAGAGGCAAAGCAGACCCGCAACGCCCATCGCCGTCGTCATGGGCGCGATGGTGCCGTCGAAGGTCTGGCCGACGGCGGCGCCGAATGCTGCCCCGATGCCGAAGGTCAGCACACCCATCAGCGACGAGGCTGTGCCGGCCATGTGCGGATAGCGCTGCAGCGCGAGCGCCGTGGCATTGGGACCGATGAGGCTTAGCGTCGCGATCTGGGCGACAAAGCACACAAGAAACGGAATCAGGCCAATCGTGCCGTAGGACGCCTCGATCCACCCAAGCACGGCAGCGGTCACGCCCGCGAGAGCGGGCGCAAGCACGCCATAACGCAGGATGCGGCTGGCGCCGATCTTGGGCACGAAGCGGGCATTGAGCAGGCTGCCGACCGTCATGAAGATCACCATGCCGCCGAACACCAGGCCGAAGTCGCGCGGCGCGATGCCGTAGCGCTCGATGAAGACGAACGGCGAGCCCGAGATGAACGAGAAAAGAGCCGCGAACATGAACGCGCCCGTGAAGGCGTAGCCCATGAACGTGCGCGTACGCAGCAACTCGCCGAAGCGCCGCAACACCAGCATCACCTTGAGCGGCTGGCGATATTCCGGCCGCAGGGTCTCGGGCAGACGCCACCAGGCGACGAGAAAGCCTATGACGCCGACGCCCGCCAATGCCCAGAAGATCGCGCGCCAACCGGCGAACCACAGGATCTGACCGCCAATCAGCGGCGCCAGCATCGGGGCGATGGAGGTCGCCGCCAGCATCAGCGACATGGCGCGCGCCGCCTCGTCGCGTTCGGCCATGTCGCGCACCATGGTGCGTGCCAGCACGACGCCGCCGCAGGCAGCCAGCCCCTGCAGGAAACGCAGCGCGATCAACTGTCCAGCCGAGGCCGCGAAGGCGCAACCCACGCTTGCCAGCACATAGACCACCAGCCCCGACAGGATGACCGGTCGCCGCCCGAAGCGATCGCCGGCGGGACCGTAGAAGATCTGGCCGAAGCCGAACGCCACCATGAACATCGAGAGCGTGAGCTGGATGTCGCCGACGCTGCCCCGAAGATCGACGGTGATCACCGGCAAGGCCGGCAGATACATGTCGATCGAGAGCGGGGTGAAGGCCGACAACAGGGCCAGCACCGCCAACAGCATCGGAGTTAGGGTCGGGCGGGTGGTCGTGGTCATTTTGAGGAGATCATGTGCGCGGTGGCTCTAACGGCAATTCCCACCCGACACCATGCTATAAGCGGACCATGTCTTCGCTGCCTGACCTGTCAGAAATGCAGATCCGCCGATATGCCCGTCATATCGTGCTGGCAGAGGTTGGCGGCATCGGACAGTCGCGGCTGATTGCCGCCAAGGTTCTGGTAATCGGCGCCGGCGGCCTTGGCGCACCCCTCCTGCAGTATCTGGCGGCCGCCGGTATCGGCACGCTGGGCGTGATCGACCACGACACGGTCGATCTTTCCAACCTGCAGCGACAGGTCATTCACCGCACCAGCGACGTGGGCATCTCCAAAGTCGAGAGCGCGCGGCGCGCGCTCGGCGACATCAACCCCGAGGTGCAGGTGCAGGTTCACGACGAACGCCTCACCGCCCAGAATGCCGAGCGCATCATCGCGGGCTACGACGTTGTGGCCGACGGCAGCGACAACTTCGCCACGCGCTATCTCCTGAACGACACCTGCTACCGCCTGAAGAAGACTCTGGTCTCGGCGGCGATCCTGCGGTTCGACGGTCAGGTCTCGACCTACAAGGCCTGGCAAGGCGCGAGCCATCCCTGCCTGCGTTGCCTCTTTCCGGTAGCGCCGTCGGAAGACGCCGTGCCGAGCTGCGCCCAGGCCGGCGTGCTGGGAGCGCTCGCCGGCACGCTGGGCACCCTGCAGGCGACGGAAGTTGTTAAGGAAATCCTTGAGGTCGGCCGTTCGCTCTCGGGCCGGCTGCTGATGTACGATGCTCTTGCGGCGTCCTTCGACGAAATGACGATCGCCAAGCGACCCAACTGCCCGACCTGCGGCGTCGAAGCGGGCAAGACCCCATGAGCGACGGCGGCATTTCGGTCATCCTGCGCGCAGGCGACTATGAAAGCGCCCACTATGCGCTGGCGCTGGCCGCGGCTGCGCTGGCCGTGAACAAGCCGGCCGTTCTCTTCTTCACCATGTCCGGCATCCGTGCCTTGCAGGGGCCACCCCCCTCCGTCGAGGACTGGGATCGCGACGCCCAGAACCGCGCCCGTGGCGTCGGCGATTTCGAGACCCTGCTACAGGCCTGCGTCGAGCTTGGCGCGCGCTTTATCGTGTGCGAAATGGGTTTGCGGTCGCTCGACATCGACCGTGCGAGCCTCAGGGCCGACGTGCCGTTCACGGTCGCCGGTATCGTGACCTTGCTGGAAGAGACCAAGCCGGGCATGCACCTCGTTTCACTGTGACGTATCGGGAGAGTTCATGACATCCGCCGCCTTCGACGTGCTGGGAATCGGTAACGCCATCGTCGACGTTCTGACCAAGGCCGACGATGCCTTCTTGAGCCAGCACGGCCTCGTGAAGGGCAGCATGATGCTGATCGACGAGGCGCGAGCCGACACGCTGTACGCGGCCATGGGCCCGGGCGTGGAGATTTCCGGCGGCTCGTGCGGCAACACCATGGCAGGCGTTGCATCGTTCGGCGGCAAGGGCGCCTACATCGGCAAGGTCCGTAACGACCAGCTCGGCGCCGTGTTCGGCCACGACCTCAAGGCGACCGGCGTCTCGTTCGAGACGACCAGCGCCACTTCGGGCCCCGCGACGGCGCGCTGCCTGATCCTGGTGACGCCCGACGCGCAACGCACCATGAACACCTATCTCGGCGCCTGCACCGGCCTTGGCCCGGCCGATATCGATGTCGCGCGCGTGGGATCGGCGCAGGTGACTTATGTCGAGGGCTATCTCTGGGATGCTCCGGCCGCCAAGCAGGCCGTGCTCAAGGCATTCGACGCCGCCCATGCCGCCGGCCGCAAGGTCTCGATCACGCTCTCGGATTCCTTCTGCGTCCATCGCTATCGCGAGGAGTTCCGCGACCTCGTCCGCAACAAGGTCGACATCCTGTTCGGCAACGAAGCCGAGATCAAAGCGCTCTACGAGGTCGAGACCTTCGAGGAAGCGCTCGAAGCCGCGCGCAAGGAAGCCAAGATCGCCGCCCTGACGCGCAGCGAGAAGGGCTCGGTCGTGATCAAGGGCAGCGAGACCTACGAAGTGCCGGCCGCTCCCGTTGCCAAGGTCGTCGACACGACCGGCGCGGGTGACCTCTATGCCTCCGGTTTCCTGTTCGGCTTCACGCAGAACAAGCCGCTCGCCGAATGCGCCCGACTGGGCGGCATCGCCGCGGCGGAAGTGATTTCCCATGTCGGCGCCCGCCCCGAAAAGGCGCTGAGCGGTCTCGTTTGAGCGGTCCTGCCGCCGCCGACACTCGCGCCGGCAAGGGCTGGCGCGAGTCGCTCGCGACCTACACGCATCCGCGTGTCGTCACGTTCCTGTTCCTCGGCTTCTCGGCCGGGCTGCCGTTCCTGCTGGTCTTCGCCACGCTGTCGGCATGGCTGCGCGAGTATGGCATCAGCCGTACCGCCATCGGCTTCATAAGCTGGATCGGCATCACCTACTCCTTCAAGTTCGTGTGGTCGCCGGTGGTGGATCGCGTCCCCCTACCGCTGCTCACGCGCTGGCTGGGACGCCGCCGCTCCTGGATGCTGCTCGCCCAGGCAGGCATCGCCGGCGGCCTGCTCGGCATGTCCTTCTGCGACCCGCGTACCGATCTCTGGAGCCTGGTGGTGCTGGCGCTGGTCGTGGCCTTCTCGTCAGCCACGCAGGACATCGCCCTGGATGCTTTCCGCATCGAGGCGACCGATGCGAGCCTGCAGGGTGCCACCGCCGCAACCTACCAGCTCGGCTACCGGATCGCCGTGCTCGCGGCCGGCGCCGGCGCGCTCTACATCGCCGAGTTCGGCTCCTGGCCCATCGCCTACCAGTCCATGGCGGTGCTCGGCCTCGTGGGCATTATCACGACGCTCATCGTCAGTGAGCCCGAACGACAGGTCGCCGCCGGTACCTCGGAACTCGAAGGCAAGGTCGCGACCTTCGCCGCCGGTCTTGGGGCGATGCCCATGTGGGTGCGCAAGGCGCTGATCTTCGTCTATGGCGCCATCGTCTGCCCGTTCGTCGATTTCTTCGCGCGCTACGGCTGGATGGCCGTGGTGCTTCTCCTGTTCATCGGCCTCTTCCGCCTTTCTGACATCGCCATGGGCGTGATGGCGAACCCGTTCTACATCGACATGGGTTTCTCGCTGTCGCAGATCGCCAACGTTTCCAAGATCTACGGCTTCGTGATGTCGATCCTGGGCGCGTTGCTGGGAGGCGTCCTGGTCTTCCGCCTGGGCGCAGCACGGCTGCTCGCGCCGGCCGTCTTCCTGATTGCGGCGAGCAACCTCACCTTCTCGTGGCTCGCACTGGTCGGCCAGCCCGACACCCTGATCCTCACCATTGCTATCAGCGTCGACAATCTCGTGGGTGGCATGTCGGGCTCGATCTTCATCGCTTTCCTGTCGGGCCTCACCAACACCGCCTACACTGCAACGCAGTACGCTCTCTTCACGTCGATCATGACGCTGCCCGGCAAATTGATGGGCGGCTCATCGGGATGGATCGTCGACAAGCTGCAGGCGGAGTTCTCTTCGGTCCACAAGTTCGGCGGCTACGCGATCTTCTTCCTCTACACCGCACTGCTCGGCCTGCCGGCGCTCGTGCTGGCGATGGTCGTCCGCCGTCGCTTTGAAAAAGAAACCCCTCCTTCCTGAGGAAGGAGGGGTTAGTAATTCGGCGTCGGGTGTCGTCCGAGCCGGGGGAACCGACCCGTTCCGAGCAGGGGCGTGGGGCGCCGGGCTTGGAACGGGCAAGCCTTGTGTAGGGTGCGGACGCTACAAAACCGTTACTGGCCGTGTGGAAAACCCCTTCTCGAAGAGGGCCTCGGCGCATCAGCCTGGCGTAGCGTCCAGCGCGTAGCCGGCAGCGCGAACCGTGCGGATCACATCGGCGTGGCTCTCGCCGTTCAAGGCAATGCGCAGGCGGCGGATGTGCACGTCGACCGTGCGGGCCTCGACATAGACATCCTTGCCCCAAACCGCATCGAGAAGCTGCTCGCGCGAGAAGACGCGGCCGGGGTGCTCCATGAAATGACGCAGCAGACGGAACTCCGTCGGCCCGAGATGAATCGGCTTGCCGCCGCGTGTCACGCGATGCGCGACGAGGTCCATCACGATATCGGCGTAGGACAGCGCCTCGTCGGCTAAGGCCGGCCGGATGCGCCGCAGCACCGCGCGGATGCGGGCCACCAGCTCGGTTGGTGAGAAGGGCTTGGGCACATAATCGTCGGCGCCGGCATCGAGCCCACGCACCCGATCTCCCTCCTCGCCGCGCGCCGTCAGCATGATGATCGGCACGTTGGCGGTGGCGGTCTGGCGACGCAACTGGCGACAGACCTCGATGCCCGACATCAACGGCAGCATCCAGTCGAGCAGAATCAGATCAGGAACATCTTCCTGAACGGCCCTGAGCGCCTCCTCGCCGTCGTAGGCGACATCGACCTTGAAGCCAGATTGCTCAAGGTTGTAGCGCAGCAGTTCGACCAAGGCGGTTTCGTCCTCGACGACGAGCACCCGCGGCTTCATCGAAGGGGCCTGGGCGTCGCGACGGGCGGGGGTCACGGCCGTCATGCTCATGGCGCATTACTCGTCGTGTAGAGGGACGCGCTGCCCTTCGGCCTCGCCTCGTCGAAACCGTGGCCGGTGGCGCGGAAGCTCACCAGCTCGGCGATGTTGGTCACGTGGTCGCCGGCGCGCTCGATGTTCTTGGCCATGAACAGGAGATGCGTGCAGGCAGTGATCGTGCGCGGATCCTCCATCATGTAGGTCAGCAGCTCGCGGAACAGGCCGGTGTAGACCTGGTCGATCTCCTCGTCGCGCTCCCACACGTCGTGGGCCTTCACGACATCGCCGTGGGCGAAGGCGTCGAGCACGTCCTTGAGCGCGGTGCGCACCAGCCGGCCAAGCCGGTCGATACCGGTGATCGCCGACGGCGGCGGCGTGGCCTGGCTCAGCACGATGCTGCGCTTGGCGGTGTTCTTGGCATAGTCGGCGATGCGCTCGAGGGCCGCCGCGATCTTGATCGACGACAGGATGACGCGCAGGTCGACGGCCATCGGCTGACGTAACGCCAGCAACCGCACGGTCTGTTCCTGGACCGCCTCGTCGAGGGCATCGACGCGGGCATCATCGATGATCACCTTCTCGGCGATTTCCGTATCGCGCTCGCGCAAGGCCGCGAGCGATTGGGCAAGCTGGCTTTCAGCCAGGCCGCCCATCTCGCTGATGGTGGAGCTCAACCGTTCCAGCTCTTCGTCGAAACGCTTCAGCGTATGTTCGGGCATGGTCTGTCCCTTCTTCTCTTTGTCGTGCCGATCAGCCGAACCGGCCGGTGATGTAGGCCTGGGTGCGCTTGTCGGTCGGGGTGGTGAACAGCGTGGCGGTCGCGCCGAACTCGACCAGCTCGCCCAGGTACATGAAGGCCGTGAAGTCGGAGACGCGCGCGGCCTGCTGCATGTTGTGGGTGACGATGACGATCGTGTAGTCCTGCTTCAGCTCGTCGATCAGCTCTTCGATCTTCGCCGTCGAGATCGGATCGAGCGCCGAGCACGGCTCGTCGAACAGGATGACTTCGGGCTTCACCGCCACGGTGCGGGCGATGCAGAGGCGCTGCTGCTGGCCACCCGACAGGCTGAGGCCGCTGGCGTTCAGCTTGTCCTTGACCTCGTCCCACAGCGCGCCGCGACGCAGCGCCTGTTCGACCCGGCCGTCTAGTTCCGACTTGGGCAGGTTCTCGTAGAGCCGGATGCCGAAGGCGATGTTCTCGTAGATCGTCATCGGGAACGGCGTCGGCTTCTGGAACACCATGCCGATGCGCGCACGCAGCAGGTTGATGTCCTGGCCGTCGCGCAGGAGATTGTCGCCGTCGAACATGACGTCGCCGGTGGCGCGCTGGCCGGGATAGAGGTCGTACATGCGGTTCAGGATCCGCAGCAACGTCGACTTGCCGCAGCCCGAGGGTCCGATGAACGCCGTCGCCTTGTTGGCGTAGAGCGACATGGAGATGCCCTTGAGCGCCCGGCTGTCGCCGTAAAAGAACTCGAGGTTCTTGATCGAGATCTTGGGCGTCAGCTTCGACACGTCGAGCTTGGCATGACTGGCGACAGGAACGGAGACACTGGGCGTGGCAGTGGATGGCATGGTCATTACGACTTCCTCGCGGAGGTGAGCGAACGGGCCAGGATGCTTAATCCCAGAACGGTGACGGTGATCAGGAGCGCGCCAGTCCAGGCGAGCTTCTGCCATTCGGCGTAGGGCGACAAAGCGAACTGGAAGATGACCACCGGCAGGCTGGGCATCGGCGCGCCCATGTTCATGCTGAAGAACTGGTTGTTCAGAGCAGTGAACAGGAGCGGTGCCGTCTCGCCGCTGATGCGGGCGACGGCCAGCAGGATGCCGGTGACGATGCCCGCCTGCGCGGCGCGATAGGCGATGCGGACGATCATGTGGGCGCGCGGCAGGCCGATCGAGGCCGCCGCCTCACGCAGCGTGTCAGGCACCAAGGTGAGCATGTCCTCGGTCGTGCGCACGACGACGGGGATGACGATGACGGCCAGCGCGACAGCGCCAGCCCATCCCGAGAAGTGGCCCATCGGCGCCACCATGATCTCGTAGACGAACAGGCCGATCACGATCGACGGCGCACTGAGCAGGATGTCGTTGATGAAGCGAACGACACTCGAGAGCTTGTCGTGGCGGCCATACTCGGCGAGGTAGGTGCCAGCGAGGATGCCGATCGGCGTGCCGATCAG
>CALROF020000111.1:0-20338 GCA_943369775.1 Reyranella massiliensis 521
CGAAGTGCAGTCCAAACCTCGACAGGTGTTTACGCGTGCACGCGTACAGTCCGACGTCGAGCGCATCCTGACGATCTATCGCCGCAGCGGTCGTTACAACGCATCGGTCGAGCCGAAGGTCATCAATCTCGAGCAAGGCCGTGTCGATCTCGTGTTCGAGATCCACGAAGGCGACGTCACCGGCGTCAAGCGCATCAGCTTCGTCGGTAACGAGGCTTTCGGCGACGGGACGCTGCGCGGCAAGATCAGGACCAGCGAGAGCGCCTGGTGGCGTTTCCTGTCGTCGGATGACCGTTTCGATCCCGACCGCCTGAATCTCGACCGCGAGCTTCTGCGCAAGTTCTACCTTTCCGAAGGTTACGCCGATTTCCGCGTCGTCTCCGCGGTCGCCGAGCTTGCCCCCAACCGTGAAGGCTTCTTCATCACCTTCACGATCAACGAGGGCGAGCGCTATCGCTTCGGGAAGGTGGACGTCACCAGCCGGTTCCAGGGCCTCGACGTCGACGTGATCAGGGGCTTCCTGACCATGAGCGAAGGCGAATGGTACGACGCTGACGAGGTCGAGAAGTCCGTTTCCAACATCTCCGAAGCGGTCGGCACGTTGGGCTACGCGTTCGTCGACGTTCGTCCGAACATCCGGCGCAACAGGGACAACCTGACCGTGGACGTCACGTTCGACGTTCAGGAAGGTCCGCGAGTCTACGTCGAGCGCATCAACATCTCGGGCAATACCCGAACCCTCGATAAGGTGATCCGGCGCGAGTTCCGTCTGGCCGAAGGCGACGCTTTCAGCACCGCGAAGGTCCGCCGCAGCCAGCAGCGCCTGCGCAACCTCGGCTTCTTCGAGAAGGTCGACGTTTCCGCGGCGCCAGGCTCCGCTCCGGACAAAACCAACCTGGAAGTCCAGGTCGTCGAGCAGAGCACAGGCGAAATCTCCTTCGGCGCCGGCTACTCGTCGACCGCCGGCATCGTCGGCGATATCTCGATCAAGGAGCGCAACCTGCTCGGTAAGGGCCAGGAACTGCGCCTCGGTCTGTCGCTGGGTACCTTGAGCACGGTCATCGACCTCGGCTTCACCGAGCCTTACTTCATGGATCGCCAGGTTTCGGCGGGCTTCGATATCTTCAGAACGTCGAACGACCGCCAGAACGTCGCGAGCTATAGCGACCGCAGCTTGGGCTTCGCGCTTCGCGCCGGCTGGGCTTACAGCGAAAACCTCCGGCAGCTCGTTCGCTACACTCTGCGCCAGACCGACATCTACAACGTGCAGTTCTGGGCCTCGCCGATCATCCAGGCGCAGGCCGGTACCCAGGTCGTGTCGGAGCTTTCCGAGACGATCCTCTGGGATACCCGCGATACGCGCCTGAACACGACCAAGGGCTTCCTGGTCCGCAACACCGTGGCCGTAGCCGGTGCGATCGGTACCGAGCAGTATGTCCGCACGACGGCCGATGCGGTCTATTACTATTCGCTCTTCGAGGACGTCGTGGCGTCGATTGGCGGCTCGGTCGGCCTGGTCCTGCCGTACGGCGGCTCCTACGTCCGCCTGAACAACCTGTTCTTCATCGGCGGTGACACGCTGCGCGGCTTCTCGGTCGGCGGCATCGGTCCACGCGATGCCGGCACCACCGATTCGCTCGGCGGCCAGTACTACTACACCGGCACTGCGGAACTTTCCTATCCGCTGCCCTTCGTGCCGAAGGAGGTCGCGCTTCTCGGCAAGGCCTTCATTGATATCGGCTCGTTGTGGGGCGTCCAGTCGACCACGAGCACCACGACGTCGGTGCTGGACAGCCAGTTGATGCGCGTCGCGGCCGGCATCGGCATCCAGTGGGTGTCGCCGTTCGGCCCGATCCGAATTGACTATGCCTGGCCTGTCCAATACGAGCCGTGGGACAAGCAACAGAACATACGCTTCAGCTTCGGCACGCGCTTCTGATGGGAGATGTCGCGGTCATGAACGTACAAGCCGACAAGGCCAGCGTCGCCACTGCGACCTCGGTGGACATCAAGCGGATCCTGCAGATGATCCCGCACCGCTACCCGATGCTCATGGTCGACAAGGTCGTCGACATGCAGCTCGACCAGAGCGCTGTCGGCATCAAGAACGTCACGATCAACGAGCCGTTCTTCCAGGGGCACTTTCCGACCGACCCCGTGATGCCCGGTGTGCTGGTCGTCGAGGCCATGGCGCAGACCGCCTGTGTCCTGGTCGTCGCGACTTTCGGCGCCTCCTCGGAAGGCAAGCTGGTTTACTTCATGTCGATCGACGGTGTGCGCTTCCGTCGGCCGGTCGTGCCGGGCGACCGGCTCGAACTGCATGTTCAAAAAGTGCAGAGCCGCGCCAATGTCTGGAAGTTCTCGGGCCGTGCGATGGTCGAGGGCAAGGTTGCGGCCGAGGCCACGTTCGCCGCCATGATCAGGGACAAGTAGGATCAGGGCCAAATAGGAGAGGGACATGCCTGACGCAGCCGCCAACTACCGCATGCTCCACACGATGATCCGCGTCATGGATCTCGACAAGTCGCTGGCCTTCTACACCGGACCGATGGGTATGAAGTTGCTGCGCAAGCGCGACGTGCCGGACGGCAAGTACAGCTTGGCGTTCGTCGGCTACGGCGACGAGCCCGAGCATGCCGTCGTCGAGCTGACCCACAATTGGGGACAGGAGAAGCCCTACGACCTGGGCACGGGCTTTGGCCATCTCGCGGTGGGCGTGCCGGACGTAAAAGGCGTCTGCGAGCAGGTCACCGAGGCTGGCGGCAAGGTCACGCGCGCGCCCGGACCCGTGAAGTTCGGCACGACGGTCATCGCTTTCGTCGAAGATCCCGACGGCTACAAGATCGAGCTGATCGAGCGGAAGTAAGCCCGCTTTGGCGGCTTCGGCCGCTATAGATTCTGCGTACCATCGCCGTAACCGCCGCCGATGCGTTGACCGGGCGCCAATAGGCCTTGGCCGGGAACATAGTTGACCTCCAGCCGCGTCCCATCGGGGTCTTCAAACAAGATCGAGTAGTAACCCGGCGCAAAAGCGTCTTCGCGCGGCGGGTGGACGACGGTCGCGCCGATTGATTTCAGGAAAGCGTGCACCTCGTCGATGTCGCCGCGTTCTCGCGCGCGCCAGCAATGGTGATGGAGGCCCACGGTGCCTTGTCGGAAGCGTTGCCCGGCGACCTCGGCGGCAGGGGCGTGGATGCCGAAGCCGGTGCGACCGCCCACTCCATAGAACGTGTTGTGGGTGTCGGCCACGATGGTCATGCCCAGAAACGGCAGGAGCTTGCCGTAGAATTCCCGGGCCGCCGCGAAGTTACCAGCCGTGATGAATGTATGAGCAACGCCGTTGATCTGCATGGTGGCTCCCTACGGATGCAGAGGAGTAGGCACCAGCAATATCAGCGGTTCAAGGCGATCGGCCTAATGACCCCACAAGGCCAGCTCACGAGTGGCGCTCAGAAGAAGCGCCACTCAACCAGCACGAACGTCAGGAGAAGGCCGGCAAGGCCCAGCACGACCGCACGCGTCAACCATCCGGGTTGCCGGAAGTTGTCGTTGGCCGGCCGGCCGAGCCGCACGATCCGCGGCATCGGCCTTTGCTTCTCGGTGGCCGTCCAAGTCGTTGCCCGGCGCGGCCCGTATGACGATCTCGCCATGTTTCTCGCTTCCCTCCCGGATAGCGAACTTATCTTGCTTATCCGCGCATATGCAGCGGCTTATAGGGCCGCTCGGTCTGACCATTGTACAGCTGGCGCGGGCGGCCGATCTTCTGGTCCGGATCTTCGATCATCTCGTTCCACTGCGAGATCCAGCCGACCGTACGCGCCACTGCGAACAGAACGGTGAACATCGACGTCGGGATGCCGATCGCCCGGAAAATAATGCCCGAGTAGAAGTCGACGTTCGGATAGAGCTTCTTGGAGACGAAATAATCGTCCTTGAGGGCGATCTGCTCCATTTCCATGGCCAGCTCGAGCAGTGGGTCGTGCTGGATGCCGAGCGAGGTCAGCACCTCGTGGCAGGTCTGGCGCATGACCTTGGCGCGCGGATCGTAGTTCTTGTAGACGCGATGGCCGAAGCCCATCAGGCGGGTGTGGTCGTTCTTGTCCTTAACGCGGGACAGGAAGCCCGGGATGTTCTGCTTGCCGCCGATCTCGTTCAGCATGTTGATGACGGCTTCGTTGGCGCCACCGTGGCTCGGGCCCCAGAGCGAGGCGATACCGGCGGCGATGCAGGCGAACGGGTTGGCGCCCGAGGAGCCGGCGAGGCGGACGGTCGAGGTCGACGCGTTCTGCTCGTGGTCGGCGTGGAGCATCAGGATGCGGTCCATCGCCTTCTCGACGATCGGGTTCACCTCGTACTCCTCGGCCGGAACCGAGAACATCATGCGCAGGAAGTTCGCAGCATAGGAGAGGTCGTTGCGCGGATACACGAACGGCTGACCGACGGAGTACTTGTAGGCCATCGCGGCGATGGTCGGCATCTTGGCGACCAGGCGATAGGAGGCGACCATCCGCTGGTGCGGATCATTGATGTCGAGCGAGTCGTGGTAGAAAGCCGAGAGCGCACCGACGACACCACAACAGATCGCCATCGGATGGGCGTCACGACGGAAGCCGCGATAGAACTGGCTGAGCTGCTCGTGAACCATCGTGTGGTTCGTGATGTCTTTGACGAACTTGTCCTTCTGCGTCTTGTTCGGCAGATCGCCCTTCATCAGCAGATAGGCGACATCCATGAAGTCGCTCTGCTCGGCGAGGTCGGCGATGTTGTAGCCGCGATGGAGAAGGATGCCTTCGTCGCCATCGATGAAGGTGATCTTCGATCCGCACGAACCAGTCGAGGTGAAGCCCGGATCATAGGTGAACATTCCGGATTCGCCGTAGAACTTACGGATATCGACCAAGCGCGGTCCGAGAGTGCCGTGGATGATCGGCATTTCATAGGATTTGCCGGTTTCGTTGTCGGTCAGCGTCGCGGTCGATTTGGCCATTTGATGAACTCTTTCAGCTCGATTCGGGCAAGGCTCGAGCACCCTGCGGGTGCTGCTCGCCGGTTCGGCGGCACCCTAACAAGCCCCTCCGGAGGGCGCAATTGTGCAGCCCGGCCGCTATTTCGCGGTATGCAGGAAACTTAAAAGTCGGCCGTCGATGGCAGCCAGTGAGAGCCCGATCAGGGCCATGCCGGCGAAGTGCCGGGGCAGCAAATGTTCGCCGAGAACCGAGGCGCCGAGCAGGATCGCCGTCACGGGAATGAGGAATGTTACGAGCAGAAGATTGGTCGCGCCGGCAGCAGCAAGGATGCGGAAATACAGGACATATGCGAGTGCCGTCGACAGCAACGCCAGTCCGGCCAGCGATGCCCATACGGCTGCTGATGGAAAGACCGGCAACGTCCAGGGCTGATCGACGATCAGCATGA
Source organism: Reyranella massiliensis 521 (assembly GCA_943369775.1). Lineage (GTDB taxonomy): Bacteria > Pseudomonadota > Alphaproteobacteria > Reyranellales > Reyranellaceae > Reyranella > Reyranella massiliensis_C. The sequence continues at coordinate 5,416 of CALROF020000111.1, forward strand.
TTGGAAGAATCAACATGGTACTGGCCGTGACTTGGCCGGCAGCGGCATCAAGGGGCGCAACACCCATCGCCTTGAAGCGGCGGCCATAGACTCCGGCGAAGGCATAGGAGAGCGCGGCGCCGAGACAGGCAAGCTGGCCGAATGTGCCGTGACTCCCGGCCAATGCATCTGGCCCCATGAGCACGGCGACGCCGCCAATGCCGATGACCAGAGCGCCAAGTTTGATCGCATCGATCCGTTCGTCCTGCGTCAGGAAATGGGCCACGACCAAGGTGAAGAGTGGCGTCGTGGCATTCAGGATCGAGGCGAGGCCCGAGGCGATCTGCGTCTGCCCCCAGAAAATCAGAGCGAACGGCACGAGATTGTTCAGCAGGCCCATGGCGAAGAAGCTCCGCCACGGCACCTTGCGCTGGAACAGGCTGGTGGCTGTCAGGGCCAGGACGAGGTTGAGGGCGATGGCGGCAAGTGCCACGCGACCGAACACGACCGACAAGGGGGCCAGTTCGCCGAGGGCTACCTTGGCGAAGAAGAACGAACCGCCCCACAAGACGGAAAGCGACAGAAGCCAGATCCAGACGCGCGCAGTCATAGCATGAGGTTGCGCGTATCCGGCGCGTGTTTCTATCCGGCAGCAGCCAGCAATCGTGCGCGCGTTTCGGCGGGTCCCAGGATCGCAACGACCTCGAAGATGCCAGGTGACACCGTCGAACCGGAGAGGGCTACGCGCAGCGGCTGGGCCACCTGGCCGAGCTTTACGCCCATGCTTTCGGCAAAGCGGCGCACCCCGTCCTCGACCTGCTTCTCACCCCAGTTGGCGGCATCGGCCTCCAAGGCAACAGCGAGCTTGCCGAGCAGCGACTTGGCCTCCGGCGTCAGCACGCCGCGGGCCTTGTCGTCGGCAATCGGCGGTGCACCAGCGCGGGCATAGAAGACGAGATTGTCGGCGAGCTCGATCAAGGTGCGCGACCGCTGCTTCACACCGTTCATGCCGCGTGTGACGCGCTCCAGGCCGATTGCATCGATCTTGGCGCCAAGCTTCTCCTCGACGCGGGGCAGCACCATCGGCAGCAGTTCCTTGTCCGCCATCTCACGCAGATAGTGCGCATTGAGATTGACGAGCTTCGCCATGTCGAAGCGCGAGGGCGAGCGGCCGACGCCGTCGAGGTCGAACCACTCGATGGCCTGCTGGGTCGAGATGATTTCGTCGTCGCCATGCCCCCAGCCCAGGCGCAGCAGGTAGTTGCGCAGCGCTGCCGGCAGGAGGCCCATGTCGCGGTAGGCGTCGACGCCCAATGCGCCGTGGCGCTTGCTGAGCTTGGCGCCGTCGGGACCGTGGATCAGGGGGATGTGCGCATAGGCCGGCTCCGGCCAACCCATGGCCCGGATGATCTGGAGTTGGCGGAAGGCATTGTTGAGGTGATCGTCGCCGCGAATGACGTGCGTAACGCCCATGTCGTGATCGTCGACCACGACCGCCAGCATGTAGGTCGGTGTGCCGTCGGCGCGCAGCAGGATCATGTCGTCGAGTTGCGCGTTCTCGACCGTGACCTCGCCCTGCACCAGATCCTTGATGACGGTCTGGCCGGTCTGCGGCGCCTTGAGACGGATGACCGGCGCTACGCCGGCAGGAGCCTCCTTGGGATCGCGGTCGCGCCAGCGGCCGTCGTAGCGCATTGGCTTGCCGGCGGCCTTTTGCGCCGCGCGCATCTCGTCCAGCTCCTGGGGCGAGCAATAGCAATGGTAGGCATTGCCAGCGGCCAGCATCTGGTTGGCGACCTCGGCGTGGCGGGCCGCGCGCGAGAACTGATAGGTGACCTCTCCGTCGTGCTGCAGGCCGAGCCAGCCCAGGCCGTCAAGGATGGCGGCGATCGCCGGTTCGGTCGACCGCGCGCGATCGGTGTCCTCGATGCGCAGCAGGTACTTGCCGCCATGATGCTTGGCGAACAGCCAGTTGAAGAGCGCGGTGCGCGCGCCGCCGATATGGAGGAAGCCGGTCGGCGAGGGGGCGAAGCGAGTTACGACGGTCATTTGTCCAGGGTCTTTGGGGGTCGGTAAGCGCGGGTTTTGCCGCATTTAGGCCGCGAAAGCGCGCCGTAGGTAGGCGAGCGTCCCTGCACTGTCAAACGTGGGACTGGCCAACCGGCCAGGGGCAAAAGGGAGACGGCGTGGCGGGGGCACGCACCTGGATCCTGCAGCAACTCGATGCCGAGCGCGGCCGCTGGATGCTCTGGCTGCCCGTTGCCATGGGGTTGGGCATCGCCATTTACTTCGAGCTGCCGAGCGAGCCTGCCTTGTGGTTGGGACCTGCTCTTGGCGGTGCATCGTTCGTGGCCGCTTTTCTCGCGCCTGCGGGCAGTCTCGCCCGTGCGCTGGCCATTGGCGCAGCGGCGGCATCGGCGGGGGTCGGCCTGATTGCCTGGCGCACGACGAGCGTTGCCGCACCGACGCTTAGCCGGCCGCTCTTCAGCATCAATGTCGAGGGCAGGGTGGCCGACATCCAGCGGCTGCCGGACGGTGTGCGCGTCGTCCTCGAGGCAGTTCGCCTGAAGGGCAACTTTGTGCCGCCGCCCGAAATGATGCCGCTGAAGGTGCGGGTGTCGTTGAACAGAGGCGCGCCACCATTGACTGTCGGTGACCGGCTCCTGGTCCTGGCCAACCTGTCGCCACCAGCAGGGCCTGCAGCGCCGGGCGCTTTCGATTTCCAGCGGGTTGCCTGGTATCAGCAGCTCGGTGCGGTGGGCTATGCCTTGGCACCAGCCACCATCATCGAGAAGGGGCAACCGGACGGCTTCGTCCGCACACTCGATGCACTGCGTGCCGACATAACGGAGCGCATCCTGAAGGCCCTTCCCAACCCCGAAGGCGGCGTGGTCGCCGCGATGCTCACGGGCGAGCAGACGGCCGTCGACAAGGACGTCGCCCAGGCCATGCGGGACTCGGGCTTGGCACATATCCTTTCCATCTCCGGCCTGCACATCGTCTTTGTGGTTGGCCTGGTGATGGGCATTGTCCGCTATGGGATCGCCCTCATCCCGGCGCTGGCCCTGCGCATCGACGCCAAGAAGGTCGCCGCCGTGTTCGCCCTGGCGGCGGCGCTTTTCTATACAGCCTTGGCAGGTGCGCCGGTGCCGGCGCAGCGGGCCTGCGCCATGGCGGGCTTTGCCCTGCTTGCCATCCTGCTCGATCGCACGGCGCTGTCGTTGCGGCTTGTCGCCTGGTCTGCCGTCATCGTGCTAGTGGTCGCGCCGGAGTCGCTGACCGGTGCGTCGTTCCAGATGTCCTTTGCCGCCGTAGTGGCCTTGATTGCGGCCTGGGAGACTGCTGCCGGTTGGCGTCGGCGCCTGCACGAGCGCGCCGAACTTTCGCAACGTCGATGGTTGTGGCGTCTCGGTGCCGCGCTCGCCGCCAGCCTGCTCACCACCTTGATCGCCTCGGTCGCGACCGGCGCTTTCGCCGCCTATCACTTCAATCGGCTGTCGCTGCTCGGCGTTGTCGCCAACCTGCTGGGCGTGCCGCTCACGGGATTCTGGATCATGCCTTGGGGCCTGATGGCCATGCTGTTGATGCCGTTTGGGCTGGAGCAGCTTGCGCTTGTGCCGATGGGCTGGGGTGTCGAAGGGCTGAATGCAATCGCCCGCTACGTGGCCTCCTGGCCCGAGGCCGCGACCCTGGTCCCGTCGTTGCCCGGCGCAAGCTTGTGGTTGCTGACGGCCGGCGGCTTGTGGCTCTGCCTGTGGCGACGGCGTTGGCGCTATGCCGGCTTGCCGGTTGTTACCATCGGTCTGCTGCTTGGGCCGCCGCCAGCGCCCGATTTGCTGATGAGCGAGGATGGCCGCGTGCTCGGTCTGCGAGACGAGCGCGGCGTTGTGCATGTCGCATCGGCGCGCACCGATAGGTTCGTGAGCGATACCTGGGCGCGACGGCAGGGGCAGGAAGGCGCCAAGCGTTGGACCGTGAGCGCCGAGGAGCAGGCGACGGGACTTGGCTGCAACACCGGCCTTTGCCGTTGGCGCAAAGGGCCGTGGCGCATTGCGCTGGTGAGCGACGAGCGCCGCCTTTCCGAAGCCTGCGGCTCGGCTGATATCGTGCTGGCCACCGTCGATGCGCAGGCACGCTGTCGCGGTCCGCGCGTAGTGATCGACAGGCGGGATGCCTGGAAGGAGGGCGCGCAGGCGCTCTGGCTCGACGATCTCGGCGTGCGACGCGAGACCGCCAATGCAGCGCGAGGCGACCGGCCGTGGGTGCCCAACAGCCCCTCGCGGCAGGCGGCGCGGGTCAAGGCGCCGGGCGCCTGACCGTCACCAGTAGGGAGTGAAGGGCTGGCCGGGCTTCATCTCCCACAGCACGTTCACGATCACCCAGCGTCCGTTGAACTTCGACAGATGCAGGTAGTCGATCCAGGTCGACGCCACGATCTTGGCGCTGGCAGCGTTCTCGAAGACGTCGAGTACGGTGATGTACTTCTGCCGACCTGCCTCCGGCGTCGGCCGATCGGTCTTGGCGCGCGTGAGTTGGGTCAGGACGAGCGCGCTCATCTCTGCGAGATGCGACCGTCCTGTCGTCGGGTCGGGATGGGCGATGCGCTTGGCGAGTTCGGGATGGAGCGATTGCTCCATGCGCGAGGCGTCGCCGTCGTAGAAGCCCTCGATATAGTCGAGGGCGGTTTGCCGGATGGCAGCGGTTTCTTCGGTGCTCATGCGCGAGACTAGGGATGGCGTCGTTCGACCATCCAGTCCGCAGGTGGGAAGTCGGTTACCTCCGCGCACCGCAGTGAGCGAAAGCAGGACCGTCAGTTGTAGCGGCGATAGAGTCCGGCGAGCCGGCCCTGGATCTTTACGCGATCAGGTCCGAAGATCCGCGTCTCGTAGGCTGGGTTCGCAGGCTCCAAGGCGATCGAGGCGCCCTTCTTGCGCAGGCGCTTGAGCGTCGCCTCGGTATCGTCGATCAGCGCCACGACGATCTCGCCGGTCTCGGCGGTATCGGCGCTCCGGATAATGGCGATGTCGCCGTTCTGGATGCCGGCCTCGACCATCGAGTCGCCCTGGACCTCCAGGCAATAGTGAGCGCCGGAGCCCAGCAGGGAGACGGGCACGTCGACCGTGGTGGAGTTGTCGCGCAGCGCCTCGATCGGCGTACCGGCGGCGATCCGACCATAGAGCGGCAGACTGAGCGCCTGCGCTTCGTTGGCGGCCTGAATGGCGCCGGCGAGCGGTAGGCGTTCGCCCCGCACGATCTGCGGAACGAAGCCTTCGCGTGCCTCCGTGAAGCCGGCCCGGCGGGCGTCGGCGAGCAGGGGGGTGACGTTGGGAGCTGGCATGGCAGCCGTATCCGGCAGCTTCAACACTTGCAGGGCGCGTGCCCGATGCGGCAGGCGACGCAGGAAGCCGCGCTCCTCGAGGCCGGTGATCAGGCGGTGAATGCCCGACTTGGACTTAAGCCGCAGCGCCTCTTTCATCTCGTCGAACGAGGGCGATACGCCGTCGTCGTTGAGGCGCTTGTTGATGAACAAGAGCAGTTCGTTCTGTTTGCGGGTTAACACCGTCTTCTCCCCAGACTGCCTACCAGATTTCGGAACAAATCCTGAAACCCGACGCATGTTCTAGTTTGGTTCTTCTTCCGGGTCAAGTTATCCCGGGGAAGACGGGGATCAGTAGCCGCCGGGGAGCCTCGCAAGGTCAACAATCTGCACGGTTTCGCCTTTCGTTCGGGCGGGGTCGTGCGCCGGCCTGACCAGCAGGGCGTTAGAACTGGCGAGGACGGAGAGCATGGAACTGTCCTGCACGGGATGTGGCTCGACCGTCAGGCTTCCATCGACGGCGCGTGTCAGGGTCGAGCGGACATAGTCCTCGCGCTGGTCATTCTGCTTCAGATCGACGGCAAGATGGGCCGGCTGCGTCGCGACCAGATCGCCCGACTGGCCCAGCATCCGCTCGATGGCCGGCTTCAGGAATAGAAGGGCGCAGACCATGGTCGAAACCGGATTGCCCGGGAGGCCGAGCACGCGGGCGCGGTCCCTGGCGGCGAACATCAGCGGCTTTCCTGGCCGCATGGCGATGCGCCAGAAATCCATCGAAAAGCCCTGTGCCTTGAGTGCGGCCTGCACGAGATCGTGGTCGCCGACTGAGGCGCCGCCCAAGGTGATCAGCAGATCGTGCTGCGCGCCGGCGGCAATGCGGCTTTCGATCAGCGAGGCGTCGTCGCGGGCGATATCGAACAGAGTAGGATCACCGCCCCAACCGCGGACCAAGGCCGCAACCGCGATGCCCGAGGAGGAGACAATCTGGTTTCGCCCGACCGGCTCGCCCGGCATCACCAACTCGTCGCCGGTCGACAGGATCGCGACCCTCGGTTTGCGGTGGACGGAGAGCCACGGCAGGTTCATCGCCGCCGCGAGCGCCACGTCGCGTGTCGAGAGCGTGCGGCCGACCTGGAACGGCTGGTCACCCGCCTTGAAATCGAGGCCGGCCTTGCGGATGTGCCGGCCAGGGCGGGGCGCTTCGAGGATGGTGATCTGCGCGCCATCGGCCTTTGTGTCTTCCTGAATCACGATCGCGTCCGCACCCTGCGGCAGCGGCCCGCCGGTGAAGATGCGCACGGTCTCGCCGGCCTTCAGAACCTGATCGTAGGAGCCCCCGGCCGGTGCCTGGCCAACCAGGGTGAGTGTCGCTGGTGCCGAGGGCGCGTCGGCAGCGCGCACCGCGTAACCATCCATCGCTGAGAGATTGGCCGGCGGCTGGGTTAGGCGTGCCGTCGCCGCGGCTGCCAGGACGCGGCCTGCGGCGTCGGCGATCGAAACCATCTCGGCCGGCAGTGTTTCGAAGGCAGCGATCACGCGGGCATGGGCATCGCGAACGGAAAGCATCAGCCAGCGCTCCAGGTGCCGGACTTGCCGCCGGACTTGTGCAGCAGTTTCACGTCGGAAATCGTCATGCCGCGGTCGACCGACTTGCACATGTCATAGACTGTCAGGGCAGCAACAGAGGCAGCGGTGAGCGCCTCCATTTCAACGCCGGTGCGCCCTTTGAGTTTGCAGGTCGCCTCGATGTCGACGGCCTTGCGATTGGGATTGAGCGACAGTTTCACATCGACCGACGACAGCGACAGCGGATGACAGAGCGGGATCAGCTCCGGCGTGCGCTTGGCGGCCATGATACCGGCGAGCTGTGCGACGGCGAGCACGTCGCCCTTCTTGGCCTTCTTCTCCCGGATCAGCTTCAGGGTTGCGGCCTGCATCGTGACGCTGGCGCGAGCCACAGCGATGCGTTCGGTCACTTCCTTGTCGCCGACATCAACCATGCGCGCATTGCCGGTGTCGTCGAAGTGGGTGAGGGCAGCCTTGCGCCTCATGCCGCCTCGCGCACCAGGATCTCGCGCACGGCAGCCTCGACGTCAGGCTTGCGCATGAAACTCTCGCCGATCAGGAAAGCCGATGCGCCGACCTTGGCCATGCGCGCAAGATCGGCCGGCGAGCCGAGGCCGCTTTCGGCGACCAGCACGCGATCACGCGGCACCCGCGGGGCGAGTTGCTCGGTCGTGGCGAGATCGACAGCGAGGGTCTTGAGGTTGCGGTTGTTGACGCCGATCAGGTCGCTGTCGATGCGTAGCGCCCGCTCGAGTTCGGCGGCGTCGTGCACCTCGACCAGAACATCCATCCCCCAGCGATGGGCGAGCTTGGTGAGATCGGACGCCATTTCGTCGTCGAGGCAGGCCATGATCAGAAGGATGCAGTCGGCGCCCAGCGCCCGCGCTTCGGCGACCTGATAAAGGTCGATCATGAAATCCTTGCGCAGCACCGGCAGGCCGCAGGCATTGCGCGCCTGCACCAGGAATTCGTCCTTGCCCTGGAAGTAAGGCTCGTCGGTCAGCACCGAGAGGCAGGTCGCACCGCCACGCTCGTAGGCGCGGGCGAGCGTCGGGGGGTCGAAGTCCTCGCGGATCAGCCCTTTGCTGGGTGACGCCTTCTTGATCTCGGCGATCAGCCCATAGCGGCCCGACATAATGGTGCGCTTCAAGGCGGCAGCGAAGCCGCGCGGCTTGTCGGCCTTCAGTGCCGCATCTTCAACCTCGGCCAGCGTGCGCTTGGCCTTGCGCGCTTCGACGTGACGGCGCTTGTCGGCGACGATTCTGGTCAGCGTGTCGCTCATGCGCAGATCCTCTTCAGCGTCTCCAGGGCGTCCTTGGCCTTGCCGCTGTCGATCGCGGCAACGGCAAGTGCTGCGCCTTCCTTCAGGTCGCGAGCCTTGCCAGCCACCATAATCGCCGCGGCGCTGTTCAGCACCACGATGTCGCGGAAGGCATTTTTCTCGCCCGCCAGCACTTTGTGAATGGCCTCGGCATTGTGCTCCGGATCGCCCCCTTTGAGATCGGCAAGCGAGGCACGCTTCACGCCGACATCCTCGGGAGCGATCTCGATTTCGCTCACCTTGCCGTTGTCGAGCGACGCCGCCCAGCTTGTGGTGGTCGTGGTGAGTTCGTCCATCCCATCCTGGCCGTGCACGACCAGTGCGCGCTCCAGGCCGAGCTGGCCCAGCGCTTCGGCGACGGGCCGGAGCCAGCGGCGATCGAACACGCCGACGAGCTGGCGCTTGACCAAAGCGGGGTTCGACATCGGGCCCAGCAGGTTGAAGATGGTGCGTGAGGGCGCCAGCTCGACCCTTGGGCCGGCGACGTTGCGCATAGCGCTGTGATGGCGCGGCGCCATCAGGAAGCAGACCTTGGCTTCGACCAATGCCTGTTCGAGCGTTTCGATGGGCAGGTCGAGGTTGATGCCAAGCGCCCCTAGCACGTCGGCAGCGCCAGACTTGGAGGTGAAGGCGCGGTTGCCATGCTTAGCGACCGGGACGCCAGCGCCGGCCACGACTAGAGCGGAGCAGGTGGAGACATTGTAGGTGCCGTGGTGATCACCGCCGGTGCCCACGATATCGATGGTGCCATCGGGCGCCTTCACCCGCAGCACCTTGGTGCGCAGCGCGCGGGCGCCGCCGGCCAATTCTTCGGCGGTTTCTCCACGCACCTTGAGCCCCATTAGAAAGGCACCCATCTGCGCAGGTGTGGCATCGCCGCTGGTCATGATGTCGAAGGCGCGCTCTGCCTCGTCGATGCCGAGCGGCTCGCCATTGCCTACCTTGGCCAGAAGGCCCCGAAAATCGTCGATATCGCCACTCACCGGAAGAACACCGTGTTGATTTGTCCCTTGCCGGTCCAGCCGGCGGGCGCGAAGCTATATCACATGGCTCAAGAACTCATCCTCAAGGTCACCGGCATGGATTGCGACGGCTGCGTAAAGGCCGTCACGCGTGCCGCGACCGGCGCAGGTACCGCGCCTCTCTCCGTCGACCTGAAGAGCGGGGAGATGCGTCTCCCGGCGGAGGCCGACTTGGCCGCCATCTCCAAGGCGATCCAGCGCGCAGGGTTCGGCGTCGCAAGTTAAGAATCCATTCTAACTTACTGATTCTTAATACTAATTTCTCCGGATTGTCGTTGCTTGTAAATATAATAAGCAAGCTTATATTAAGCGGCCTTAGGAGAAATTATGGAACTGCCCGAGCGCAATATCGGCTTCCTGCTGCATGACGTGGCGCGGCTCATGCGCAAGCGCTTCGAGCAGAATGCGAAAGATCTCGGGCTGACGCGCTCGCAGTGCCAGGTGCTGGCTCACCTGGCGCGCAACGAGGGCATCCAGCAGAGCGGCCTGGCCGACATCCTGGAAGTCGAGCCCATTACGCTGACGCGCCTGCTCGACCGGCTGGAGGAGATGGGTCTGGTTGAGCGTCGGGCACACCCGACGGACCGCCGCATTCGACAGCTTCACCTCACCAACAAGGCCCCACCGCTGCTTGGCGAGATCTTCGCCGTCGGCGCGGTGACGCGCGGCGAAGCCCTCGAAGGCGTCAGCGAAGAAGATCGCGACCGGCTGTTCGCCATCCTGTCCAGCATGAAGGGCAACCTTCTCGGCAGGTTGACGACGAACGCCGGCGACAGGAGAGCAAGCAATGGCTAACAGAAACTCCTTCCGGCGCACCGACCTCGCCGACGAGGTTCCGGCACCTGAACCGGCTTCCGTGCCAGCTCCGGCAGGCGCATCGATTCTCTCCCGGCTGAAACTGCGCCGACCGCAGAACCTACGCCGCTTTCTGCTGATGCTAGGGCCGGTCCTCGTGCTGGCTGCCGGGTTGTTCGTCTACATGACGGGCGGACGCTATGTGTCGACCGACAATGCGTACGTCCATGCCGGCAAACTGACGGTTGCCACGGACGTTTCCGGCATCGTGGCAAACGTCGCCGTCCACGAAAGCCAGAAGGTCGAGAAGGGCGATGTCCTGTTCACTCTCGACCAGGAACCGTTCCGGATCGCTCTGGCAGGCGCGGAAGCGACCCTCGGCACCGTACGCAACCAGATCACCACCCAGCAGGCGACCTATCGGCAGAAGGTGGCGCAGATCGAGCAGGCCAAGACCGATGTTGGCTTCTATGAAACGACAGCGCAGCGCCAGCAGGATCTGCTGAAGCGGGGCGTGTCGGCGCAGGCGACCTTTGATCAGGCCAAGCGGGACGTCGATGCCGCGCGCGAGCGTCTCAGCATGGCGCAGCATGACGCCGAGGCGGCACTGGCCCAGCTCGGTGGCAATGCCAATGGGCGGATCGAAGACCATCCAAATTTCCTTGCCGCCCAGGCGCAGGTTGATAAGGCGCGCCGCGATCTCACACGAACCACCGTCCTAGCGCCCATTCCCGGCATCGTGACCAACGTCGATGCGCTGCAGGTCGGCGAGTATCTGCCGGCAGGGCAGGCGGCGTTCAGCCTCGTCTCCTCGGCCGATGTCTGGGTCGAAGCGAATCCCAAGGAGTCCGATCTCACCTACCTGAAGCCGGGCGCTGTCGCGACCATCACCATCGACGCCTATCCCGGCCGCGAATGGCGTGGCTCGGTGACGAGCCTTGCCCCAGCGACGGGCGCGGAGTTCTCGGTGCTGCCGCCGCAAAATGCGACTGGCAACTGGGTGAAGGTGGTGCAGCGCGTGCCGATCCGGCTGAAGGTCGAGATGCCAACCGATGCACCGCCGCTGCGCACCGGCATGAGCGCCTATGTCGAGATCGACACCGGGCATCATCGTCAGATCGCCGACTTGTTCGACGGCGCCCGGCAGGCCATCGGACTCTAACCATGTCCTCGGCGGCCTCCGCTTCGGTGGGCTCGGAGCCACGCCATGTCGTGCTGCTGACGCTCTGCGTCATGCTGGCCACGATCATGCAGGCGCTGGATACGACCATCGCCAACGTGGCGCTGCCCTACATGCAAGGCTCGCTGTCGGCGACGACCGACCAGATCAACTGGGTGCTGACGTCCTACATCGTGGCTGCTGCCATCGCGACGCCGGTCACGGGCTTCTTGGAGCAACGACTTGGCCGCAAGCGGCTGTTCCAGATCGCGGTTGCAGGCTTCACGGGCGCATCCGTCCTGTGCGGCATTGCAACTTCGCTGCCCGAGATGGTGCTGTTCCGTCTCTTGCAAGGCCTGTTCGGCGCTTCACTGGTGCCGCTGTCGCAAGCCGTGCTGCTCGACTCCTATCCGAAGGAAAAGCATGGCTCGGCGATGGCCATGTGGGGCGTCGGCGTCATGGTGGGACCGATCCTGGGACCGACGCTCGGCGGCTGGCTGACCGAGGTCTACAACTGGCGCTGGGTCTTCTACATCAACGTCCCCATCGGCATCCTGACGTTCCTGGGGCTGTCCGCGTATCTGTCCGAAACCGAGACTCGCAAAGGCGGCTTCGACTGGTTTGGCTTTGCGATGCTCAGCATCGCCATAGGGTCGTTCCAGATGATGCTGGACCGCGGCGAGCAGTTGGATTGGTTCTCGTCGACCGAGATCGTGATCGAGGCCGTGGTGGCCGCGCTCGCCTTCTACCTGTTCCTGATCCAGACCTTCACGGTGAAGCAGCCGTTCATCGACCCGGCGATCTTCAAGGATCGCAATCTCTCCGTCGGCCTTTGCTTCATCTTCGTGGTCGGCATCATCCTTCTGGCCTCGCTGGCGCTGATCACGCCCTACCTGCAGAACCTGATGGGCTATCCGGTGATCACCGCCGGCATGGTGCTGGCGCCGCGCGGCATCGGCACGATGTTCGCCATGATGCCGGTCGGTCGCATCATCAACAGGGTCGATCCAAGGATCCTGCTGGTCGTGGGCCTGCTGATCACGGCCGAAGTCCTGTGGGAAATGACGCGCTTCACGCCCAATGTCTCGGAATGGACTCTGATCCGCACTGGCGTGATGCAGGGCATGGGGCTCGGATTCATGTTCGTGCCGCTCTCAACCATCACCTTCGCAACCCTACCGGCCCATCTACGCACGCAAGGCACGGCGCTCTACAGCCTGATGCGCAACATGGGTTCGAGCATCGGCATCTCGCTGGTGATCTTCCTGCTGACGCGCAACACGCAGCTCGTCCATGCCGAGCTGGCGGGCCACGTGACGCCGTTCAACGATGCGCTCGGCCAGATCGGCCCGTCGCATTTCTGGAACATGGCGACGACGGTGGGGAAGGCGGTGCTCAATGCCGAGGTCACCAGGCAGGCGAGCGTCGTGGCCTACGCCAACGACTTCAAGCTGATGATGCTGGTGGCGCTGTTTGCCTTGCCTCTGGTGCTCCTGCTGAAGAAGGCTAAGGGCCCGAGCGACGGACATGCCGCAGTGCTGGAGTAGGGCGAATCTGCGGACTGATCGCGTCCGCTAGTAGACCGCTTCCGGCCGATCGACGGGGGTGTCCGCGAGAGGGATGGCGATCCTCTCGTTGTCGCTCCGTATCGCAATCAGATCGACTGTATCGACCGTGTGCGTGTTGAATTCCTGGTGCGGGACGAACGGCGCGAAATAGGCGAAGTCGCCCAGTTCGAGGTCCGCCACATACTCCAGTTGCTCGCCCCATCGGATCTCGAGGCAGCCCTTCACGATATAGATACTAACCTCGTGGCGACCGTGATGATGGGTGCCGGTCCTCGTGCCGGGCGCCAGCGTTACCGTGCCGATCCAGGTTCGCTCGCCGCCGGTACCGGAATAGTCGAAGACGGTCGTGCGTCCCGTCCCACCAGTACTGTACTTTGCTGCCCTTTGCGCTTCGGCGCGGACGACCGTCACACCGTTCCGCCATTTCGTCGTATCCGTCGTGGTGGCTTCCATCGTGATGGCCATCGCGGACCTCCTCACTCGATCTTCACGCCTGCATCCTGAACGATCTTGCGCCACTTGGTGTTCTCGATGGCGATATAAGCCTCGAACTCCTGGCGCGATTCCTTGGCGGGCACGAAGGAGAGGCCCTTCATCTTCTCGAGAACCTCCGGGTCCTTGAGGATGCGCATCACTTCGGCACTGAGTTTGTCGAGAATTGGCTCCGGCGTGCGCGCCGGCGCCGAGAGGCCGATCCAGCCGACCGCGACGACACCGTAGATGCCTTGTTCGGCGACCGTAGGCAGCTCGGGCAGGAAGGGCGAGCGGCGTTCATCGGCGATGCCGATGGCCTTAACTTTGCCCGCTCGGACCGGACCGACGGCGCCGGGGATGGCATCGGACAGGAGCTGGATGTCGCCACTCTGCAAAGCAAGCTGCGCCTCGGCATTTCCCTTGAAGGGCACGTGCGTGAGCTTGATGCCGGCCGCATTCTTCAGCATCTCGACCGCGAGATGGCTCGCCGAGCCGTTGCCGGAGGAGCCGTAGTTGAGGTCGGCGCCGGCCTTTGCCTTGGCAACGAGATCGGCGACGGAGTTGATGCCACTCTTCAGGCTGGTCATCAGGACCTGCGGCGTCAGCCCGATATTGGCGATCGCCGCGAAGTCCTTCTGCGGATCATAGGGCAGTTTCGGATAGAGCGCCGGGCTGATGCCGTGGGTGGAAATGGTCACCATCAGCAGGGTGTAGCCATCGGGCGTGGCCTTGGCGGCGACGTCGGCGCCGATCTGGCCGCCGGCGCCAGGACGGTTCTCGGCGATCACCTGCTGGCCCAGCGACTTGGTGAGCTGATCGGCCATCAGCCGTGCCAGGATGTCGGTCGCCTGGCCTGCCGGGAAAGGAACGATGATCCGGATCGGTTTCGTCGGCCAAGCCTGAGCGAAGGCCGCCGGTGCGACGGCGACGGAGGTGGAGGAAAGGAGGAAGAGCCGACGATTGAACATTCGTCGCTAGGCCGCCTTCTTCTTATTCTGTTGCGAGGGATGGTCACCCGCGATCTTCAGGAAATTCTCCAGGATCTTATGACCATGCTCCGAGGCGATGCTCTCGGGATGGAATTGCACGCCGTGGATCGGCAGGGTCTTGTGGCGCAGGCCCATGATGATCTCGCCGGTCTCGGCCGTGACTTCGAGGTCCTTGGGGAAATCCTTCCGGTCGACGATCAGCGAGTGATAACGCGTCGCCTGGAAGGGCGAGGGCACGTCCTCGAACACGCTTTGGTTCTTGTGCTGCACGCCCGACAGCTTGCCGTGCATCGGCGTCGGCGCCCGCACGACCTTGCCGCCGAACACCTGGCCGATCGCCTGGTGGCCGAGGCAGACGCCGAACAGCGGCACCTGCTCCTTGGCAGCAGCCTTGATGAGGTCCATGCAGATGCCCGCTTCGTTGGGCGTGCAGGGGCCCGGCGACAGCACGATGCCCGCCGGCTTCAGCGCCAGCGCCTCGTCGACCGTGATCTGGTCGTTGCGATGGACGACGCAGTGCGCGCCGAGATCGCCCAGGAAGTGGACGAGGTTGTAGGTGAAGCTGTCGTAGTTATCGATCAGGAGAAGCATGGGGGCAGTTTATCCGGTCCGTGCTGCCTCTCATAGGCCCCTAAAAGTCCCTCGCTATTTCGCCAACTCCGGGAAGTCCTCTTCCCGGAATTCGCCGGCGCCGCGCTGGTTTGTGGCCGCGCGTTTTTCCTCGTCGCGGCGC
>CALROF020000112.1:0-20038 GCA_943369775.1 Reyranella massiliensis 521
GCAGTTTGCCGGCAAACTGCCGCTTGCTACGGCAGCGGCCCTGGTACGCCGTGGACGCGGCGCCACCGGGACCAACCTCGACTATGTGCTGAATACGGTCGCCCATATGGGCGACCTCGGTTTGCACGATCCAGCGCTCGAGGCGCTGGCGAAGCGGGCCGCAGTTAACGGCGCGCCGTCTCGTTCGCGAACACGGACTTCACGACAAACTTGAGTTCGTCGCGCGACTGCTCGACCGACAGGCCGAGCCGCTGACGCAGCACGACCCAGCTCTCCGGCGCAACCGCCAAAGCCAGCGCCGTCAGCGTCCGCTCGCGCGACTCAGCCGGCATCTCTGCCAGTTCGGTGGCGAAGGCCTGCGAGAGGAGCGCGGTGTTCGCGCTGTAGATCTGGGCGATCATGTCAGCGGCCTCGGTGGAGCGGCGCTGCA
This sequence comes from Reyranella massiliensis 521, assembly GCA_943369775.1. Classification (GTDB taxonomy): domain Bacteria; phylum Pseudomonadota; class Alphaproteobacteria; order Reyranellales; family Reyranellaceae; genus Reyranella; species Reyranella massiliensis_C. The sequence continues at coordinate 431 of CALROF020000112.1, forward strand.
GAGTCTCCACGAAGGTCCACATCGGACGCAACTGCTCGTAACGATCGGCGCACTGGCTGACCAGATAGTTGATGCGCTCCTCGAAGGCGAAGCCACCGGCCAGCTCGGGCGCTTCACCGACCAGAGCGGCGAGCACACGACCGAGAACGGCGACGTAGAGTTCCGCGGTGTCGGCGAAATGCTGGAACACCGTGCGTGCCGATACGCCGGCCATCTGCGCGATGTCGCGTACGATCGGTGCGACCTGCCCCGCGGCAGCGAGGGCAAGAGCGGAGGCGACGATGGCTTCGCGCGTACGCGCCACGCGATCACCACGGCCGGCAGTCTGAAGCGGCTTCGATTGAGTCAGGGCTTGAACGTCCATGCACTGTCCCCCAGAAAATGGGTTGCGGCCTTTCCGACAACCTTCGTTCAATACATCTCTAGCGTGTAGGCAACACAGCACGAATGAAGATACTAGTGCATCTCCGTTGCCGATGCGACGATGCGCTATAAAGGCGCGATTGCCGTAAGCAACCTGTAAGCTGGCCAACGCGCCACGCTCGTGAACTATGGTGTCCGGATGTCCGAAAAGACCTTTGCTCCCGCATCGCTCGCAGCGCAAGCCATGGGTTGGATCGATCCGATCACCAAAGCCGTCGTACCGCCCATTCACATGGCGAGCACGTATTTAAGGGACGAGGACAACGGCTATCGCTCCGGCCGCATCTACGCCCGCGCCGATAATCCCACGTTCGATCAGGCCGAGACAACCCTGGCGGCTCTGGAAGGCGGTGCCAAGGCTCTGATCTTCTCCTCGGGCATGAGCGCTGCCACCGCCTGTTTCCTCGCGCTCGCACCGGGCGACCATGTCGTGGCCTCGAAGGTCATGTACTGGGCGTTGCGCAACTGGCTGATGACCTTCGCCACCCATTGGGGCTTGAAGATCGAGTTCGTCGATGCCGCCCGCACAGATGACGTGGCCGCCGCCGTGAAGCCCGGCGTCACCAAACTGGTCTGGATCGAGACGCCAGCCAACCCGACCTGGTGCGTTGCCGATATCGCCGCGATCGCCGAGATCGCGCACAAGGCTGGCGCGCTGCTGGGCGTCGATTCGACGGTGGCGACGCCGGTGTTGACGCGCCCCATAGAGCATGGCGCCGACATCGTCATGCACTCCGCCACCAAGTATCTGAACGGACATTCCGACATCATTGCCGGCGCCTTGGTCGGCGCGCGTGACGACGCCTATTGGGCAAAGCTCCGCACCATCCGCGCGCAACTCGGCACGATCCTCGGACAGACTGAGGCGTGGCTGCTGATGCGCGGCATGCGGACTCTCTTTCCCCGCGTCGCCTGGGCTTGCCGCTCGGCCCAGACACTCGCCGAAAAGTTTGCTGCCCATCCGATGGTAGCGGAGGTGCTCTATCCTGGATTGCCGTCCTTCGCCGGCCATCAGGTCGCGGCCCGCCAAATGACCGGCGGCTTCGGCGGCATGCTGTCGGTGCGCGTGAAAGGCGGCGAGCGCGCCGCCATCGCGACGGCGGCGCGAGTCGAACTCTGGAAGCGGGCGACATCGCTGGGTGGCGTCGAAAGCCTGATTGAACATCGCGCCAGCATCGAAGGCCCCGGCACACCCTGCCCGCCCGACCTGCTGCGTCTGTCCGTCGGCGTCGAGGAAGCAAACGACCTGTTCGACGATCTCGACCAGGCGCTGAAGCGCGCGCACAACGCTTGAGATCAGCTCTGTCGTCCTGAGCGCAGCGAAGGACCTCATCACCACTTGCCACGGGCATGAGATCCTTCGCTACGCTCAGGATGACAATGAGAATCCCTCCCGCAATGGATCGTCGGCGTCGAAACGAAACCGGCTTTCACCGGTGATATGGGCCTGGCCGCCGACCTCGACGATCACCGCCTTGCGCGGGCCAACGGCCGGCGCGTCGCGCACGATGCGGCCACTGAAATGGGCGCCGGTGCAGCTTTCGAATAGCCGTTCCTCGCCGGCACGAACTTGCCGCCGCGCCGCCATCAGCGCCATGCGGGCGGTGACTCCGCTGCCGGTCGGGCTGCGGTCGATCTGGCGGCCTGCGAAGATGCAGACGTTGCGGCTCGCCTGTCCGTTCGCACCGTCGCCGCCATCGGTCAGGATCGTGCCGTAGAGAAAGGCGAGGTCGGGCTCCGACGGATGCTCGATCGGAATGGCTTTGGCCGCCGCCAACGCAATCTCCTCGCCCGCATCGACGATGGCCCGCATCGGCGACGTCCGGAGATCGAGCCCGATCGAGTCCGCGGCCAGGATCGCGTAGAAAGCGCCGCCATAGGCGATGTCGATCATCACCGGCCCCCAGGTCACGGTCGGCGCGATGCGGTCCAGCACATAGGCAAAGGCCGGCACGCTCTCGAAGCGAACCGTGCCGTCGGCCGCCACACGCGCCGTCACCAGGCCGCAGGGACATTGCAGGCGCACGACAGTCTCGGGCTCGGTGCGCGCCACCCTTCCGCTTTCGACCGCCCATCGCGCCAAAGCGATGGTCGCGTGGCCGCACATCGTGCTGTAGCCCTCGTTGTGCATGAACAGCACGGCGAGATCGGCGTCGGGATGATCGGGCTCGACAAGCAGCGCGCCGTACATGCCATCGTGGCCGCGCGGCTCCAGCATCAAACCACGGCGCAGGTGATCGAAACGCTCCTTCGCCTCACGCCGCTTGTCGAGCAGCGTCTTGCCGGAAAAGACCGGCCAACCGTCGACGATGATGCGCGTGGGCTCGCCGCCCGTGTGCATCTCGACGGTCGAGAGGATCAAGCGCCCGCCTCTTTGGCGACGCCGAACACCTGGCCGAGGCCGGCGCCGATGCGTTCGTTCATCATCTCGATCGAGCCGTCGGTGTAGGCCGCGATCTTGGCGCCCGCGAGATGACGCGCCAGCGGATAGTCCGCACGCAGGCCGTTGGCGCCCATCGCCTGGATGCAATCGGCGATGCGCTGAACGGCCATGTCGGTGGCGAACTTCTTGGCATAGGCCGCCGGCAGGACAGCATCGGCGCCCTCGTCGATCAAACGAGCAGCGCGATAGGTGAGAAGCCGCGCGGCTTCGAGATCGGTCGCCGCGTCCACAAGCTTCCAGCGCACGCCCTGATGGTCCAGCACCGGCTGGCCGAAGGTCTTGCGTTGCTGCGTGTAGCGCACCGCCGTTTCGAGCGAAGCCTGCAGCATGCCGCAGCACATGGCGGCGACGTAGGCGCGCGCACCGTTGATGCCGGCAAGTGCAGCTTTGAAAGCCTGGCCCGGCGGATGTAGCATTGCTTCGTCCGGCGCAAAATAATCGACCAGCCAAAAGCCACCGACGCCAATGGCGTGGCCGCCATGCAGTTCGAACGGCTTTTCGCGATGGAAGCCCGGCCGTTCCGCCTCGATGGCAAAGCAGGCGATGCCACGGTAGCCCTTCGCCCTGTCGGTCTGCGCGTAAGCGACCGACAGGCCTGCAACCGCGGCATTGGTGATCCACGCCTTGGCGCCGTTCAACTTCCAGCCACCGTCGACGCGAACGGCTTCCATTTCCAGCCCGCCGAAATCGCTGCCGACACCGGGTTCGCTGAGGCCGGCACAACCGATCAGGTCGCCGGTCAGCATGCGTGGCAGCAGGCGCGCGACATGCGCCGGCTGGCCGTCGCGGGCAAATCGTGCGCAGGCATTGTGATGATTGATCATGGCGAAGGCGAAAGCGAAGTCGGCTTTGGCGATCTCCTCGAAGGCGCGCAGCTTGCAGGAGAACGACAGCCCCTGGCCGCCATGCTTCTTGGCCAGCTCGATCGTGTTGAAGCCCTGCGCACAGCCCGCCTTGATCGTCTCCAGCGGATAGTGCCGGTCCCACTCCCAGCGGGCGGCGTTCGGGGCGACATGCTCTTCGGCAAACGCCCGGGCACGCGCCACGACGGCGCGTTCTTCGACGGTCATGATCTCGTCCAGCATCGACTTGAGATACACGATTGGACCTCGAGCGCAACCGCGGGCTAGAATGTTGTCAGCGCGGGTGTAGCTCAGGGGTAGAGCGTCGGCTTCCCAAGCCGTAGGTCGCGGGTTCAAATCCCGTCGCCCGCTCCAAAAAATCTTCGCCAAAGAATCTTTAGGCAGGAAGCGTCGGCATCATGGGGTCGGTAATTTCGCCACCGGTCGAGTCGATTCCGGTTCCCGACGGCGGTGACTTCGAGTTCGACGGTCCGCGTTTCACCGCCTACTGGCGGCATCTCGACGGCAAGCTCGCCCAGCTCCCGCCCAAGCCGCAACGCGACGACAAGACTCACGCCGAAGCGGAGGCGCTGAAACAGGCCGCACGCGACGCCCGGTTCGCCTTCCTGCGCCGCTACGCCATTTCGATCTACGACAAACTGACCGCCAACCGGACCAAGTTCGTGCGCGTCGAGCGGCTGGTCTACGACGCGGCCGACCTGGTGCCGGGCCTCGCCCCGACCCGCGCCGAAGTCGCGGCCGAAGCCGAGCTGCGCCAGTCCGAAAAGGAAGGCGTGGAGATCGACCAGGGCATTCTCTGTAACCAGTTCCTGGCCGATCCCGGCTGCGGAATGCACCTCTGCCACGCGATGCTGCTGCCGCGCGAGGAATCGGCGGACGCCCTCGCCAAGTTCCAGCGCGACGGCAAGCTCGACCTCGGTTTTGCGAAGGTCGAACGCCAAGGCAAGGCGGCGGTGCTGTTGCTGGCCAATCGCCGCTTCCTCAACTCCGAGGACAATTCGACCCAGACCGCCACCGAGATCGGCGCCGATGTCTGTATCCTCGACCGGCAGAGCGAGGTCGCGGTGCTGCGCGGCGACGTCGTGCCGGAAGGCAAATATGCCGGCCGCCGCGTCTACAATGCCGGCATCAACCTCACGCACCTCTACTACGGCAAGATTCCGTTCCTGTGGTTCCTGGTCCGCGACCTGGGCTTTGTGAACAAGATGTTCCGCGGCGTCGCCCGGCCCGATGTCTCGCCCGATGAAGTCGCCGGCGACTCGATCGAAAAGCTCTGGATCTCGGCGGTCGAGACCTTCGCCATCGGCGGAGGCTGCCAGATCCTGCTGGCGACCGACTTCAACATCGCCGGCCGCGATGCCTACATGACCCTGCCTGCACGCAAGGAAGGCATCATCCCGGCGATGGCCAATCTCCGCCTCGCGCGCTTCGTCGGCGACCGCCTCGCCCGCCAGGCGATCATGTACGAGCGCCGCATCGACTGCGATTCAGATATCGGTCGCATGATCTGCGACGAGGTCGTGGCCCCGGCCGAGATCGACGCCACGATCGTCAAGGTCATCGACCGGCTGACAGGATCGGGCGCTGTCGGCGCCATCGGCAACCGTCGTGCGCTACGCCTCTCGGCGGAACCGCTCGATCTCTTCCGCCGCTACGCTGCGCTCTATGCGCGCGAGCAGGCCTACTGCCATTTCAGCCCGGCGCTGATCTCGAACCTCGAACAGTACTGGAACGCCCAGAGCAGGCGGGCCTGATCAACCTCCGGCCATCAGGTCGGCAAGAGTTGGATCGGCAGCGAGTTCGGACGCCGTACCGGAGCGCACGATGCGGCCGCGGCTCAAGACCAGTCCGCGTTGGGCAACGCCGAGCACGAGGCCTGCGCGCTGCTCTCCAATCAGGATTGCCATGCCTTCCGACGTCATGGGACCGAGCCGGCCGAGCAGATCGCTGACCACGAGCGGTGCAAGACCGAGCGTCGGCTCATCCAGCAGCAGCAGGCGCGGCCTGTTCATCAACGCACGCGCCAGTGCCAGCATCTGCTGCTGACCACCCGACAGCAGCCAGGCGCGCGCCTCCGGCCGCTCGCCGAGCATGGGGAACATCGCCAGCATTTCCTCGACCCGCCGCCGTCGGTCGGCGGGCACGAGAGACGAAGAGGCTTCGAGGTTCTCGCGCACCGTGAGGCCTGCGAAGACGCGACGCCCTTCGGGCACATAGCCAATGCCTGCCAGCACGCGCCGCTCGACCGGCCAGGCCGACACGTTCCGACCGAACAGATGAACGGGCCTCGTTGACGTGCGGAAGCCGAGGATCGTCTCGAACAGGCTGGTCTTGCCGGCGCCGTTGCCGCCCAGCAGCGCCACGATATCGCCGGGTGCGAGCGCAAGTCCGCCGATCTGCAGGACAGGCGCACTCATGCCGCGGCCTTTTCGACGCCGAGGAAACTGGCGCGCACCACGGGATTGGCGCGGACCTCGGCAGGCCGGCCGATTGCAATCACAGCGCCCCGATCGAGACAGATCAAGCGATCGCAGGTCCGCGACAGCAGCTCGATATCGTGATCGACGATCAATACGCCACGACCGGCCGCACGCAGCCGCGCAATCAAGCCTGCGAGTTCGGTCCGCTCATGGTCGGTCGCACCCACTGCCGGCTCGTCGAGCAACAGGAACGATGCGCCGGTCGCGATGGCGCGCGCGATATCGGCGGTACGCGTATCCCTTGCCAATGCGAGGCTCTGGAAACTGCGACCGACGCCGGCACGCGCGATGGCGTGGGGAGGGAGATGGTCGATGCGGCGCTCGTCGAGCGTGATCGTGCCGCCATCGGCACGTTCGAGCCCCCCGATCACGTTCAGAAGCGTCGTTTTGCCCGATCCGTTGGCACCGATCAGGCCGACCGTTTCGCCACGCTCCAGCATGAAAGAAACGTCCTGCAAGGCAGCCACGCCCCCGAAGCGCTTGGAGACACCGTCCAGGATGAGTCGCTGCGGTCCATCGACAATCTCCAAGTTCACCGGAAGGATAGGCGATGCCGGCAGCTCAGCCCGGACGCCACGCCGGCGATCGATCAGGGCCGCCAGCCCTTCAGGCGCCCAAAGTACGACCAGCAGCGTCGCGGCAGCGTAGGCGAACAGCCACGCGCCCTGCAGGTCGCGCAGCAGCTCGGGCAGGCAAACGGCAATCATCGCACCCAGGACCGCGCCCATCGGATGGCGCGCTCCGCCCAGCACCACGGAGGTGAGACAGAGCACCATGATCGAGAAGCCGGTCACCTCGGGCGAAACAACACCGCTCACGGCCGCCGAGAAAGCGCCGGCGAGCCCCGCCAGGGCACTGCCTGCCACGAATGCCGCAAGGCGCCAGCGCCCACCATCGATACCGCTGGTGGCGGCCACCAACGGCGCTTCACGCAGCAGCCGCGCCTGTTCGCCCATCGGCCCGGCGAAAAGACGGGCCTGCACGAGGATCACGGCGATCAGGCAAAGCCAGACGACGACCAACAGGATCGGTCCGCGCGGCAGCGACGCCGTGAACCCCGCCAGCCCGTTGGCGCCGCCGGTCAGGCTCTCGGCATGGACCGCCGCCAGATGGATCAGCGACGCGAGCGCGAGTGTCGCCAGCGCAAAATAGTGCGACTGCAGGCGCAGCATTGGCCCCGCGACGATCGCCGCCGGCAGGGCGGCCGCCAGCATCGCCAGAGGCAGCGACAGCAGCCCCAAGGTCGGCGCCGTCAACGCAACGGTGTAGGCGCCAACGCCGAACAGTGCGCCTTGCGCCAGGTTGAGCGCACCGAGCTGTCCAAAGACGACCTGATAGCCAACGCCCATCAAGGCATAGATGCCGACCAGAATCGCCATGCGCTGGCCAAACGGCGGCAGCACGAGCAGCGCCACGGCCGGCAGCAGGACAAGGATGGCGAGCCAGAACCTGCCCAGCGGTCGCATGTCAGAGGCCCGCCTCAGGCACGTCGGCCAACCGGCTCGCCGAACAGGCCCTGCGGCCGCAGGATCAGCACCGCAAGCACGGCGAGATAGAGCGCTGCCGAGGCCCAGGCATCGCCAACGGCTGCCGACACGAAGGTCTCGAACACGCCGATGCCCAGCGCGCCCAGCAGAGCCCCCGGCACGCTGCCCCAGCCACCGATCGCGACTGCGATGTAGGCCTTCAACATGTGACCAGCGCCCTGGGTCGGCGCCACGAGGAACTGATGGCCGAGCAGAAAGCCCGCGATGCCGGCCAAGGCGCCGGCCAGCGCCAACGACAGGACGACATAACGCGCGACGGGGATGCCCACCGCCCGCGCCATGTGACGGTCAGCTGAGACGGCCCGCATGCGCCGCCCGGTCTGCGTGCGTTCCAGCAGAAACCACATCGCTACAACCAGCATCGCGCCGACAATCACAATGGCGAGCGGTTGACGGCCGAGCACGACACCGGCGACCTCGACAGCGCCGGTCCCCAACAGCGGCGGCGCGGTGCGCGGCGCAGCGCCCATCGTGACCGTGAGTCCCTGCTCAATCATCGCGGCAAGCGCGATGGTGGCAACGAACGTCGCTTCGGGTCGACGGGAGGCCATCGGCAGGATCGCGACGCGCGCCGCAACGATGCCCGCAATGCCGAGCGCCAGGGCCACGAGCGGCAACAGGATCGGTCCCGGCAGACCGGTCCACAAACCCGCGACGACAGCCGCCGCACCACCCAGCACGACAAGATCGCCATGAGCGAAGTTGACGGCGCCGGCAGCATTGAGAGCGAGAACGAAGCCCAGCGCCACGAGCGCATAGGCCATGCCCAACGCCAAGGCGTTGAGCAGGAGTTGCGCCGTGATCAGTGTTCGCGGGGCGCGTGCTTGCCCAGGATCCGCTGCAGCGTGCGCCGATGCATGTTGAGACGGCGCGCCGTCTCCGAGACGTTGCGATCGCACTGCTCGAACACGCGCTGGATATGCTCCCAGCGAACGCGGTCGGCCGACATGGGATTGCTGGGCGGCGGCGGCAGCTTGCGGCCATGCGCCGTCAGCGCCTGCTCGATCGCGTCGGCATCGGCGGGCTTGGCGAGATAGTCGACGGCGCCTTCCTTCACGGCGGCGACGGCGGTGGCAATGTTGCCGTAACCTGTCAGCACTACGATGCGAATGTCGGGCCGCGCCTGACGCAGCGGGCCGACAAGCTCGAGGCCGTTGCCGTCGCCCAGACGCAGGTCGAGCACGGCGAAAGCGGGAGGACGGGCGGTCTGCGCGAGCGCCTCGGCAACCGACCCGACGGCAGTCACGATAAAGCCGCGCTGCTCGAGGGCTCGGGCAATGCGGTTACGAAACGCTGCATCGTCGTCCGCGATCAGCAAGGTACGGTCTTTGTTGCTCACCGCACCGGCGATCACGGGCGACACGGGGCGGTTGCCACCGGTGTCCTGGGTCATGGGGACTCCTTCGACATCGGCCGCTATGTAGCCTTGAAGACGGGGTTTGACCAGCGCACGGAGACTGCGGCGCCAACCGCACCGGCCCTGCGGTTTCCGAAGGCGACGTTGGCGCCTGTGCGTTCCAGCAGCGTTTTGGCGATGAAAACGCCCAATCCCATGTGTCCCTCCTCGCCTTGTCGGGTCGAAATGAAGGGGGTGCCGAGTTCGTCCAGCAGCGCTTCGGAGAAGCCCGGCCCGTCGTCGCTGACCTCGACTTCGGACCATTCGGTCGTCCAGCGCGTCGAAATCAGCACCTCGTGCCGGGCAAACGACACTGCGTTCTGCACGATGTTTCCGATTCCCTGCATAATTTCCGGGCTGCGCACCTGAATTGGCGCCGTAGTAGGCACTCCTTCGCCGGCTGGCCCCGATTCGAAGGTGATCTTGATCTGCTCGCGCTGATAGTTCTGGGCCGCGGCCTCGATCAGTGCCGGGAGCGGCACCAGCGTATAGGCATCGGAAACGTCGCCCGCCGGATCGACCGAGAGCCGGGCCAGGATTGACCGGCAGCGATCGGACTCGGCCGCCAGAAGCTCGATATCCTCGCGCAGCGGATCGTCGCTCTCGATTTCGTGCTGCATCTCCTTGGCAACGACGGCAATGGTCGAGAGCGGCGAGCCAAGCTCGTGCGCGGCGGCTGCAGCCAATGCCCCCAGCGCCGAGAGGCGTTGCTCGCGCGCGAGTGCGGCCTGCGCTGCGGCCAACGCATCGGCCATCTGGCGCGCTTCCTCGGCCAGCCGCCAACCGTAGAGGGTGATCAGCAGGGTCGTGAGCGAGAGCCCGACCCAGACACCGACCTGATAGATCTCCGGCAGATGCGGCGGCGGCCCACTCCAGGGCAGCGGCTGGTTGAACAATGCGACCACGGCAATGCTCACGATGGTCAGCAAAGTAAGGGCGATGTTGCTCGCCAGCGACAGGATCGTGGCGCCAATTGCGACGGGCGCCAGCAGCAGCAACGAAAAGGGATTGATCAGGCCGCCGGTGAGATAGAGCAGCACCGCAAGCTGCAGAATGTCGAAGGCGAGAAAGATCGCCGCTTCGCGATCGTCGATGCGCGCCGATGCCGGGCGGCCGATGCTGACAGTGAGGTTGAGAAGCGCCGAGAGCGCAATCGCGCCGCCGACGGCCAGCACGGGCATACCGAAGCCCAGTCCCCAATGGACAACCGCCGCAGTGAAAGCTTGGCCGGCAACAGCCGCCCAACGGATCAGCACCAGCGCCCGCAGGCGGACGCCGCCGCGCGGCAATCCGCTCACGTCGCTCGACGGCCGGGCAACGGCCGGAGATGCAGGCGGCGGCGAAGCGTTCTCGGCGCGCGCCGCCACGTCGCTATTCCTCGATCATCAGGTGCTTGCGATGCACCGTCGTGAAAAGCGGGATCTTGCGCTGCTTCTTGCGATTGGGCGGCTCCTTCACCAGCCGGCCGATCTCACCGAGGATCAGTCCCGTGATGGTGGGCAGCGGCAGTTCCCGCGCCTCGTCGAGACGCACCCAGCGAACATCGCCGAGCTCGCTCGAATGACGGATCTCGCCGGTTGCGTCCTCGGCGCGCGCCATGAAGAAGCGCGCATTGAAGCGGCGCGGCCGACCGGGCGGCGTCACCGCACGAGCGATCAGGTCGAGACAATCCAGTGCCGGCGCAAAGCCCTGGTCGAGGAAGCCGTGCCAGTGTTCGCCGAAATCCTGCCGCGGCGCGCCGCCCTTCAACGGCTTGGCCAGCATCAGGCCCGTTTCCTCGAAGGTCTCGCGCACCGCCGCGACGGCAAGCGCCCGCGCACGCTGTGGTGACGCCGCGCGCTGCAGGCGTTCGTCGACGAAGCGATCGAGCGGCGTCGCCACCGGCACGCGCGCATCGGCAAGATCGACCCGGCCGCCGGGAAACACGTAGCGGTTGGGCATGAACGCATGCTTGGCGTCGCGGCAGCCCAGTAACACCTCGGGCACCTTGCCCTTCTGGCGCACGAGGATCAGCGTCGCGGCATCGCGTGGCCGCATGTAGGGGTACTTCTGGTCGACCTTTTCGACCGGCCGTTCACTGCCGGGCTTCAAAGTGGTTTTGACCGGATCGTCGTAGCCTTTGTCGGTACCGCGCACGACGGCACCGGCGGGAATGCCTCTTTTGCTCATACACCTAGGATAGAGCAATTCACGAAGGGCACAAAATTCAGCTCAGAAAGACCAGTCCACCGGCGCGTCCGGACGGAAGACGGTGATGGTCTTGGCGAGCGCCGGCACCTCGATGTGATCGGGCGCATCGAGGGCAGCCGCCCGCAACGTCACGCGCTCCTCGTTCGGCGCCAAGCCATAGAAGGCCGGCCCGTTCAGCGATGCGAAGGCTTCGAGCCGGTCCAGCTTGCCCTCCTCGGCAAAGACCTGCGCATAGACCTGCATGGCAACCGGCGCGTTGAACACGCCGGCGCAGCCGCAGGCGCATTCCTTCGTGTCGGTGGTATGCGGCGCCGTATCGGTGCCCACAAAGAACTGCGTGCTGTCTGACGTCGCCGCCCTTCGCAGAGCGAGACGATGCTCCTCGCGCTTGGCGATCGGCAGGCAATAGAAGTGCGGACGGATGCCACCCTTGAAGATCGCATTGCGGTTGTAGCTGAGGTGATGCGGCGTGATCGTCCCGCCCAGTTGGCCGGGATGCGCCTCGACGAAGGCCACGCCTTCGCGCGTTGTGATGTGCTCCAGGACGATCCTGAGGCCCTGGTGGCGCTTCAATAGCGGCGCCAGGACCTTATCGAGGAACACAGCCTCGCGGTCGAAGATATCGACGTCGGGATCGGTTACCTCGCCATGGACGAGAAGCGGCATACCCGCCTTCTCCATGGCCTCCAGCCCTTTCGCAACGCGATCCATCGACGTGACGCCATGGGCGGAGTTGGTCGTGGCATGCGCGGGATAGAGCTTGGCCGCGACCCACACGCCTTCGGCCTTGCCGCGCGTCAGCTCGGCCGGATCTGCGCCATCGGTCAGGTAGCAGGTCATCAGCGGCTCGAACCGCAAATCCTTCGGCACGGCGGCGCGGATGCGCTCGCGATAGGCGCTGGCCTCCGCCACCTTCGTCACCGGCGGCACCAAGTTCGGCATGATGATGGCACGGCCGAACTGGCGGGCCGTATGCACGGCGCAGGCAGCGAGCAGATGCCCGTCGCGCAGATGAACGTGCCAGTCGTCGGGGCGGCGGATCGTGATCGAAGCGGGAGAAGGCATTGCGCTTTCTACGCTTGCTCCCGGACGGGCTCCAATGTTGATTGCGTGCATGACCGATCTGAAAGACGCCATCGCCTTCGCCCAGGCCGCCGAATCCAAATGGCCCGCCAGCATGCACATGCCCGACGGGCAGTTCGTCATGACCTACGATTCCGGCGAGAAGGCACCGGACAACGAGGTGCTGGGGCCTGTCACGCCGCGCGGCGGACATTCGGGCATCGTCTATCGCGGCGGCCACAAGCTCGCCGAATGGGGCGATGTCGACCGTCCCGACATGACCTTCAGTGTTGCCAAGAGCTACCTCGCCTTGCTCGCCGGACTGGCGCTGGGCGACGGGCTGATCCGAAGCCTCGACGACAAGGCCGGCGACTATGCCCTCGATGACGGTTTCCAAAGCGAGCAGAACCGCGACATCACTTGGCGCCATCTGCTGACCCAGACCAGCGAATGGTCGGGCAGCGTCTTCGGCAAGGAAGACCGCATCGACCACAATCGCGTGGTCGGCCTCGCCGTCGCCGATGCGCCCAAGGGCACCCGCCGGGCGATGAAGAAGGCCGGCACCTTCTACGAGTACAACGACGTGCGGGTGAACCGCCTCAGCTACTCGCTGCTGCAGGTCTTCAAGGAGCCGCTGCCATCGGTCCTGAAGCGACGCATCATGGATCCGATCGGTGGTTCGCAGTCCTGGAAATGGGACGGCTACAAATCATCGACCGTCACCATCGACGGCAAGGAGATGATCTCCGTGCCCGGCGGCGGCCATTGGGGCGGCGGCATCGTGATCTCCGCGCGCGATCTCGCCTTGATGGGCCTGCTGGTCGCCCAAGGCGGCGTCTGGCAAGGCAAGCAGATCCTGCCCAAGGGCTGGACCGAGGAGCTGGTGAAGCCCTGCCCCGTCGCGCCCTTCTACGGATTGATGTGGTGGCTGAACACCGACCGGCGCCAGTTCGCGGCGGCGTCGGAGAAGAGCTACTTCGCGCTGGGCTGGGGCAGTCACATCGTGTGGATCGACCCCGAGCACGATCTCGTGACGGTGCTGCGCTGGATCGATCGCAAGCAGGCGCCTGGCTTCGTCGAACGGCTGTTGGGTGCGATCAAGAAATGAGTCTCGACTACTCCGCTGTCCCGCACATGCCGGACGGCCGCACCGCTGCCGACACCATCGACTCCGTCGCCGCTCTCTCCCAGGCCGTCCGCGTGCCGATGGGCAATGGCGGCACGATGATGTGGCACGTCTTCGGCGCCGACCAGGGCAACAAGCCGATCCTGCTGCTGTTCCATGGCGGCTCGGGCTCATGGATCCACTGGATCCGCAATGTCGTGCCGTTGTCGCAGCATTTCGCCGTCTATGCCGCCGATCTTCCGGGGCTCGGCGACAGCGATCCGCCCGACGATGTGCGCGACATCTGGTCGGTCACCCATTGCGTGAAGACAGCGATGGATGCGCTGATCCCCAAGGATCGCGACTTTGCCATCACGGGCTTCTCCTTTGGCGGCATGGTCTCGGGCCATGTCGCCACTCTGGTTGGCGACAGGTTGCGTCGCCTCGTGCTGGTGGGCGCCGGCGGCTTGAAGGCAACGCGCAAGCCCGGCCCGAAGCTGCGCAAGCTGCTGCCCGAGATGACGCCGGAGGTGTTGGCAGCCGAGGCGCGTCGCAATCTCGAAATCCTGATGCTGCACGATCCCGCCAAGATCGACGGCGTGGCCATTCACATGCAGATCCTGAACACCACGCGCGCCAAGACGCGCAGCCGCGAGATGGGCCAGGCCTTCAGATTGAGCGAAGTGCTGCCGCGCGTGAAGACGCCACTCACCGGCATCTGGGGCGAGTACGATTCGACGACCTATCCGCACATCCAGGAGCGAATCGATCTCTTTCGTGCCCTGCAGCCCGACTTCGAGATGAACGTCATTCAAGAGGCCGGCCACTGGGTAGCCTATGAAGCTGCCGAGGCTTTCAACGCCAAGCTGATGGACATCCTGCGCCGTTGACAGCGCCCCCTCATGCGCGCGCAAATGGCGATGGCTTCACGGTCGTTTAGCGCAGGCCTCGCCGCCGGGTGCTCGGCCTAACCGAAGAGGCGGCACAGCGATGACTCCGGCCTGGAAACGTTGGCTTCCCCTCATCCTCATCGCCGTCCTCGGCGCCGCCGCCTACTACGCCTGGGACAGGTTCGGAAGCCATGGCTTGCCAGCCGGGATCGCCGGTGGAAACGGCCGCATAGAGGCGGTCGAGATCGACATCTCGGCGAAGATTCCAGGACGGGTTAAAGAAATCCTCGTCAACGAAGGCGACTTCGTCAAAGCCGGACAGGTACTGGCTCGCATGGACACCGAGCAGTTGCAGGCCCAGCGCCGCCAGGCCGAGGCGCAACTGCAACGGGCGATCATCAATGTCGATACGGCCAAGAGCTTCGTTGCGCAGCGGGAAGCCGAGAAGACGGCAGCCGTGGCTGTCGTGGCACAGCGCGAAGCGCAGCTCGACGCCGCGGAACGAAAGTTCGTTCGAACGGAGCAGTTGGCCAAGACCAACACCGTGTCGCAGCAACTTCTCGATGACGATCGGGCGACCGAACAGGGCGCCAAAGCCGCAGTCGGTGCAGCCAAGGCTCAGCTTGCCGCCACGGAAGCCGCCGTCAGCGCCGCCAAAGCGCAGGTGATCGATGCAGGTGCGGCGATCGACGTCGCCAAGGCTGCCGTCGAAAGCATCACCGCGGACATCAACGACAGCACGCTGAGGTCGCCGCGAGACGGTCGCGTGCAGTACCGGGTGGCGCAGCCGGGAGAGGTCCTGCCTGCAGGCGGCAGGGTGCTCAATCTCGTCGACCTCGGCGACGTCTATATGACTTTCTTCCTGCCAACAGCGGATGTGGGACAGGTGCCGATCGGAGCAGAGGTAAGGCTCGTCCTCGATGCGGCCCCTCAATACGTGGTTCCCGCCAAAGTGACTTTCGTCTCGGACGTCGCACAGTTCACGCCGAAGACCGTCGAAACCGAGAAGGAACGCCAGAAGCTCATGTTCCGGGTCAAGGCGCAGATCCCGCAGGAACTGCTGGAAAAATACATCCAGCACGTCAAGAC
Organism: Reyranella massiliensis 521; assembly: GCA_943369775.1. GTDB lineage: Bacteria > Pseudomonadota > Alphaproteobacteria > Reyranellales > Reyranellaceae > Reyranella > Reyranella massiliensis_C. The sequence goes on from CALROF020000112.1 coordinate 15,919, forward strand.
CGGCTTGCCGGGCATGGCCTATGTCCGCCTGAACCCTCAGGCCGCGTGGCCGTCGAGCCTTAGCGGCAAGCTGCTCGAATGAACACGCCGGTCGTGCGGCTCGAGGCGGTGGGGTTGTCCTATGGCAAGACCCAAGCCCTCGACGCCGTTACGCTCGACATACCATCGGGGCAGATGGTCGGGCTTATCGGGCCGGACGGTGTCGGCAAGTCGAGCCTTCTCTCCCTGGTCGCCGGCGCGCGGTCCGTCCAGAAGGGGCTTGTCGACGTGCTCGGCGGCGACATCGCCAATGCTGCGCATCGGCGCCTGACCTGCCCGCGCATCGCCTACATGCCGCAAGGCCTCGGCAAGAACCTCTATCCGACGCTCTCCGTGTTCGAGAACGTCGATTTCTTCGGACGGCTGTTCGGTCTTGAGCCGCACGAGCGCAGGCGTCGTATCGCGGAGCTTCTGGAAAGTACCGGTCTCGCGCCCTTCACCGATCGGCCGGCCGGCAAGCTCTCGGGCGGCATGAAGCAGAAACTCAGTCTCTGCTGTGCTCTCATTCACGATCCCGATCTTCTGATCCTCGATGAGCCGACAACCGGCGTCGATCCCTTGTCGCGTCGCCAGTTCTGGGAGTTGATCGACGAGATTCGCGCCGATCGCGCCGGCATGAGCGTGATCGTGGCGACCGCCTACATGGAGGAAGCCGCGCGTTTCGACTGGCTGGCGGCGATGGACGGAGGTCGGGTCCTCGCCACCGGCACACCCGACGAGCTGCTGACGCGAACAGGAGCAGCGACGCTCGATGCCGCCTTCGTCGCCCTGCTGCCGGAGGAGCGGCGCCGCGGCCACAAGAACGTCGTGATGCCGCCCCGGGCGCCCGATGCCGCCGCCACGATTGCAATCGAAGCCGAACACCTCACCATGCGTTTCGGCGACTTTACTGCGGTCGACGATGTGAGCTTCCGCATCGGGCGGGGCGAGATCTTCGGTTTCCTCGGCTCGAACGGCTGCGGCAAGACTACGACCATGAAGATGCTGACCGGACTCCTGCCGGCCAGCGCGGGCGTGGCACGCCTGTTCGGACGGGAAGTCGATCCCCGCGACATCGAAGTGCGTCGCCGGGTCGGCTACATGTCCCAGGCCTTCTCGCTCTATTCCGAGCTGACGGTCCGCCAGAACCTCGATCTCCACGCCCGGCTCTTCGCCATGCCGCCGGAGGCCATTCCCGGCCGGATCGACGAGCTGGTGGGTCGCTTCGGCCTTGCCGATGTGATGGATGCGCTGCCCGACGCCCTTCCGCTCGGCATCCGCCAGCGCCTGTCTCTCGCCGTGGCCTTGATCCATTCCCCCGATATCCTGATCCTCGACGAACCGACCTCGGGCGTCGACCCAGTCGCCCGTGACAGCTTCTGGCAGATCCTGTCCGACCTCTCGCGTCAGGAAAACGTGACGATCTTCGTCTCGACGCACTTCATGAACGAGGCCGAGCTCTGCGACCGCATTTCGCTGATGCATGCCGGCAAGGTATTGATCAGCGACACGCCGGCGGCCATCGTCGAGAAGCGCTCCGCCGCCACGCTGGAGGAAGCGTTCGTCGCCTACCTGGAAGATGCGATCAAGCAGGCCGGCACGGCATCGCCGCCTGCACCGCTTCCGGCAGCGAGCGCAGCGAAGGTCGAAGTGACCCATGCGCCCCAGGGTGGTGGCATGAGGCAGTTCCTGGATTTCCGCCGCATGTTCGCCTACTCGCGACGCGAGGCGCTCGAACTGCGGCGCGATCCGATCCGCGCGACGCTCGCCATGGTCGGCAGCGTCATCCTGATGTTCGTGATCGGCTACGGCATGAACATGGACATCGAGAATCTCTCCTTCGCTGTCCTCGACCGCGACGACACGACCGTGAGCCGAGACTATGCCCTGCAGCTCGCCGGCTCGCGCTATTTCACGGAAAGGCCGCCGATCGTCGATTACACCGACCTCGACCGCCGCATGCGCAACGGCGAGCTCAGTTTGGCAATCGAGATTCCACCGGGCTTCGGCCGCGACGTCGCGCGCGGTCGCCACGTCGAGATCGGCGCCTGGATCGACGGTGCACAGCCGGCGCGCGCCGAAACCGTACGCGGTTACGTCCAGGGCGTTCACCAGAAGTGGCTGAGCGACAAGGGCCGCGAGCTTCGCGGCAAAGGGGCAACCGTCGGCAGTTTCGATCTTGCCGTCCGCTTTCGCTACAATCCCGGAATCGAGAGCCTGGTGGCGATGGTCCCGGCCGTCATCCCGCTCCTGCTTCTGATGATCCCGGCCATGCTCGCTGCCCTCAGCGTGGTGCGCGAGAAGGAACTCGGGTCGATCATCAACTTCTACGTGACGCCCGTCACGCGGCTCGAATTCCTGATTGGCAAGCAGCTCCCCTACGTCGTCCTCGGGATGCTGAACTTCCTGATGCTGGCGGCGTTCGCGGTCTTCATCTTCCGCGTCCCCTTCACCGGCAGCTTCCTCGCCTTCGCCTCTGCGGCCTTCCTCTACATCGTCATCGCGACCAGCATGGGACTGGTCATCTCCTCCTTCATGAAGAGTCAGATCGCCGCCATCTTCGGTACGGCGCTCATCACGCTTCTCCCGGCCAGTCAGTATTCGGGAATGGTCGATCCGGTCTCCTCGCTGCAGGGCTTCGGCGCTTTCATCGGACACATTTACCCGACGACCTACTTCGTGACGATTTCGCGAGGCACCTTCTCCAAGGCACTCGAATTCGCCGACCTGACGAACGCCTTCCTGGCCCTTCTGATTACCATTCCCGTCCTGCTTGGCCTGGGCGCGATGCTTCTCAAGAAGCAGGCGAGCTGAGCATGCGCACCGCCAACGTCCTGAGGCTCGGCATCAAGGAACTGTGGGGCCTCGCGCGAGATCCCCTGCTTCTGGTGCTGATCGTCTATTCTTTCACGCTCTCGATCTACACAGCCTCGAAAGCCATTCCGGAGACCCTGAACAATGCCGTGATCTCGATTGTCGACGAGGATCATTCGCCAATTTCCGCACGCATCGCCACCTCGTTCTACCCGCCTTACTTCGTCGTGCCGCGGCTCATCTCCCTGGACGAGATGGATAACCGCATGGATGCCGGGCTCGATACCTTCGCCCTCGATATTCCACCGAACTTCCAGCGCGATCTTCTCGCCGGGCGCACGCCGACCATCCAGCTCAATGTCGACGCGACCCGCATGACACAGGCCTTCAATGGCGCAGGCTACATCCAGACCATCGTTACCAACGAAATCGCGAAGTTCCTCGATCGTTACCGGGGGGTCTCCGCACCGCCCGTCGAACTGACGCTGCGTGCGCGCTTCAATCAGGAACTCAACCAGGCTTGGTTCGGCTCGATCAACAACGTCATTTCCGCGATCACGATGCTGTCGATCGTCCTGACTGGCGCCGCCCTCATTCGCGAACGCGAGCACGGCACGATCGAACACCTCCTGGTCATGCCCGTCACGCCTTTCGAGATCATGCTGAGCAAGATCTGGTCGATGGGTTTGGTCGTCTTTGTGGCGTCGGCATTCTCCCTGATCGTTGTCGTGCAGGGGTTGCTGTCGGTGCCGGTCCAGGGCTCGGTCGCCCTGTTCCTGCTCGGTGCAGCCCTGCAGATCTTCGCTACGACCTGCATGGGCATATTCCTGGCAACGGCCGCGGGATCGATGCCGCAATTCGGCCTGCTGTTGATGTTGTTCCTCCTGCCGCTTCAGATGCTGTCCGGCGCCACCACCCCGCGCGAAAGCATGCCGGAGATCATCCAGAACATCATGCTCGCGGCGCCCAACACCCACTTCGTCATTCTCGCGCAGGCGATCCTGTTTCGCGGCGCCGGCCTCAGCATTGTGTGGCCACAGCTTCTTGCGCTGATCCTTATCGGATCGATCCTCTTCTACTTCTCCCTGCAGCGTTTCAGGCAGTTCCTGCGATAGCCAAACGAACCTGGTGCCGGTTGACAAGGCCGGTCGACGGGGCGCGCAATCGCTGCCAGAAATGCTTCACAAGGGCAGGATCGATCATGAAAACCGAAGTCTCCGAGATCGCAGACAAGGTCTATCGCCTCTCCACGTTCGTGCAGGCCGTCGGACCGACCGGCTTCACCTTC
>CALROF020000113.1:0-19873 GCA_943369775.1 Reyranella massiliensis 521
CGAAGGCCCGACGGTGGCACAGCAGGCGGCGTAGCGGCGTCAGCCGGATATTCGATCGAGGTATGTGACGAGGCCTGCGTCCCGGTACGACTTGCCGCGCCATCCGATGTATCCGTCGGGCCGGATCAGGAAGGCCGCTGCAGCAGAACCATATGTGTGTGCAACTGAGTTTTCGGCGTCGCGGTAAAGCGCGATGCCCGCCTGCTCGTCCACGCCTTCCTCCTGAACGATGCCGACGATCCTGAGGAGAATGGAACGGCTGGAGATCTTGCCGGCAAACGCCGCAAGGTCCGGTGCTTCCTCGCGCCTAAGGCGAACGAGGAGGACATGCTCGGTGCCGCGCAGGATATCGAACAGGCGCACGGGAAAACCGACGCCCCGACGCCTCAACCCGGTGCTATCGGGCGCGCGATCGCCGGCAACCGGACCAGCGTCGACAGGACCGGCATCGTCCTGAATCCAGGCGGTACCGTTGTAGGATATGCGGACCTGCGTATCGGCCAGACGATCCGGCTTCGCGTCGCGACCATGGCTCTCGTTCGCCGCGCGCGTGCGGGCGACGACATCGGCTCCGACGGGGCGGCGTTCGGCCTCGTAGCTGTCGAGCAGCTTTTCCGAAGCCGCGCCGCCAAGCACCAGCGCGAGCTTCCAGGCAAGGTTGTAGGCATCCTGAATGCCGGTGTTCATGCCCTGCCCGCCGGTCGGCGGATGGATGTGCGCCGCATCGCCTGCCAGGAAGACACAGCCGCGGCGATACTGGGCGGCAAGCCGCATGCTGATACGGAACATAGACGACCAGCGCAGATCCGATAGGCGAGGCTTGTCGGGGATCAGGCTATCAGCAACGGCCTGGATGTCGTCCAACGCGGGACCATGCGCTTCCGAGTGGATGCCATGGTCGGAACCACCATTCTGCGTCAGCTCGGCCGGTGCGGTCATCGATACTCGGTACCGACCGGGTTCCGGCAGAGGAACGGCGACGATCATGTCCGGTGCCGCATTCTCGACCAGACGCAAGGCGCGCAACGCCATGCCGCGCGGCAGGCCCCACGCGATATGAACGTCGCCCAGCATGAACGACATGGGCATCGCTTCACCTTCGAAGGCGATGCCGAGCGTGTGGCGTACCGTGCTGTGTGCGCCATCGCAGCCGATCACGTATCGAAAGGTTGCATCCTCCGTGCCACCGTCGCTGCGTTCGAGCACTTCGAGCGTGCGGGGCGTAACGCCGATGGCACGACAAAAGGGCGACGGCTTTTCGAGACGATCGACAATGCGGCACCGCACACCATGCCGCGCGAGTTCGGCCGCCATCGTCAAACCAACCGGCCCCGCACCAACGACCAGCACATCGACCATGGATCAGTCTCCTATCGTCCGGCGATCTCGGTGTCCTTCTTCGGGATGAGATCGTAAGGCAATGCAAAGCCTGGCATCGCCATCAAGCGGTCGCGCCAGGCGGCGAGGTTCGGGCGCGAGTCGAGGGACAGGCCGCCTTCCGCTGCGAACACCATGCGGCCCCAGCAGCCGATATCGGCGATCGAGCAGGCATCGCCCACCAGCCACTCGCGACCGGCGAGCGACTTGTCGGCAAAATCGAGCGCGGCCTCGGCCTGAGGCCGGAAGAAGTTCACGATCTCGGGTGTGACATCGGGGCGGAAGCGGGCAAAATGACGAACGCGCGCCACGTTGGTGATCGCGTCGTTCTCCCAGGAAAGCCACTCGCGCGCCTGCCAACGGTGCTGTTCCGTCTTCGGCTCGAAATGGCCCGTTGCACGCGCGAGATAGTCGAGGATCACATTCGACATCACGATCGTCAGGCCGCGGTGGCGCAGCACTGGCACCTGGCCGTAGCGGTTGATCGCGAGATGCGCGGCCTCCTTCTGCACGCCGTTCTTCAGGTTAACGGTGCGGAAGGAGAACGGCAGCCCGGACAGCGCCAGGAAAAGCATCGGCTTGTAGCTCGAGCTGGACGTGAAACTGCCGTGCAGAACGAGACGGTCGTCGCTCATGGGGGCTCCTATGGCCTTGCCGGGATGCCTTTCGTACTCTGTCGTGTCAGCGGAGGAAACGAACATGACAGCGCTCAAGCGCCGCAAGGTCGGACGGACAAATCTGGAAGTGACCGAACTCGGTCTCGGGGGAGCGCCCATGGGCGGCTTCCGCGCGACCATATCCGATGCAGAAGCGGTGCAGCTCACCGACTCGGGCTACGACGCCGGCATCCGCTACTTCGACACCTCACCCTTCTATGGCTACGGCCGCAGCGAGCTGCGCATGGGCGCCGCGCTGCGCGAGAAGCCGCGGGAGAGCTACGTGCTCTCGACCAAGATCGGCCGCATCCTGCACGTCCGCAAACCGGGCGAGGCGCTGCCCAAGGAGTTCCGCGAGAACGGCCTGCCGGGCTTCGTGCCGCAGTTCGACTATACCTACGATGGCGTCATGCGCTCGCTGGAGCACTCGCATCTCCGGCTCGGCATCGACCGTATCGACATCGCGCTGATCCACGACGTCGACTTCTGGACCATCAAGGACCGCGCCATCCTCGACGAGCGCTTCAAGACGGTCATGGATTCCGGCTTCCGCGCTCTCGACGAGCTGCGCAAGGCCGGCATCATTTCGGCCATCGGCGTCGGCATCAACGAGGCCGACACCAGCACGCGATTCATCAAGGCCGGCGACTTCGACTGCATGCTGCTGGCCGGCCGCTACACCCTGCTCGAACAGGGCGCGCTCGAAGAATTCCTGCCGGAATGTCAGAAGCGCGGCGTCTCCGTGATCCTGGGTGGACCGTACAATTCCGGTATCCTTACCGGAAACGTGAAGGCAGGCGCCACGCACGACTATGTGGCGGCACCAGCGCATCTGATCGAGAAGGCACAGAAGATCGAGGCGGTGTGCCAGCGCCACAAGGTGCCGCTCGGCGCCGCGGCGATGCAGTTCCCGCTGTTCCACCCCGCCTTTTGTTCGGTGATCCCGGGAGCGCTCAGCGTCGCAGAAGTGCAGCAGAACGTGGCGCATATGAGCGTGAAGATTCCGGTCGAGCTGTGGTCGGAGCTGAAACGCGAGAAGCTGCTCGACCCCGCTGCCCCCACGCCGAACTGAGAGAGCCGCCATGAAGATCGTCGACGCGCAGGTCCATATCTGGTCGCAGACCGTCACGCCGCCGAGCGGCTTGCATCGCAAGGTCTCCAAGTTCACTGCCGAGGAATGCCTCAAGGAAATGGACGAGGCCGGCGTCGATGCCGCGCTGATCCATCCACCCTACAGTTGGGATCCGGACTCCGGTGCCGTGGCCCTCGCTGCGGCAAAGAGATACCCCGACCGTTTCGCGGTGATGGGCCAGTTCGCGCCCGACAAGCCGGAGAATCGCAAGCTGATCCCGGGCTGGCGTAACCAGCCCGGCATGATGGGTCTGCGCTGGGCGCTGCTGTCGGACCAGGAGCAGAAGAAGCTGCACGACGGCTCGCTCGACTGGGTCTGGCCCGCCGCCGAAAAGGAAGGCCTGCCTGTTGCCATGTTGGGCGGCCTGTTCCTCGACACGTTCCGCGACATCGCCGAGCGCCATCCGAACCTCAAGCTGATCCTCGATCATTGCGGGCTCAACCGGCACGGCCAGGACGAAGCAGCCTTTATCCATCTCGACAAGCTCGTGGCGCTGGCCAAGCTGCCCAATGTCGCGATCAAGGCAACGGGTGCCCCGCACTATTCGACCAAGGGCTATCCCTTCCGGAATATTCAGGATGGACTGCACCGCATCTTCGACGCCTTTGGCCCGAAGCGCTTCTTCTGGGGCACCGACATCACCCGCATGCAATGCAGCTACCGCCGGTGCGTGACCTTCTTCACCGAAGAGTTGTCGTGGCTCAAGGGGCGCGACCTCGAAGACGTGATGGGCCGCGGTCTCTGCGACTGGATCGACTGGAAGCTGAAGTTCGACTAACGCCCTGAGGCCTTGTCGAGTGCAGCGATAATAGCCGCGAGACGCGCATCGACGCCGTCGCGCATCTCCGGATGGGTGAAAACGTAGAGTTCGCCTTCGCGGATCGCGGCCAGAGTTCGCTCGGCAACCTCGGAGGGCTCGATCCCGGCTTGCTGCAGATTGGCCTGTGAAGCCGCCAGCTTCCCAGCAGCGCTGTTCGGGTCGAGTCGTCTTGCGGGGCCATAGCGCTCCGGCCGATTGCGACCGCTCCCCCCGATCCGCGTGCGCACATAGCCCGGACAGACCACTGTGACGCCAATGCCGAGGGGGCCGACTTGCTTTGCAAGCCCCTCCGACATGGCGACGACGGCATATTTGCTTGTCGCGTACGGGCTCAGCCCCAGCCCGGCTTCCAGGCCCGCGAGCGACGCGGTGTTGACGAAATGCCCGCCTTCACCGTGGGCGCGGATGTGCGGCAGGAAGGCGCGAATGCCATGCAGGACGCCCATGACGTTGACGTCGAGGACCCATCGCCAGGTATCGAGCGCGATATCGTCGATGCCGCTCCCGCCAGCAACGCCCGCGTTGTTACAGACGACATGGACGTTGCCGAAAGCTTCAAACGACGCCTTTGCCGCACGCTCGACACTTGCCGCATCAGCGACGTCACAAACTACACCGTGGACGTTCGGTCCGGCCTGGCGCAGTTCGGCGACTGCTGCCGTCAAGGCGTCCACTTCGATGTCGGCAAGTATCACCTTCATGCCCGCCTCGACGAAGGCGCGGCCAAATGCGAGGCCAATGCCGTTCGCGCCGCCCGTCACAAAGGCCGCCTTGCCGGCAAGGTCGCGCATCTCGGGAGTCCTACTTCTTGAGCGGCACGATCTGCCCGCGGATCTCGCCGTCGGGATATTTCTCCGTCATCACATTGACGTACCAGAGGCCGGCCAGGACCTCGTCGGCCTGCTGCTTCGTCAACGTCACGCCGTCGCTGATCGTCGAACGGTCGGCGTAGAACGGCACGTTGATCGGCGCAACCTGCTGGGCGTTCTGGCCTGACTGAGCCGGGCCGTGAAGATAAGCCATCGTCACCGGACCGCTCAGCCCGGCTACGTTGAGGCGATATTCCAGCACCTTGGTCGAGGGTCGATAGACCGCCTCGAACCAGCCGCTGCCTTTGGTCTCGACCGGCGGCACTTGGCTGGCCCCGTTCAGGGTCGCGCGAAAGTCGGTCTTGGGGACTCTCGGTTCACCCAGATTGAGGGAGCAGCCTGAAGCGGCGAGCAGGAGGCCCAGAACCAGGGCCGAGCGGCGGAAGGAGCGATGCATGCGTCCTCAGTCTACGTCGCTCGCAGCCCGAATATCTCCCCCGATAATCACGCTTTGTGATGGACCGGCGCACGGCCATAGACCGGCGTCGGCAACCCTTCCAGGCGGGCCTTGAGCTGCAAACTGAGGAAAATCGAATAGAGCCGCGACTGCATCAGGTTGCCGCCGTGGAACCAGAGGTTTTCCTGCGCGGTCGGCTTCCACATGTTCCGCAGCTCCCCCTCCCAGGGTCCGGGGTCTTTGGCCGTGCCCGATCCGAGGCCCCAGCATTTTCCGACCTTGTCGGCGACTTCCGGCGAGATCAGTTCGGCCGCCCACTGATTCATCGAGCCGTAGCCCGTGGCGTAAACGACGAGATCGGCTTTGAGCGCGCTGCCGTCGTCGAGAACGACCGAATCCTCGGTCATGCGCGCGACCTCGACACCCGAGCGGAGCTTGATGCGACCGCTGGCGATCAGGTCGGAAGCGCCGACATCGATGTAGTATCCAGAGCCGCGGCGGAGATACATCGGCCCGATACCGGTGCCGTCCTCGCCGAAAGTCAGCATGAAACCCGCCGCTTCCAGCCGCGCGTAGAAGTCTGCATCTTCCCGCCGGATCTTCTCGACTGTCGCCTGGGAGAAAGTCGGCAAGGCTCCGTAGGGTACGGACGCCGTCGTGAGGTCGGCGATCTCTGTCGTGATCCCCGAGGCCACCGCTTCTTCGGAATAGTACGGCCGATAACGTGCCAGGGTCTCGGCGCGCACGACCAGCGTCGGCGAGCGCTGCAGGAGCGTTACATCGGCCCCATGCTCCCAGAGATCGGCGGCAATATCGTGCGCGGAGTTGTTCGAGCCCACGACGACGCACTTCTTACCGCTCCAGCCCTCGCCGCCGGTATGACGGCTGGAATGATGCTGCGTACCTCGGAAAGTCTCGCGTCCTGGAAAGTTAGGAATTTCAGCAAAGCCCGATATGCCGGTCGCGATGACCAGATGCTTCGGCCGCAGGGTCACGTCCTTGCCGTCGCGATCGACCACGACGGTCCACTCACGCTTGGCCTCATCCCACGACGCGCTCCGGCACGGCGACTTCGACCAGTAATCGAGTTCCATGATCTTGGCATAGGACTCGAGCCAGTCGCCCATCTTGTCCTTGGGCGTGTAGATCGGCCAATGGTCCGGAAACGGCAGATACGGAAGATGGTCGTACCAGACGGGATCGTGCAGGCAGAGGGACTTGTACCGGCTGCGCCAGGCATCGCCCGGCCTCGGATGACGATCGACGATGAGGGTCGGCACGCCAAGTCTCTTCAATCGCGCACCGAGCCCGATGCCGCCCTGTCCGCCGCCGACAATCAGCACGAAGGGCTGGCGGTCATAGCCCAGCTCGCTGGCATCTGCGTGGCGGCGGTCGGTCCATGTCACGCGGTTCTGGATAGCGCCATGCTCGGTCCCGATCTCGCGTGACGAACCGCGCTTCTCCTCGAATCCCTTCAGCTCGTTCAAGGCGGTGAGCAGCGTCCAGGCTTTGCCGTCCTTCAGCCGGACATGGCCGGTGCCACGGCCCTGAGCCGTCTCGAAGGTGAACCAGCCGCTCCGCTCACCGGCTTTGAACGAAGCCGGCTGCACGTCGGTCAGACGCGCCTTGAGCATGTCAGCAATCGCAGAGCGGCTCTCGAGCGTGGCGATGTTCCAGGTGAAGGCCACGAGATCGCGCCAGTAGCACTCCTCGGCGAACAGGGACGCAACGCCCTCAACATCGGAACGCTTCAGCGCGGACGCAAACTCGGCAAGCCACTCGGTCTCGTTCATTGTCTTTCCATTGCAGCGGTTCTGACGGCGGCGCACTCTAGAACAATCGCCCGGGAGGAACGAACGATGAAGTACGACGTCATTTCCGCCGATGGACATGTCGACCTGATCTGGCTTCCACCGGATCTCTTCACGAAGAACGCGTCTACCTCGATGAAGGAGCGTATGCCGTATGTCGTCGAGGGACCCAAAGGTCCGGAATGGACGAGCGTCAAGGGTGCGAAGTTCGGCCTGGTGAACGGCATGGGGTCAGCCGGCCGCGAATATGTGCCGGGCATCATCCATCGTTCCGACCGCATGGCTTCGACCGGTCTCTACGATGACGGCAAGAAGGGCATTCGTCGTCTCACCGATGTGCAGCTTCGCCTGAAGGACCAGGAACGCGACGGCGTGCAGGCCGAAGTACTGTACGGCATCCTGGGCGCCAGCGGCCGGTTGAACGATCCGGAAGCCGCGACCGAAGTGCTGCGCATCTACAATGATTGGCTGCATGATTTCTGCAGCGCCGCGCCGGATCGCCTGGTCGGCCTCGCCAACATTCCCAACCACGACATGGGGGTCGCGGTCGCCGAAGCGAGCCGCAACGCCAAGCGTGGCGTCAAAGGCTTCGACGTCGCCAACAAGCCCGACATGACGCCGCTGTGGGATCCGTTCTGGGAACCGCTGTGGCAGCTCGCGCACGAGACCGGCATTCCCGTCCACTTCCACACGATCGGCGGCCGTTCACCCGACACCAGCGCGATGCCGGCGTTCGTGCAGCGCCGCGCCTTTGCCGCCCACATCACCAACTTCCAGATGCACATGGGCTACATGCTCATGTCGTTGATCTTCAGCGGTGCTCCCGAGCGATACCCCAACCTCAAGATCGTGATCGGCGAAGCCGGACTGGGCTGGATCCCCTATGTGTTGCAGCACATGGACCTCGAATGGGAGGACCAGTTCAAGGACCTCGATCTCAAGATGAAGCCGTCGGAATACTGGCATCGCCAGTTCTACGCGACCTATCAGACCGATCCCGTCGGCGTGCGTCTCTTCGACCTGCTGGGCGTCGACAATGTCATGTGGGGATCGGACTTCCCACATCCCGACGGCATCTGGCCCGACTCGCAGGAATTCCTGGACAAGGAGTTGAACGGCGTCAGCGCCGACGTGCGCCGCAAAGTGACCCGCGACAACGCCATCAAGCTGTACCAACTGGCAGCTTGAGGTGACGCTTCCGGACGGAGCGGCGCGCACCGCCCTCCTGACGACTCTGGCGATGCTGGCCTTCGCCGGCAACTCGCTGCTCTGTCGTATCGCCTTGCGCGACACGGCAATCGATGCGGCGAGCTTCACGTCGATCCGGCTGGCGTCGGGCGCCCTGATCCTGCTGCTGATCCTGCGTCGCCGCGGTGTGCGACCGCTCGCCGCCGGAAGCTGGCCGATGGCGGCTGCCCTGTTCGCCTATGCAATCGCCTTCTCCTTTGCCTATCGCGACCTGACTGCAGCGACCGGCGCGCTGCTGCTCTTCGGCGGCGTGCAGCTTACGATGACGAGCTATGGACTCGCCTCGGGCGAGCGCCTCTCGGGACTGCGGCTGGTGGGCGTGCTGGTGGCAGTCGGCGGCCTCGTCTGGCTGCTGCTGCCCGGCCTCGCCGCGCCATCCTATCTCGCAGCCGCTCTGATGCTGGCCGCAGGCGCCGCTTGGGGCGTCTATTCGGTTCTCGGCCGCAGCGCAGGTGATCCGACGACGGCAACCGGCGGCAATTTCGTGCGGGCCGTCCCGTTCGCCGCGGCGGTGAGTCTCGCTGCAGCAAGCCATGCCAGCCCCGATCCAACCGGCGTTCTCTATGCCGTGCTGTCCGGCGCGGTCACGTCCGGCCTGGGCTATGTCCTCTGGTACGCCGTATTGCCGGCGCTCTCGGCAACATCGGCGGCAACAATCCAGCTTTGCGTGCCAGCCATTGCCGCGCTGGGCGGGGTGGTGCTACTCGCCGAACCGATCACGTCGAGGCTGTTACTGGCGTCGGCCGCGATCCTGGGCGGCATTGCGCTCACGATCACCAGGAAGAACTGAAAGCGGGGAACATGTTCGAGGTTGCGGAGCGTCTGAAGAATGTGAAGGTGTCGGCGTCGGCGGCAATGACCCGCAAGGTCCGCGAGCTGCGCGCCCAAGGCGTCAAGATCGTGGGCCTGTCCTCCGGCGAACCCGACTTCCCCACCCCGCCGCATGCCATCGAAGCGGCTCACAAGGCAGCCCTTGCCGGCGACACCAAGTATCCGCCGCAGGATGGCGTGAAGCCCCTGAAGGAAGCCATCCGCACAAAGTTCAAGCGCGACAACAATCTCGACTATGCGCTGGAGGAGATCATGGTCTCCAACGGCAGCAAGCAGATCATGTACGACGTGCTGATGGCGAGCGTGAATCCCGGCGACGAGGTGATCATTCCCGCGCCGGGCTGGATTTCCTACGCCGACCAGGCCGTGCTGGCGGGCGCGACGCCGGTGTCGGTATCGTGCCCCGAGAACAATCACTTCAAGCTGCGCGCCGCCGACCTCGATGCGGTGATCACTACCAAGACCAAATGGGTAGTCCTCAACTTTCCCAACAATCCGACGGGCGCCGTCTGCTCACGCGCCGAGATGCGCCAGATCTGCGACGTGCTGCTGAAGCACAAGCACGTCATGGTGATGGCCGACGATGTCTACGAGCATCTGGTCTACGACGGCTTCGAGTTCTGCACGGTCGCGGAAATCGAACCGGCATTGAAGGATCGCACGCTGACGGTGAACGGGGCGTCCAAGGCCTATGCCATGACCGGCTGGCGTGTCGGCTTTGCGGGTGGCCCGCGCGCCATGATCGCGGCCATGACCAACATGCAGGGCCAGATCGGCTCCGGTATCTCGACCATCAGCCAGGCCGCGGCCACGGCCGCACTGAACGGGCCGCAGGACCTGTTGAAGGAGCGCGCCGCCGATTACCGCAAGCGCCGCGACGAGGTCGTAGGCATGCTGCGTGACGCACCGGGTCTCACCTGCCACATGCCGGAAGGCGCCTTCTATGTCTTCCCCAACATCGCAGGCTGCATCGGCAAGACGACCAAGGGTGGACGAAAGCTCGCCAGCGACACCGACTTCGTAACGGCGCTTCTCGAGGAGAAGCATGTCGCCACGGTGCAGGGCGCTGCCTACGGCATGAGCCCTTACTTCCGCATCTCCTACGCGACGGACATGGCGAGCTTGCGCGACGGCTGCACCCGCATCCAGGAATTCTGCGCCGACTTGCGCTGACGGCGATTTCAGCCAACAGCGCAACCGCCTGCAAAGATGCGGCGTTCCTTCGACGGGTGAATCCCTGTGCGGAGGAAACCATGCCACGAGGCGACAAGTCGAAGTACACGAGCAAACAGGATCGCAAGGCCGATCACATCGCCGACGGTTACGAGACTCGCGGCGTCTCACACAAGGAAGCGGAGCGCCGCGCCTGGGCGACGGTCAACAAGGAAAGCGGTGGCGGCAACAAGAGTGGTTCGGGCCGCGGCAAGACGGACACTAAAGTCTCCTCGCGCAAGGGCGGCAAGCTGGGCGGTCGCGCTGCGGCAGCTCGTCCGAAAGCTGCACGATCGGCATCGGCACGCAAAGCCGCGGCGACACGCAAACGACGCGCTGCCTGATGCCGGCAATTAGAGCGAGTTGATTTCCTGGACCTTGGCGGGGATGCCGAGCTTGCGCGAGCAGAGCGGCCAATGCCAGGCCTCACCGAGCTCGAAGATCATGAACGAGGCAAGCTTCATGGCTTTGTCGTAGTCCTGCGCGGCATCGATCGCTTCTCGGGTCGTCAACACCGTTCCATCATGCCGCTGTTGATAGGTGATGTAGGTGCGCGCGGTGAACTGAAAGCGGCCATGATAAGCGCCACGTCCACCGTAGATCGGCTGCGACTGCGGCCCCCAGCTTCCACTCTCGCAAACCGCGAGTTGCTGCATCACCTGTTCTTTGCGCTCGTCGATGTCCTGCTGACGCGGATCGACCGCCGGTGCCGTGGCAGCGACGTTATGCTTGTTGGTGGTGCATCCACAACCGCCGAAGGCGGCGGCGAGAAGGACCGAGCAGGTGGTAGCGCGCAAAGTCACAACGGCTCATTGTTCACATGATTCGACAGCCCAGGTAAACCCATCAATGCTCACTACGAAGATGCAGCAGGGCCGAAGCAAGAACGCGTCGGGAACTTTTTGAGACTCAATAGTATGCGCAGCACCAGCGACAAAGCGAAGGACGGACCCTTCAAGTCCCATTTCAAGGACGGCTCGATATCGATCGCGGGGCAACATCGTGCCGGCAAGAAGACTGGAACTTGGAAGTACTTCCTATTGAACGGACGCTTGAAGGCGACCGGACGCTACGAGAACGATCTCATGATCGGGAAGTGGAAATGGTATCGCGAAAACGGTGAACTGATGCAGACCGGCTCGTTCACCGCCGGGAAGAAGTCCGGTGTCTGGACGCGCTACCGACCCAACGGAGCGCTGCTCGACAAAGGCGCTTATGAAAACGACAAGAAGACCGGGGATTGGCAAAGCTTCGACGCATCCGGAAAGCCCAGCAAGACTACTCGCTTCAAATAGGCGCCCCTATCCGACCTGTCGCGACTGGCCAGTCCAGTACTTCGCACGCAGCACTTTCTTGTCGACCTTGCCGACAGCCGTGAGCGGCAGACTGTCGACGAACTCGACCTGCTTGGGTGCATGCGTGCCACCCTTGCGATCCTTCACGAGTTGCATCAACGCCTCAGGCGTCGGTCGCGCTCCCGCTTTGGTGACAATCAACGCTGCGACAGCTTCGCCCCATTTCTCATGCGGCACGCCGATCACCGCGGCCATCGCGACATCGGGATGCGAGGAAAGCACGTCCTCGACTTCGCGCGGGAAGATGTTGAAGCCGCCGCTCACGATCATGTCCTTCTTGCGATCGACGATGTAGAGGTAGCCGCGCTCGTCGGCGCGCGCGATGTCCCCGGTGTGCAGCCACCCGCCCTTGAAGGTCTCGGTGGTCTGCTCCGGACGCTTCCAGTACTGCTCCATCGCGTGCGGTGCGCGCACGCAGATTTCTCCCGCCTCGCCCGGCTTCACTTCCTCATTGTCCTCGTCGCGTAAGGTCACACTGCACGAAGCGATGGGGAAACCGCAGGACGCAAAGAGCTCGGGTCGCGCCGCATCGTGATCGGCCTTGCGCAGTACGCTCACCGGATAGCATTCGGTCTGGCCATAGAGCTGACTGAACACGGGGCCGATGCGCTCCAGCCCCTCGACCAGCCGAGTCGGTGACATCGGCGAAGCGCCATAGAGGATCAGCTCCAGCGAGGAGAGATCGGTCTTCTCGAGTTTGGGATGATCCAGCATCACGTAGATCATCGTCGGCACCATGAGCGTGAAGTTGATCTTCTCGCGCTCGATGGTCGCCAGGAATTTTTCCGGATCGAATCCCTTCAGCAGGTGGATCGTGCCGCCCTTCAGCAGCGAGGGCAGCACCTTGGTGCCGGATACATGCGTGATCGGCGCCGCCGCAAGGTAACGCGGCACATCTGGAAACTCGAAATCGGCAGCGATCGAGATGGCAGAAGCGGCCGTCGACCGATGGCGGCGGATCGCGCCCTTCGACTTGCCCGTCGTTCCGCCAGTGTAGTTGATGATGGCGTAGTCGTCGGCGTTGGTGAGATCGACGGGCCTCGCCTCTCCTGCCTTCTCTGCCGCCGCCATGACGTCCCGGCCGAAATCGGCCCGGCCCATCGTGAGGACTGTCGCCAATCGATCGGCCGCCTTGACGGCGAGTTCGCCACCGCGTTCGGCGTGGGTGCGCGGATCGACGATCAATGCGGTCGCTCCGGAGTCCTCGATCACGTCGAGATGATCGGCGAGCGCGCCCAGGGGATGCAGCCATGTGACGACAAGACCCAAACCCTGCGCCGCGACTCCGGCGCACCAAGTCTCGGCGCTGTTGGCACTGAGAAAAGCCGCCGTCTGACCTCTGACGAGACCTGCCGCGGCCATGGCGGCTTGCAGCCGGCCGATGAGCGACAGAGCGGCACGATAGGTCAGGCTGCCACCGTCCCAGACGAAGGCCATGCGGTCAGGGAAACGCGCCAGCGCGCGCAAGGTCATCGTGGTGGCGGTCGGCGCCTGGGCGATATCGTCGTTCACTTGGCATTTCCTCGCAACTTCATGGCCAACTTTTTGTCGGCTCTTCGACTGTCACAGTGTAGGCGCACTCCTCACGGAGCAAAATTGCGTTTGAGCACCGCAATCAAACTGGCACGCAACGGCGGCAGGTCGACATGGTCAGGATCGACCAGCCATTGCGCGACGATGCCGCGTACCGAGGACAAGATCAGAACTGACCAGGCCCTGGCGTCGATGTTGCGACGGATCTCGCCGTTGGCGATGCCGGCGCAGATCGCGCTTTCGATCTCCTCGGCCGATTCGCGGTTGAGCCGGGCAATTGCCTGGGCCAGCGCGGGTTTGTGCAAAGCGCCCGCCAGGACTGTGTGCAGTGCCAGCAGCATAGTTCGGTCGGTGCCGCAGGCGTCGATGTAGAAGTCGATGCCGGCGATCAGATTGGCGAGCCCCCGACGACGCCGGTCCACACGAGTCCGCAGCCCCGTGGAGAACCATTCACGGATGTGATCAGCGACCGCCGACAGGAGATCGGCCTTCGATCCGAAATAATGGCCCGGCAGGCCGCGGCTATAGCCTGCGGCCGCCCCCGCATCGGCCAGGGTGAATTCGTCGAGCCCCTTCTCGGCCACGAGCCGGACGGCTGCGTCGAGGATCAGGCGCTCAGCTTCCTCGCGTCTTTCTGCCTGGGTGCGTCGCCGCCTTGGGGAGGCAACCTGGGCTACCGCCGTCATACGAAATCCCTCGCTACTTGACAGTATCGTCTCAGATATTTATTTGCTGATCAACAAATATCTTAGAGGAAGCGACGATGCACCAGGCTCCGACCTACAATGCCGATCACGAGCAGTTCCGCACCACCGTTCGTCGCTTCATCGACAAGGAGATCGCGCCCTACCACGCACAGTGGGAGAAGGATGGCGTCGTCAGTCGCGATCTCTGGCGCAAGGCAGGTGCAGTCGGCCTGCTCCTGACCGACATTCCTGCCGAGTATGGCGGCGGCGGCGCGGACTTTCTGACGATCAACATCATGGCCGAAGAGATGATGCGCGGCATGTACACGGGACCGGGCTTCCGCGTGCATTCCGACATCGTCGCTCGCTACATCCTCCATTACGGCAGCGAGGAGCAGAAGCAAAAGTGGCTGCCGAGAATGGCGGCTGGCGAGATCGTGGGCGCCATCGCGATGACCGAACCAGGGACCGGCAGCGACCTTCAGGGAGTGCGCACCACGGCGGTGCGCGACGGCGACGACTACATCATCACAGGCCAGAAGACCTTCATCACCAATGGCCAGCATGCCGACCTGATCATCGTCATCTGCAAGACCGACACGGCCGTCGGCGCCAAAGGCGTCACGCTGATCCTGGCCGAAGGCGACCGTCCGGGCTTCAGCCGCGGCCGCAATCTCGAAAAGATAGGTCTCAAGGCACAGGACACATCCGAACTCTTCTTCGAAGACGTGCGCGTGCCTGTCACCAACCGGCTGGGCGACGAGGGTCGTGGCTTCATCTACCTTATGCAGGAGCTGCCGCGCGAACGGCTGCTGATCGGCATCGGCGTCGTTGCCGCCATGGAAGCCGCGCTCGACTGGACCCTGGCCTACGTCAAGGAACGCAAGGCCTTCGGCAAGGCGATCATCGACTTCCAGAACAGCCGCTTCAAGCTCGCCGAGGTCAAGACCGAGGTGACGGTCGCCCGCACTTTCCTCGATCACTGCACAGCACTGCACCTCGAAGGCAAGCTGGATGTCCCGACAGCCGCCATGTGCAAATACTGGCTGACTGAAACCTATTGCCGTGTCGTCGACACCTGCCTCCAGCTGCACGGTGGCTATGGCTATATGTGGGAATATCCGATCGCCCGCGCCTATGCCGACGCCCGCGTCTCGCGCATCTACGGCGGTGCCAACGAGATCATGAAAGAGATCATCGGCCGCAGCCTCTAGGCGGAGGGCTCATGGATACGCTGCTGAAGCCCACGCTCTACACGTTGGAGGGCGCGTTGTTGGGTGGCCACTGTACCTGCGGCCATGTCTTCTTTCCCATGCAGGCTCACGGCTGCGAAGTCTGCGGCCGCCACGGCGCCGACCTGACTCCGATGGCGCTCAAGGGTCGTGGCAAGCTGCTCTCCTCGACTGTCGTGCATCTCCATGCCGACAAGGCGCGGACCACGCCTTTCACCATCGGCAAGATCGCCCTCGCCGATGGGCCGGTCGTGCGTACCTTGCTCGTCGATCCGGTCCAGCAGATTGCACCCGGCACGGAAATGGTGACGGCACTCGTCCCCATCGGCGCCAGCGATGACGGCACGACGATCCTCGATCTGCGCTTCAAGCCGGAGCCCTGACCGTGGCCAGGACACTGAAGGACCTGCGTCCCGTCTACGTGGTCGGCGTGGGCTGGCACCGCTACCAGAACCCCAGCGATACGCCCTATGTCACCCTGGGCGTCACGGCGATCCGCGAGGCGCTGGCCGATGCCGGCATCGAGTGGCCGTCGGTGGAATCGGCCTACGTCGCCACCGCCCTGCTCGGCATGGCGTCGGGACTGCCGATGCTGCGCCATCTCGGCGCCACGGGCCTTCCGCTCTCCCACGTCGAAAATGCGTCGGCCTCGGGCTCGACGGCGTTCCGTCAAGCCTGCATCGAGGTGGCAAGCGGCCTCACCGACGTGTCGCTGGCGGTCGGTGTCGACAAGCGCAACCCCGTACGGCGCGACAGCACCGGCATGGACAATCTCGCCGAAGACGCCATCGCGCAGTTCACGCATTTCTCGCTGCTGACCAACGAGTACGCCCACCGGCACAAGGTGAGCTTCGAGGACATCGCCCGCGTCGCCGTCAAGAACCATCGCAACGGCGCCAGGAACAGGAACGCGCAGCGGCAACAGGAGCGCTCTCTCGACGAAGTGCTGGGTGGCAAGAAGGTCGCCGGCTCCCTGACAGCTCTGCAATGCACGCCCATCGGCGAAGGTGCGGCGGCAACAATCGTGGCATCGGAGGATGGCATCAGGCGGCTCGGCATCGATCCCGGCCGTGCGATCCGTGTGATCGGCTCGACGGCACGCAGCGAGCGTGTCTACGCGGCAGGCTTGGGCTTCGACGCCGTGCTGACCAAGGAAACGACGGCAGTCGCGCTTCAAGAGGCGCAGGTGTCTCCGCAAGACCTCGACATCATCGAGCTGCACGATGCCTTCACCGTCGAGGAACTGCACTACATCGAAAATATCGGCCTCTGTCCTGAAGGCCAGGGCGTGCACCTGCTCAAGGATGGCGCTCTGGATATCGGCGGGCGTTGCGCCGTCAATCCGTCGGGCGGGCTCATCGCCATGGGCCACCCGATCGGCCCGACCGGCATCGGCCAAATCGGCGAGATCACCTTGCAGCTTCGCGGCGAAGCCGGCGCCCGTCAGCATCCGAAGGCCCGGACCGGCCTCGCCCACATGGTGGGTGTTGGCGCGGTTTGTTACGTGCACCTGCTGCAGCGGCCGTAGTCGCTGCGCCTATCCCTTCTTGGCGGGATGCACCTTGATCCAGTGGCGCGCGATCTCCTCGCGCGTCGCCACCCAGACCTTGGGCTTCGAGGCGACATAGTCGAGAAAGCGCGCCAGGGTCGCGGCACGGCTCGGGCGGCCCGCGAGCCGGCAATGCAGGCCGATCGACATCATCTTGGGACTCGTCGCACCCTCGGCGTAAAGCACATCGAAACTGTCCTTCATCGCCTGCAGCCAGCCATCGCCGGAGCTGAAGCCCGGTGCCACGCTGAACTTCATGTCGTTGACTTCGAGCGTGTAGGGAATGACGAGGTGAGGCGTTTTACCGACGCTCACCCAATAAGGCAGGTCATCGGCATAGGAATCGCTCGAATAGAGGAACCCGCCATGCTTGAGGACGGCCGCGAGGGTGTGCATGCCGAAGCGGCCCGTATACCAGCCAACCGGCGCCTTGCCGGCCGAAGCGGTGATCGCCTTCACCGCTTTCTTCATATGGTCGAGTTCCTGCTCGAGCGTGAAATCCTTGTAGTTGATCCAGCGCCAGCCGTGGCTCGCAACCTCGTGGCCAGCCTCGGCCATCGCCTTGCCGGCAGCTGGATTGAGCTCCAGGGCCCGACCGACGGCCCAGGACGTGAAGCGCATGTTGCGCTCCCGGAAGAGCCTCAGGATACGCCAGAAGCCGGCCCGGCTGCCATATTCGTACATCGACTCGGTCGAAAGATCGCGTGCGCCAGCAAACGACGTGCCGCCCGGCGTCTCGGTCAGGAAGACCTCCGAGCCGGCGTCGCCGTTCAGAATCGTATTCTCCCCGCCCTCCTCGTAGTTCAGCACGAAGCTGACGGCGATGCGGGCTTCTCCCGGCCACTGGGCATGCGGCGGGTTGGGGCCATAGCCGATCAGGTTGCGCTCGAGATGATTGTGCATGGAGGGGCCTCGGGGAATGCCGACGATTGAAGCTCGACTATGGCGCGGCTATAGCTCGCGCGACAAGCTTGAGGAGGCGAGATGAGCGCAGCAGGCGCAGTGCGCGAAGACCGTCTGTGGCAACGGCACGTCGATATGGCGAAGCTGGGCGGCACACCCAAGGGCGGCGTGAATCGCCAGGCCCTGTCAGCCGAAGACGCGGCCGCCCGCAACCTGCTCATGTCCTGGGCAAAGGCGCGTGGCTTTTCGATCTCGACCGACGCCATCGGCAATCTCTTCGTGCGTCGCGAAGGCAGCGACCCCAAGGCGCTGCCCGTGATGAGTGGTTCGCACATGGACAGCCAGCCGACCGGCGGACGCTTCGATGGCATGTATGGCGTGCTGGCGGCCTTCGAGGCGCTGGAAGCGCTGGAAGATGCCGGCGTGAAGACCAAGCGGCCGGTGCTGGCGGTGGCATGGACCAACGAGGAAGGCTCGCGCTTCCAGCCCGGCGCGATGGGCTCCGCGGTCTTCGCCGGCCACAACAAGCTCGACGAGATGCTCGCGGTGAAGGACTGGAAGGGCGTCGTGCTGAAGGACGCGCTGGCCGAGACCTTGAAGAGCGCACCGGCACCGATGCGCGACGGCAAGCCGGGTTTCCCGCTCGACGGCTATGTCGAGGCTCACATCGAGCAGGGACCGCGCCTCGAGAACGAGAAGAAGACGATCGGCGTCGTCACCGCCATCCAGGGCAGCCGCCGCTACATCGTCGAAACCCTGGGTGAAGAAGCGCATGCGGGCACGACGCCACGCGCTGCCCGCAAGGATGCCTTTGCCGCGGGCCTTCGCATCGCCCAGGCGATGTACGAGGCGACGACCGACAAGGACGACACCTTGCGCTTCACCATCGGCCGGGTCGACGTCAGCCCCGGCTCGCCAAACACCGTTCCGGGCAAGACGAGCTTCACCATCGACATGCGCCATCCTTCCGATGCCGTGCTCGATGCGCACGAGAAAAAGCTCCACGACATCGTGGCGACCAAAGGGGCGCCCTGCCCTGCCAGCATCGAGCGTGTCACCGCCGTCCCGCCCACCGACTTCGCGCCCATGGTGATCGACCTTGTGCGCGCCAAGACCAATACTCTCGGCCTTTCCAACATGGATATGCCGTCGGGTGCCGGCCACGACGCCATGCACATCGCGAGCCTCTGCCCGACCGGCATGATCTTCGTGCCCTGCGAGCGCGGCATCAGCCACAACGAGATCGAGAACGCGACCCCCTCCGACCTCGCCGCCGGCGCCCGCGTGCTGGTCGAGGTGCTGACCGAACTGGCCAACCGCTAAGGAACATTCGATGTCGAAGAAGATGCAGTCCGAACTCGTCGCGATCCTGTCCGATCTGATCGCGCTGCCGAGCCCCTATCCGCCCGGCACCTCGGTCGAAATCTGCGCCTACACCGCCAAGCGTCTGAAGAAGGCGGGCTACAAGGTCGAAATCGCGACCAAGGCCAAGGCCGTCGACAATGTCGTGGCGCGCATGAAGGGCAAGGCCAAGGGACCGGTCATCGCCTTCAACGCCCATGTCGACACGGTGGGCGTCGGCGAACGCGCCAACTGGAAGAGCGATCCCTACAAGGCGCTGGTCAAGGGCGGCCTCGTCTATGGGCTCGGTGCCGGCAACTGCAAGGGCAGCATGGCGGTCCAGATCTGGCTTGCCGAGGAGATTGCGCGGCGCGGTGGTCCGGCCAAGGGTGAGTTGATCTTCACCTTCGTGGCCGATGAGGAGAATCTCGGCCCCAACGGCATGGAGCATCTGCGCAAGAGTGGCAAGGTGCAGCCCGACGCGCTGATCCTGGGCGCCCAGACCGAGAACAATCTCATCGTCGCCGAACGCGGCGTGATGTGGGCCAAGATCACGACCAAGGGGCGCGCCGCCCACGCCGGCAACCCGGCTGCCGGCGACAACGCCATCCTGCGCATGATGCGTCTCGTCGGCGCGCTGCAGTCCTACTACGACAAGGCACTGAAGGGACGCGTCTCGGGCGCCATGAAGTCGACGGTGAACATCGGCATGTTCCACGGCGGCCACAACACCAACGTCGTGCCCTCGGCCTGCACGGTTGAGATCGACCGCCGCCTACTGCCCGACGAGAAGGTGAAAGATGCCTTCAAGGAACTGAAGCGCGTCGTCGACGGCGTCGGCGAACCGAAGGCGATGTATCAGGTCGAATTCCTGACCGGCACCAACGGTTTCTTCGCGCCGGAGAACGGCGCCGCCGTCGG
>CALROF020000114.1:0-19761 GCA_943369775.1 Reyranella massiliensis 521
TTGTCCGCGAGCGGCGTCGCCCCGTCGGCGGACTTCCCGGTCGCCGATCCGCCGGTCTTTGCGCTGTCGCTTGCCGCCAAGAATCGCAACGACGAGGTCAAGCTCTCGGGTGCGTTGCACAAGATCGTCGAGGAGGATCCCTCGCTTTCGTTCGAGGCGCGCGGCGAGACTCACGAGCTACTGATCAAAGGTCAGGGCGAGATGCACCTCAAGGTCGCCGTCGACAAGCTCGCCGGCCGCTACAATGTCGCGGTCGAGACGACAACGCCACGCGTTGCCTATCGCGAAACCATCCAGGCCGGTGCCCAGCAACACGCCCGCTACAAGCGCCAGACCGGCGGGCACGGCCAGTTCGCCGACATCAAGGTGGAGATCAAGCCGCTGCCGCGCGGCTCGGGCTTCCGCTTCGTCGACAAGATCGTGGGCGGCGTCGTGCCGCGCAACTTCATCCCCGCCGTCGAGGACGGACTGATTGAGTATCTGAAGGAGGGCCCACTCGGCCAGCCGGTCGTCGATCTCGAAGTGACGCTGTTCGACGGGCAGTATCATTCCGTCGACAGCTCCGAAATGTCGTTCAAAATGGCCGCGCGCATTGCCATGAGCGAGGCCATGCCCAAGTGCAAACCCGTACTGCTGGAACCCATCCTGAAGGTCACGGTCGCCGGACCGAGCGAATCGACGCCGCGGCTGCAGCGGCTGATTTCCGGGCGGCGCGGCCAGCTCCTCGGCTACGATACGCGGCTGGGCTGGAACGGCTGGGACGAAGTTTCGGCGCTGATGCCCGAAGCGGAGATCGCCGACATGATCGTGGAGATCCGTTCGGTCACCCAGGGCGTCGGCAGTTTCCGCACCGAGTTCGACCATCTGCAGGAGCTGGTCGGTCGGACTGCCGAGCGCATCGTCGAGGAGTCCAAGAAGCGCGCGGCGTGACAGGCTGACGCCATCACAAGCAGGTGAAGCCGTCTCCCGGCGGCTTCACCGTCAGTCCCAGGCCTCCCATAGTTCTCCTGCGTGTAAGCGTCCAACAGGAGAACTTTCCAATGTTCAGCAGACGGTCTCTGATGGCGGGCGGCCTGGTGATGGCCGCGGCGTCGTCACTGACCCGCGTCGCGAATGCCCAGTCTGGGCGCCCGACGCTGGTGTTTGTCGGTCACGAACTCTGAGGCGGCTGCAAGATCTGGCGTGCCCAGTCCGAGCCTGATTTCCTCAAGTCCGACGCCTTCAAGAAACTCGACTATCAAGTCGTTCATCCCGCCAATGCCGACCTCGTCATGGTCGAGGGAAGCTGGCCTGCCGCGGCGCGCCCCATCCGGACCGCGTTCCTGGCGAGCGACGAAGGCAAGAGCCGACCTTCGGCCACCCCGCGCTTCATTCTCTACAAGGACGGCAAGATCCTCCTGACCGTGACCGGCAACGCCGGCTGGAAGGACAAGATGTGGCCCGCCCTTCAGGAAGTGACGGGCACGAAAGCCTGATTTGGCTGTATAACCTCCCCGGGAAGCCTTTCTCGGGGAGATGTAGTTGATGTTGACGAGACGCAAGCTGGTCGCGGGTGGATCGACGCTCGCGGCCATGGTGCCGTTCGTGCGTGCCGCCTCTGCACAACAGGCCGCCGGCAAGCCGATCCTGATTTTCGCCGGCGACGAAACCTCCGAAGCTTGCAAGGTCTGGCGCACGCAGTGGGAACCCCTCTTCAAGCAGGCGCCCGTCTTCCAGAAGCTCGACTACCGGGTCGTCTTCACCCCGACGCCGGCCCTGCTGCTGAAGCCGGCGAGCTGGCCGTCGGACCTGCGCTGGGTGCTCGATGCTTTCCTGATGAGCCAGGTCGGCGTGGAACAAGGTGCCGAGACGCCGCGTTTCTTCCTGATCCAGAGCGGACAGATCACCATGACCGCGGTCGGCAACAATTCCTGGCGCGACATCATGTGGCCGACTCTGCTGGATGTGACCAACTCCCAGCCGTAGACTCTGGAGAGCAAGTTCGGAGGCTCTTCGATGGCCAATGACCTCTTCCGCCGCCAGCTCGGCGCCTATGCCTCGGTCCATCGCGACTGGCGCAACAAGGCAACGCACTTCGTCGGTATTCCTGTCATCGTCTTCTCGCTGCTACTGATCCTGTCGCTGTGGCGCTTCGAGTTGGGCGGTCGCGAATGGACGCTCTCGCTCGCCATCGCGATCCTCGCCGTGCTGGGCTGGATGGCGCTGGACCTCGGCGTCGGCATCCTGATGGGCATCATTATGGCGCCCGCCTGGTACGCCGCCGAAGCGCTCGCCGGCTCGTTGGGTTCGACGTCGGCCGTGTGGACGGCCTTCGCGGTTCTGTTCGTTGGCGGCTGGGTATTGCAGTTCCTCGGCCATCACTACGAAGGCAAGCGCCCTGCGCTGATCGACAATATCTTCCAGGGCTTCATCGGGCCGATGTTCCTGGTGGCCGAAATATTGGTGGTGCTGAAACAGCGTAATGATCTCGCAGAGGCCATGGGAGAAGGTAACGTCACGGCGCGGTGAGCAGGGTTGATTTGCGGCGGCGGCAACTCGCCGCCATGTCTGCAGGGCCGACACGAGACGGGGCGACTCAGGAGTAGGACGAATGTTGATCAAGCGCAGACGAGGCTGGGAACTGCCGGAAGCCGCAGCGACACCCGAGAGCCGCTATCTGCACCGCCGCGAACTGGTGCGCTCCATGGGCCTCGGCGCCGCAGCACTGGCGCTGTCGGGCACTGCGTTCGCCCAAGGCAAGGCGGCCGATCCATCGGCTGGCCTTTATCCGGCCAAGCGCAACGACAAGTACGGCGTGCCGACGCCGATGACGGCCGAGAAGCAGGCCACGACCTACAATAACTTCTACGAGTTCGGCACCGACAAGAGCATCTGGCGCGACGCCCAGAAGCTGGAAGTCAGGCCCTGGACGATCAAGGTCGATGGTCTGGTCGAGAAGCCGTTCGAGATCGGCATCGACGATCTCCTGGCCAAGGTGCAGCTCGAGGAGCGCGTCTATCGTCATCGCTGTGTCGAGACCTGGTCGATGATCGTGCCGTGGAGCGGCTTCCCGGTGCGCTCGCTGGTCGAGGTCTGCAAGCCGCTCAGCAGCGCCAAGTTCATCGTCATGAAGACGCTCAGCAAGCCGTCGGTCATGCACGAGCAGCGCGACCTGCTCTATCCCTGGCCCTACACCGAAGGTCTGGCGATGGACGAGGCGATGAACGACCTCGCCTTCATCGCGACGGGGCTCTACGGCAAACCGATCCACAAACAGAACGGCGCTCCGCTGCGCCTCGTGGCACCGTGGAAGTACGGCTTCAAGAACGTGAAGTCGATCGTCAGCGTCGAGTTCACCGACAAGAAGCCGGTCTCCTTCTGGGAGAAGCTGCAATCCAGCGAGTACGGCTTCTGGGCGAACGTGAACCCGCAGGTCCCGCATCCGCGCTGGAGCCAGGCCACCGAGAAGCCGCTCGGCAGCAACGATCGCATCCCGACCCTGCTCTATAATGGCTACGCCGAGTTCGTGGCCGGCCTCTACGCCGACCGCAAGGCGGAAAAGCTCTTCATGTAGCCACCTCCCCGGGGCGAGGGTTACCCTCACCTTTGCTTGGGCGTGTCGGGCCGGTAAAACGGAGATCGACCCGTCAGGGCTGGTGGAGGAAACGTGAAAATCAATCGTCGTTCGACCCTCGTCGGTGCAACCGCACTGGCGACCGCGCCATTTGCCAAAGCGGCATTCGCCCAGGCGTTTCCCAACAAGCCGATCAAGATCGTCGTGCCCTTCGCAGCCGGCAGCGCCACCGATCTCACGGCGCGCGGCCTCGGCGCCAAGCTGCAGGACATTCTCAAGCAGCCGATCGTGATCGATAACAAGCCCGGCGCCAGTGGCCAGCTCGGCGCCTCCGCCGTCGCGACCGCCCCGGCCGACGGCTACACGCTGTTGATGGGCACCAACACGACGAACGCCGCCAACGGCGCGCTGTTCAAGAAGCTGAGCTACGACATCGACAAGGACTTCGCGCCGATCATGCGCTGCGTGATGGGCGTCAACGCGCTGGTCGTGAACAACGACCTGCCGGTGAAGACCGTTGCCGAGCTGGTCGACTACGCCAAGAAGAACCCCGGCAAGCTCAATTACGCCGAAGCCAGTGCCTCGCAGCGCCTCTCCGGCGAGATGTTCAACAAGCTCGCCGGCGTGAAGATCGAACGTGTGCCCTACAAGGCCAGCCCCCAGGCACTGGGCGATGTCGCTGCAGGCCAGGTACAGGTCATGTTCCCCGACCTGCCGCAGGCACTGACGCAGATCGAGGCCGGCCGCGTGCGCGGACTGGCTACCACTGGCCCCAAGCGCACCTCGGTCACGCCCAACCTGCCGGCGATCGCCGAGACGGTACCGGGCTATTCGCTGGTCTATTGGCTGGCCGTCTTCGCTCCCGCTGCCACGCCCAAGGACGTGCAGAAGACGCTCGCCGACGCCATCGGCGAGGCGCTGAAGGATCCCGCCACGGCCAAGGCCATGACGCAGGGCCGCATGGAGATAGCGCCGCTCGCACTCGACCAGTTCGCCGACTACGTGAAGAGCGAGACGGCGTGGTGGACCAAGGAGATCAAGGCGGCAGGCATCGAGCCAGAGTAACGGGCCGGAGTGAGCGTCATGAGCAAGGTCATCATCGAGAAGAGCGGCCCGGTCAAAACCATCTGGATGAACCGGCCGGAGAAGCGCAACGCCCTCGACAGCGAATTGCTGCAGGCCATGATCGAGGCATTCCGTGCACCAGTGGCGCCTGAAGATCGCATCGTCGTGATCCGTGGCAGGGGCGACGTGTTCTGCGCCGGCCTCGATATGGCCGAGCGTCGCGAGACGATCGGTTCGGGCAGCGCCAGCGGCATCGAAGTCATGCTGCGCGCCATCGAACTTTGCCCGCTACCCGTCGTGGCCGTGGTGCAGGGCGACGCCATCGCCGGCGGCAACGAACTGGCGCTCCATTGCGATCTCGTCGTGGCGAGCCAGAAGGCGCGCTTCGGCATGTCGCTGGCGCAGGTCGGCCTCGCACCCAACTGGTTCCTGGCCAAGAAGCTGATGGAAGTCCTGGGCCCGGTCACGACCCGCGAGATGCTGCTGCTGGGCGATCCCCTGCCCTCGACCAAGCTGCACGCGCTGGGCCTGATCGCCCGTTGCGTTCCAGCCGCCGAGCTCGAAGCGGAAGCCGCGAAGGTGATCGACCGTCTCGCCGCCAATGCACCGTTGTCGCTGAAAGCCATGAAGGCGCTCACGGTGAAGCAGCTCGAGTTCCGCGACGGCATCAAGCACGACGACGTCGATGCGCTGGTGCAGGCGGCGATGAAGAGCCAGGACGCGCAGGAAGGCATGAAGGCGCGGCTCGAGAAGCGCACCGCGAAGTTCCAGGGCCGCTAAGCCCGTGTCCATCCGGCTTCGCCTCGACAAACCCTGGCGGCCGCTCGCCGCCGAGGAGATCGCCCGCCTGCCCGGCCAGCTCGGCATCTATCAGATCGCCGACGCCAAGGGCGCGATCCTCTACATCGGCCAGGCCGGCGCGCGGTCACCGTTCGGTTTGCGCAGCGAGTTACAGGGCGAGCTGGCCGAACGCGGTGCCGGCTTCCAGTTCCGCGTCGAAGTGAACATGCAGTATCGCTCGCGCTGGTTCGAGCTACTGATGGTCTACAAGGCCGACCACGGCACGCTGCCGCCTGACAACGCCAAGAACCCGCCGCCCAATCTCGGACGGCTCAGCCCTGCCTGAAGAGGCCAGTAGATGGATTTCGAACCGAACTCCGAACAGCAGATGCTGATCGATCAGGTCAGGCGCTATGTGCGGGAAGAGATCATCCCGCTCGAAGCCAAGCTCGACCCGGATGCATCGGAGCTGGCACCGGAGGATCATGCACGGCTGGTCGAGAAGACCAAGGCGATGGGCCTGTTCGGCATCGACATTCCCAAGGAATTCGGCGGCCCCGATATCGACATCGTGACGCGCACGCTGCTCGCCATCGAGATGGCGCAGCATCGCGCCGGCCTCTACGTGCCTTGCTACGGCACCTTCGGCGGCGCAGGCCTCGCCCAGATCTTCGAGGCTAACGACGACCAGAAGGAGCGTTACCTCTACCCGACCCTGCGCGGCGAGAAGAAAGCCTTCTTCGGCCTGACCGAGCCGTCGGGCGGCAGCGATCCGGCGCGCGCCATCCAGACCAAAGCCGAGCGCAAGGACAATGGCTGGGTGCTCAACGGCGCCAAGATCTTCATCTCCAACGCCGACCGTGCGCAGTACGGCATTGTCTTCGCCCGCACCGATGCCTCGAAGGGCCGCGCCGGCATCACCTGCTTCATCGTCGATTCAGACACGCCGGGCTTCCATGTGCGAAGGGTCGTGCACACGCTGCGCTCCTCGCACTATGCCACCGAACTCGAATTCAAGGATTGCTGGGTCTCCGACCACCAGGTTTTGGGCGAGGTCAACAAGGGCTTCGCCGTCGCCAACGACCGGCTGACCCGCCAGCGCATCCCCTATGCCGCGGGCTGTATCGGCGTCGCCATCGCCGCCCACGAGATGGCCATCGAATGGTCCAAGATGCGCTCGACTTTCGGCGAGAAACTCGCCAACCGCCAGGCCGTGCAGTGGATGCTGGTCGACAACGAGATCGACATCCGCACCGCCCGCCACTTCACGCTCGAAGCCGCCGAGAAGGCGCGGCAGGGCGTGCCATTCCGCACCGAAGCCGCCATCGCCAAGCTGACCGCCTCGGAAGGTGGCGGTCGCGTCGTCGACCGTGCGATGCAGATCCATGGCGGTATGGGCATGACCAAGGATCTGCCGCTCGAACGCTGGTATCGCGAGATGCGCATCCGGCGCGTCGGCGAAGGACCGAGCGAGGTGCAGCGCATGGTGATTGCGCGTGAGATTTTAGGAAGCAACCTGCGATGAGCGCACCTCAAGGCCCGCTGGCCGGCATCAAGGTCGTCGAATTCGGCCAGAACCTCGCCGGGCCCTACTGTGGCCAGATCCTGGCCTTCCTCGGCGCCGAAGTGATCAAGGTCGAACGGCCCGAAGGCGACGATGCGCGCAAATGGGGCCCTCCCTTCATCGAGGGAGACGCGACGGGTTTCATTGCGCTCAATCGCGGCAAGAAGTCGATCACCTGTGACCTCGCCGATCCCAAGCAGCGCGAAGCGTTGATCGAACGCATCGGCGCAGCCGACGTCTTCGTCCACAATCTGCGGGCCGACGTGCCGGCCAAGTTCGGCTTCGACGGGGCGACGCTGACCAAGCGTTTCCCGCGCCTGATCTATGCCGACCTCGGCGCCTTCGGCCATGCCGGTCCGTGGAAGGACCGGCCGGGGTACGAGCCGATCATCCAGGCGGTCGCGGGCCTCATCTCCCTGAACGGCGATCCGACCGGACCCGAGGCGCGTATTGGCGTGTCGATCATCGACCTTTCGACCGGCATGTGGACGGCAATCGGCGTGCTGGCGGCACTGGCCAAGCGCACCGCGACCGGCGAGGGCAGCCTGGTCAACACCTCGCTGTTCGAGAGCGGCCTGATGTGGGCCTCGAACCATGTCGCGGGCTGGTCCGTGACCGGCCGGATGCCGCCCCGTCAGGGAACCGGCCATCCCTCGCTGACGCCCTACCAGGCGTTCGAGTGCAGCGACGGGCCGCTGATGATTTGCCCAGGCAACGACCGACTATGGCGCAAGTTCGCCGACGTGCTGGGCCACCCTGAATGGCCGGACGAAGAGCGTTTCAAGACCAACGTGCAGCGTTCGGAGCGGCGTGAGCTGCTGCTCGGCATGATCGCCGACATCATGAAGAAGGAAAGCCGCGCCCATTGGGCGGCCAAACTCGACGCGCTGGGGGTACCTAACGGGCCGCTGAATTCGGTGCCGCAAGTGATGGAACTGGCGCAGGTCGCCGCGCTCGGCATGTTCGCCCAGCCCTACGCCGGCTCGAATGCCCTCTTCCACGGCCTGCCGCTCAGCATCGACGGCGAGCGCGCCGGCGGCACCGAGAAGGCGCCGAAGATCGGCGAACACAACGGAACGGCTTAGCCGGCGAAGCTCAGGCAGTAGTCCCGCACCTGGTCGAGCGGGATGCGGGCATGGCTCTGGACGATGATGAACTTGCCGCCGGGGTCGGTGCCGTTGGGCAGGCGCACTAGACGCTCGAAATCGTCGGCGCCCCAGACGCAGGACCGCTCGGAGAAGAGATGGATGTCGGCCGAATAACAGCTGTCCCATTCGGCGTGATAGTCGAACAGGGTGCCGTTGATTTCGGCGGCGCTGGTGTAGAGTGAGTATTCCGTCCAGGCAGTATTGAGCGGCGACCGCAGCTTCCACCAGACCAGCGCCGATATCGGATCGAGATGGCGGCCGCGCAGGCGCTCCAGGGTCTGGGCGGCCAAGTCGCCGTGCAGAATGTTCGGCGTCACCGACAGCCCATGCGACTTGGGATCGTAGGGCACACCGATGACCTTGGAAGCCTGCTGCCACCAGCCGTGATGGCGCTTGGGCTCCCAGCGCGAGAGCGCACGGTTATGCTCCAGGAAGCTCTGCGAATCGAAGTCGCCGACGCAGCAGACGTCGGAATCCAGCGTGAGGTAGCCGCCGAAACCCAGTAGGGTCGGCACGTGCAACTTCAGGATCTGCTGACGATACCAGCCGGTCAGCAGGTAGAACGGACTGAAAGCCGGGAAGTAGTCGCTTTCGGGCCGAACCGACACCTCGATGTTGGGAAACCGCGGCAGGCTCTGGCGCAGGAGGCTGGCGTCGCGCTTCGGCGAAATGATCAGCAGTTCGAACGGCTTGCTGTCGCGCCAGTGTTTGGCGAGCGATTCAATGAGAAGGCCGGCGCGCTCCAAATCGCCCCGGCGCTGGATATTGCGCAGGGCTAAGGGAAGGATGCCTTGGCGAATCTCGGAGAACATCAGTGATCGGGCCTGAAGCTACATATGGTTAGCGATTGCAGCCACATCAATTGGTGGCTTCTGCGTCAAACACCCCCAATCAGCGGCACTTCGCCCCATGAAAAAATCAACCGGGTCGCAGCTACCGTGATCAAAAAAAGACGCCGGGCACTAAGGCCCGGCGAGTCAAACAGGGAGGCTTCACGTCTGGGAGACGTGGGATCATGAGGATCCCGAGTTTCGAACGCGATCAGCCGAAACCTTTCGTGTCGAAGACCTGCCTCTAAAGTAGGCTTCGTACGTCGGATTGGTAGAGGTGAAGTATTGGACACTGGCATGCGACAGATGCATACCTTTCACCTGCTCTGCATTCCTGCAGATCTCGCCCCTCAAAATCGTGTTTCTGCGACCTTTCGCAGAAGGAAATCACGGAACACGGCAATGCGTTTGGAATGCCGCAGTTCCTCGGGGTAGGTGAAATACACATCCGTCGTACGGACATTGAGGTCCGGTAGCAGCATCTCGAGCTTGGTCGATTCGCGGGCGAGATAGTCCGGCAGGGAGGCGATCCCCAGCCCGGATTCGACGGCCCGGAAGATGCCGTAGACGTTGTTCACCCGCAGCACGACGGTGCGGCCGGTCTGGTCGAGGTTGCCCTCGCGCAGCAGCCAGTTCACGTCCTGGACCGGCGAGCGTGCATCCTCGCCGAAAATGATCAGGCGATGCTGATCGAGTTCCTCGATGGTCGCGGGCTTGCCGTACTTCTGCACATATCCGTGCGACGCATAGACGTGGCTGCGCACGGTGAGCAGATGGCGCTGCACGAGACCGGGCTGGCGCGGCATGACCATGCGGATTGCCACATCGGCCTCGCGCATACCGAGGTCGAGTTCGTTGTCGGAAAGCACGAGGCTGACGTCGATCTCGGGATATAGCGCAATGAACTCGTGCATCTGCGCGGTGAGCCAGGTCGAGCCGAAGCCGATCGTCGTGGTGATCTTGAGCCGACCGGCCGGCTTGTCCTGATTGGCACGCAGCAATGCTTCGGCCGTGTTGACCTTGGCCGCCATGTCGCGCGCCGTGCGATAGAGCAGCTCACCCTGCTCCGTGAGGATGAGACCACGGGCATGGCGATGGAACAGCATGACGCCAAGCTGCTCCTCGAGCGCGCCAATCTGACGCGAGATCGCCGACTGGCTGAGCTTCAGTGCCTCGCCGGCATGCGTGAAGCTGCCGGCATCTGCCACGGCCTGGAAGATCCGCAGCTTGTCCCAGTCCATTTCCATGCCTCCCCTGCCTCTCCGCGCTACCTATTCGGCGGCCTGCGCGAGCCGTGCCTCCTGTGTTGCCAGCCATTTCTCGGCTTCGAGCGCTGCCATGCAGCCCGTGCCGGCGGCTGTCACGGCCTGACGGAAAATCTTGTCCTGCACGTCACCCGCCGCGTAGACGCCCGGCACGTCGGTTGCCGTCGAATCGGGCTTGGTGAGCAGGTAGCCCTCGCTGTCCATCGCTAGCTTGCCCTTGAACAGCTCGGTGTTGGGCGAGTGGCCAATCGCGATGAACACGCCGTCGGTCGCAATTTCCTGCTCGGCGCCGGTCTTCACGTTGCGCACGCGCACGCCCTTGACCAACGGCGCCGGCGAGGCCTCACCGGTGATTTCCTCGACCGTGTGATCCCATAGAACTGTCACCTTGGGATTCTTGAACAGGCGTTCCTGCAGGATCTTCTCGGCGCGGAAGCTGTCGCGGCGATGGATCAGCGTCACCTTGGAGGCATGGTGCGTAAGATAGAGTGCCTCCTCGACCGCCGTGTTTCCGCCGCCGACCACGACAACTTCCTTGCCGCGAAAGAAAAAGCCGTCGCAGGTCGCGCAGGCCGACACGCCGCCGCCGCGAAAGGTCTGTTCGCTGGGCAAGCCGAGCCACTTAGCCGTGGCGCCGGTCGCAATGACCAGCGACTCGGCTTCGTAGCGATCACCCGAATCACCGATGCAGACAAACGGCCGCCGTGACAGGTCGACCTCGACGATGGTGTCGAAGAAGAGCTGCGTGCCGACATGCTCAGCCTGTTTTTGCATCTGCTCCATCAGCCAGGGCCCCTGGATGACATCGGCAAAGCCCGGATAATTCTCCACGTCGGTCGTGATGGTAAGCTGACCGCCCGGCTGAATGCCCTGCACGAGCATAGGCTTCAGGCTCGCGCGCGCGGCATAGATTGCCGCCGTGTAGCCAGCAGGCCCGGAGCCCAGGATCATTACCTTACTATGATGAGTTGCTGCCATGTGCGCCCCG
The DNA here is from genome assembly GCA_943369775.1 of Reyranella massiliensis 521. Classification (GTDB taxonomy): domain Bacteria; phylum Pseudomonadota; class Alphaproteobacteria; order Reyranellales; family Reyranellaceae; genus Reyranella; species Reyranella massiliensis_C. The sequence goes on from CALROF020000114.1 coordinate 11,194, forward strand.
CATCCCGCCAACCGCATATCTTCGACATATATGCAAACCTCGCCTGCGATGCACGGGTAGATGTCACTTTTCGGCGCAATTGTTCACAGAAGCCGAGCGAAATCTCGCAACTTTATTGCGCGCATGGCATGGTTCTGGCATAGACCGCGGCCAACGGAGGAAAACGGATGGCTCGCGCAAAGCTCGATCGAATCGACCGGCGCATTCTAAGCGACCTGCAGTCCAACGGGCGCATGACCAACGTGGAACTGGCGGAGCGAGCCGGTATTTCGGCCCCGCCCTGCCTGCGTCGTGTCCGGGCGCTGGAGCGAGCAGGCATCATCAAGGGCTACCATGCCGATCTCAGCCCGGAGGCGCTGGGCTACAGCGTGTCGGTGTTCGCTCTGGTGGGCTTGAGCAGCCAGGCCGAGACGGACCTCAAGGCCTTTGAAGAATTGATCGCCAAGTGGGACGAGGTCCGCGAATGCCACATGCTGGCAGGCGAGGCCGACTTTCTGCTGAAGATCGTGGCCGAGACGTGGGACGAATATCAGAAGTTCCTGACCACCCGCCTGACTTCGGCCCCCAACGTCAGCCACGTCAAAACGATGATGGTTTTCCGCACCGCCAAACAGGTGCCCGGAGTACCGATCTCGATCGAGTAGCCAGCAGGAAAAACAGGGGTAAGACCATGGATGGCAGCACCGCAGCCGACGTCACGCTGGACCGCCTGCACGAGATCGCCGACGCCTTCGCCCGCCGCGATGTCGATGGCATCGTCAATTCCTTCGCCGAGGATGGCGAGTTCCGCAACGCCAAGGGGCCCGACTATTGGGGCCAGAGCTTTAAAGGCAAGGCGGCCATCCGCAGCTACTTCGAGCCGCTGTTCGCCAACACCGGCGATGTGAAGTGGCTCCATACCAGCGAGTTCATCTGCGGCAACCGTGCCGTCACCGAATGGCACCGTACGGCGACGCTGAAGAGCGGCGAGCGCCAGGAGTGGCTGGGTTGCGACCTCTACACGTTCCGCCGCGGCCTGATCGTCATGAAAGACACCTACATCAAGGTGGTCGTCTAACGCGCCAGAAGGCCCTTGCGGCGAGCGGCGCGTCCGAATAGCCTGCGTTAAATACACAGTGTTGTCATTAAGATGACACGGAGACCGCAGGCCATGAAGAACCTCTTCCAAGCATCGCGCGTCCTGCTGCTCGACATGGCGTCGACGCTGCTCTTCCTCGGCGTCTACCTCGCGACCGACAACCTCTTCCTCGCGGTCGGGCTGGGCATGGCATTGGGGCTCGGCCAGATCGTCTGGCACCTCCTCCATCGGGAGCCCGTCGAAGCGCTGCAATGGCTGAGCGTGGTGATCATCCTCGCCTCCGGTACCGCGACCTTCTTCACCAGCGATCCGCTGTTCATCATGCTGAAGCCCACGATCATCTATGTCGTGGTCGGCGTGGTGATGCTGAAGCGCGGCTGGATGAACCGCTACCTGCCGCCCATCGCCCAGGCGACCGTGCCCGATCTCGGCATCCGGTTCGGCTATGTCTGGGCCGGGCTGATGTTCTTCTCGGCCGTGCTGAACATCGTGCTGGCGCTCGCCCTGGAGCCCGCAAGCTGGGCCGCAGTCAAGTCGGCCTGGGCGATCGGCAGCAAGGTCGCCCTGTTCCTGATCCAGTACGCCGTGATGAAGTCGACCGGCATCCGCCGCGCCAGGGCGGCGATGGCCGCCGCGGCCTGACCAGCTCTCTTTGAACTGGCTCTATTTGAACTGGACCGCGACGACTTCGTAGGACTTGGCGCCGCGCGGCGTCTGGACCTCGACCGTATCGCCCACGGTCTTGCCGATCAGGGCCTTGCCGATGGGCGAGGTCACGGAAATACGGCCCTTGGTCAAGTCAGCCTCGTAGGGCCCGACGATCTGGTATTTCACCTTCTCGTCGGTATCCTCGTCGGCCAGCCGGACAGTTGCGCCGAATTTCACGACGCTGCCGGTCAGCTTGGAGAAGTCGATCACCTCGGTGCGCGAGATAATGTCCTCGAGCTCGGCAATGCGGCCTTCGATAAAACCCTGCTTTTCGCGCGCAGATGTGTACTCGGCGTTCTCCGAGAGATCGCCGTGTTCGCGCGCCGCCGCGATCGCCTTGATGATCGCCGGGCGCTCCACGCTCTTCAGCACTTTCAATTCGTCCTCGAGGCTCTTCAGCCCCTCGGCCGTCATCGGAACCCTTTCCATTGCCAAATCGTCCTTGATCAATCGTACGGCGTCAACGCCGAACGCAGCCCCAAACGGGCTGCATTCTGCAAGTTGTCCGAAGGTGGGTCTAGAAAGTCGTCTTGAAGTAGGATTGCAGGGGCGCCACGTCGAGAGCCCCTTCCTTCAATGCCGCAATACCCTCGACTGACGCCTTCGCGCCGGCGACCGTCGTATAGTACGCGATCTTGTGCATCAGGGCGGTACGCCGCAGGGTGAAGCTATCGGTCAGAGCGCTCGCCCCGTCGACGGTGTTGAACACGAGCTGGACCTTGCCATCCTTCATCAGGTCGACGATGTGCGGCCGCCCTTCCAGCACCTTGTTGACGCGCTGCGCTTCGACGCCGTGCTTGCGCAGGAACTCAGCCGTCCCGCCGGTCGCGACGACCTTGAAGCCGAGTTCGGCCAGCCGCTTCATCGGCTTGATCATCGCCTGCTTGTCCTGGTCCTTGACCGAGACGAACACCACGCCCTCGACCGGCACCTTGCTGCCGGCACCAAGCTGAGACTTGGCGAAAGCGCGGCCGAAATCCATGTCGAGGCCCATCACCTCGCCAGTCGAGCGCATCTCCGGTCCCAGGATGATGTCGACGCCGGGGAAGCGCGCGAAGGGGAACACCGCCTCCTTCACAGCGATATGCTTGCCCTTGGTCTTCTTGATGCCGAGCGACTTCAGCGGCTCTCCGGCCATCAGCCGGGCCGCGTACTTGGCGATCGGCTGGCCAGTCGCCTTGGCGACGAAAGGCACGGTGCGGCTGGCGCGCGGATTGACTTCGAGCACGTAGACGTCGCCGTCTTTGACGGCGTACTGCACATTCATCAGGCCGACGACGCGAAGCGCCTTGGCCATCGCCTCGGTCTGACGTTCGATTTCCGCCATGATCTTGGACGGCAGCGAGTACGGCGGCAGCGAGCAAGCTGAATCACCGGAGTGGATCCCCGCTTCCTCGATATGCTCCATGATGCCGGCGACAAAGACATTCTGGTCCTTGTCGGCAAGAGCATCGACATCGACCTCGATGGCATCGCGCAGATAGGAATCGATCAGCACTGGATTCGATCCCGACACCTGCACGGCGTCGCGCATGTAGCGCTGCAACGAGGCGAGATCGTAAACGATCTGCATGGCACGTCCGCCCAGCACGTAGGACGGCCGGATGACCACCGGATAGCCGATGCGCTCGGCCACCGCGATCGCCTGCTCCTGCGATGTGGCAGTGCCGTTGTCGGGCTGGCGCAGCTTCAGCTCGTGGATCAGCTTTTGGAAGCGCTCGCGGTCCTCGGCGAGATCGATCGCGTCGGGCGACGTGCCGAGGATCGGGATACCCGCAGCCTCCAGCGGCTTCGCCAGCTTGAGCGGCGTCTGGCCACCGAACTGCACGATCAGGCCCAGCAGCTCGCCGTTCCGGCGCTCGACCTCGACCAGCTCGATCACATCCTCGGCCGTCAGCGGCTCGAAATAGAGGCGGTCGGCAGTGTCGTAGTCGGTCGACACGGTTTCCGGGTTGCAGTTGACCATGATGGTCTCGTACCCGGCATCGCGCAGCGCATAGACGGCGTGCACGCAGCAATAGTCGAACTCGATGCCCTGACCGATACGGTTCGGCCCGCCGCCCAGGATGATGATCTTCTTACGGTCGGTCGGCTGGGCTTCGCACTCCGCCGGCCTCAGCCCGTCGCCCTCGTAGCAGGAATAGAGGTAGGGCGTACGCGATTCGAACTCGGCGGCGCAGGTGTCGATGCGCTTGAACACCGGGCGAACGTCGAGCGCGCGACGCTTCTTTGCCACTTCGGCGGCGCTCTGCCCCGTCAGCTCGGCCAGCCGGTCGTCGGAGAAGCCCTTCTTCTTGAGGTCGAAGAAAGCCTTGGCATCCGTCGGCAGGCCGTTCTTGACGACGCCAGCCTCGACCTTAACGAGCTGCTCAATCTGACGCAGGAACCACGGCTCGAACTTGGAGGCCTGGGCGATCTCCTCGACCGTGAGGCCGTGGCGGAAAGCCTGAGCGATCACAAGTACGCGGTCAGGCGTCGGCGTCGCCAGCGCGCCCACGATGGCGGATTTGTCCGGCGCACCCTTGATCTGGATTTCGTTGAGACCGGTCAGGCCGGTTTCCATCGAGCGCAGCGCCTTCTGCAGTGACTCCTGGAAGGTTCGTCCGATCGACATCGCCTCGCCCACGCTCTTCATCGAGGTGGTGAGCAGCGGCTGCGCCCCCGGGAATTTCTCGAAAGCGAAGCGCGGGATCTTGGTCACGACATAGTCGATCGTCGGCTCGAACGAAGCGGGCGTCGTGCCGGTGATGTCGTTCAGGAGTTCGTCGAGCGTGTAGCCGACGGCAAGCCGCGCCGCGACCTTGGCGATCGGGAAGCCCGTCGCCTTCGAAGCCAGCGCAGACGACCGCGACACGCGCGGGTTCATCTCGATAACGACCATGCGGCCGTTCTGCGGATCGACGGCGAACTGCACGTTCGAGCCGCCGGTATCGACGCCGATCTCGCGCAGGCACGCGATCGAGGCGTCGCGCATGATCTGGTATTCTTTGTCGGTCAGCGTAAGCGCCGGCGCCACCGTGACCGAGTCGCCGGTGTGGATGCCCATCGGATCGACGTTCTCGATCGAGCAGATGATGATGCAGTTGTCGCGGCGGTCGCGCACGACCTCCATCTCGTACTCTTTCCAGCCGAGCACCGACTCCTCGACCAGCACCTCGCCGACCGGCGAGGCGTCGATGCCGCCCTGCACGATCTCGAAGTATTCGTCGCGGTTGTAGGCGATTCCGCCGCCGGTGCCGCCGAGCGTGAAGGACGGGCGGATGATGGCCGGCAGGCCGACATGGTCGAGGGCGTTGATCGCTTCCTCGCGATTGTGCACGACCTCGCTCTTCGGGCATGTCAGCCCGATCTTGGTCATGGCCTCGCGGAACAACAGCCGGTCCTCGGCCTTGTCGATGGCCTCGGCATTGGCGCCGATCAGTTCGACCTTGTACTTCTTCAGCCGGCCGTCGCGATGCAGCGCCATCGCCGTATTGAGGGCGGTCTGGCCGCCCATGGTCGGCAGGATGGCGTCCGGCTTTTCCTTCTCGATGATCTTCGCCACCATGTCGGGCGTGATCGGCTCGATGTAGGTCGCATCGGCCAGGCCCGGATCGGTCATGATCGTGGCCGGGTTGGAGTTCACCAGGATGACGCGGTAGCCCTCGTCCTTCAGTGCCTTGCAGGCCTGCACGCCCGAATAGTCGAACTCGCAGGCTTGGCCGATCACGATCGGACCGGCGCCGATGACCAGGATGCTCTTTATGTCTGTGCGCTTGGGCATGATGACTCTTACTTGCCCTTGCTCTTGTCGATCATCTCGACGAAGCGGTCGAAGAGATAGTGACTGTCGGTCGGGCCGGGCGATGCCTCGGGATGGTACTGCACGGAGAAAGCTGGCTTGTCGGTGCAGCGAATGCCTTCGTTGATGCCGTCGAACAGCGAGACGTGAGTCACTTCGACGTTCTTGGGCAGCGATTCGGGGATCACGCAGAAGCCGTGGTTCTGCGAGGTGATCTCGACCTTGCCTGTCGTCAGGTCCTTGACCGGCTGATTGGCGCCGCGATGGCCGCGCTCCATCTTGCGGGTCTTGCCGCCGAGCGTCAGCGCCAGGATCTGATGGCCGAGACAGATGCCGAACAGCGGCACCTTCTTATCGAGCACCGCCTGGACGGCGGGCGAGGCGTAGACGGCCGTCGCCGCCGGATCGCCCGGACCGTTGGACAGGAAAACACCGTCCGGCTTATGGCGCAGGATGTCGTCCGCCGTCGCGGTCGCCGGCACCACCGTCACCTTGCAGCCGGTGTTGGCGAGGCAGCGCAGGATGTTGCGCTTGGCACCGTAGTCGACGGCGACGACATGATACTTGGGCTTGTCGAGCTTGCCGTAGCCCCTGCCCAGTGCCCACGTGGTCTCGTTCCAATTGTAGGACTGCTTCGAGGTCACCTCGATGGCGAGGTCCATGCCATCGAGGCCGGGCCAATCCTGGGCGATCTTGCGCATCGCCGGAATGTCGAACTTGCCGTCGGGGGCGTGGACCACGACGCCGTTGGGCGGGCCGCCGTCCCGGATGCGCCGCGTGATGGCGCGCGTGTCGACGTCGCACACACCGGGCAGATTGTGGCTCTTCAGCCAGTCGTCGAGCGGCTTGACCGAGCGCCAGTTGGCCGGCTCGGTGATGTCGCCCCGGATGACCACACCACGGGCAGCCGGCGTGATCGTCTCGATATCCTCGAGATTGGTGCCGACATTTCCGATATGCGGAAATGTGAAGGTGATGATCTGCCCGGCGTAAGACGGATCGGTGATGATCTCCTGGTAGCCGGTCATCGAGGTATTGAAGCAGACTTCGCCGACCGCATGGCCGGCGGCCCCGACGCCCTTGCCCCAGAAAACCGTGCCGTCAGCCAGCACCAGCGCGGCCGTGGCCCAGCGCGGCGCGGCGTCGGTCGCGCCTGCGGTCTTTGGAGGTGTCATGATGAATTTTTTGCCCGTTCGTGAGGGCTCGCGCTTCGCCCAGACCCTCCGTGGCCTTGGCATCTGCGAACCGCGCGGGTTGTAACCAAGCGGTCGCAGAGGGTCAAGGTGTGGCCGGCTGCTAATTCACAAGCATTTTCAATAACTTATTTGCTTTGCCAACAGCGTCGCAGGCGATTAGTTTCCGCCCTTCGACCCAACGGAACCGAAACAATGCTGCGCGACAAGCTGAACGAAGCCATGAAAGACGCCATGCGCGCCCGCGATACCGCGGCGCTTGGCACGATTCGTCTGATACTGGCCAAGCTCAAGGAAGTGGATATCGCCGCCCGCACCGAGGCGAACCGCGAGGGCGTGGCCGACGACCGAATCCTGTCGATGCTCCAGGGCATGATCAAGCAGCGGAACGAATCGGTCGCGCTTTACGAGAAGGGCAACCGCGCCGACCTGGCCGACAAGGAAAAGGCCGAGATCACCGTCATCGAGCGCTTCCTGCCGCAGCAGATGGACGAAGCCGCCGTCGAGGCTGCCATCCGCGAGGCCATCGCCGCGACGGGTGCTGCCTCGATCAAGGACATGGGCAAGGTCGTGGGCCAGCTCAAAGCCAAGTATGCCGGCCAGATCGACTTCTCCAAGGCATCGGCTGCGGTGAAAAAGGCACTGGGCGGCTGAACTGTCGACAGCCGGAGCTTCTCAGCTCCCGATAACGATCCCCGCTATCCCTTGTGGCGCGACTGTCGACCGAGGGCCATTTTAGGCAATGGCCTTCCCTCCGGGCTTCCTCGACGAATTGCGCGCGCGCCTCAGCATGTCCGACATCGTCGGACGCAAAGTCGTGCTGAAGCGCCGGTCGGGGTCGGAGTATGCCGGCCTCTGCCCGTTCCATAACGAGAAGACGCCATCCTTCACGGTCAACGACAAGAAGGGCTTCTTCCACTGCTTCGGCTGCGGTGCTCATGGTGATGCCGTGGGCTTCGTGATGAAGACCGAAGGCCTCTCCTTCCCCGAGTCGGTCGAGAAGCTGGCCCGTGAGGTCGGCATGCCCGTGCCCCGCGCGACGCCGGCCGAGCGCGAACGGGTCGAGCGTGCAGCGACCTTGCAGCAGGTCGTCGAGCTGGCGGCGCGCTGGTTCCAGAAACAACTTCGGTTGCCGGTCGGACGCCAGGGCCTCGACTATCTGCGCGGCCGCGGCCTCAGCGACCAGACGATCGACGATTTCCGGCTGGGCTTCGCGCCGGACTCGCGCGACGGACTGATCTCGGCGCTGAAGCGCGAGAACGTGCCGATCGAGAAGATCGTCGAAGCGGGCCTCGCCATCCAGCCGGACGATAACCGCGAGCCCTACGACCGCTTCCGCGGCCGTGTGATGTTCGTCATCAACGACCGCCGCGGCCGCGCCATCGCTTTCGGCGGGCGCGTCATGGGCTCCGGCGAGCCCAAATACCTCAACTCGCCGGAAACTCCGCTCTTTCACAAAGGCGCCAATCTCTATTGCCTCGACCGCGCCCGCGAGGCGGTGACCAAGGATCAGCCGGTCATCGTGGCCGAAGGCTACATGGACGTGATCGCCCTTCACGGGGCCGGGTTCACCGGTTCGGTGGCACCGCTCGGCACCGCCCTGACCGAAGGCCAGCTCGGTGAACTGTGGAAGCTGGCCGACGAGCCCTATCTCTGCTTCGACGGCGACAATGCCGGCCGCCGCGCCGCCGCCCGAGCCGCCGAACGCGCCCTGCCCTTGCTGCGTGCCGGGAAGAGCCTGCGCGTCCTTGCCCTGCCGGCCGGCGAGGATCCCGACAGCCTGGTCCGTTCGCGCGGGTCCGACGCGG
>CALROF020000115.1:0-19611 GCA_943369775.1 Reyranella massiliensis 521
TGGAAATCGATTTCTCGGACGGCCATGCTTGCTCCCTGACAGCCGAGTATCTGCGCGTCGAGAGCCCGTCGGCGGAAGTGCAGGGGCACGGCCCCAGCCAGAAGAAGATCGTCTCCGGCCGTCGTCACGTGAAGATCGCGACGGTCGAGCCCGTTGGTCACTATGCGATCCGCATCGTCTTCGACGACAAGCACGACAGTGGCATTTACAGCTGGGCGTACTTGCGCGAACTCAGCGAAACCCACGCCGAACGCTGGGCTGCTTATCAAGCCGCTCTGCTCCATCGCGGCCTCAGCCGAGACCCTTGATTAGATGAAGATCATCATCGCCGGCGCCGGGATCGGCGGGCTGACGGCAGCGATGTGCCTGCATCGCGCCGGTTTCGACGTTCATGTCTTCGAGGCCGTGAACGAGATGCGACCGTTGGGCGTCGGCATCAACATCCAGGCTGGCGCTGTGCGCATTCTCTCGAACCTTGGCCTGGAGCCCGCGTTGGCAGCCACGGCCATCGAGACGCGCGAGCTGCGCTATGCCAACCGCCATGGTCAGACGATCTGGGCCGATCCGCGTGGGCGACATGCAGGGCTGCCGTGGCCGCAATTCTCGATCCATCGCGGCGAGTTGCTGATGATCCTGTTTCGCGCCGCACAGGAGATGCTCGGCGCGGATCGCATCAAGTTCGGCCGGCGCATCGCGGACTTTGCGCAGGAGCAGGCGAAAGTGACGGCGCGTTTTGCCGACCGCGACGGCCGGATTGTCGAGGAAGCGACGGCCGACCTTCTCGTCGCCGCCGACGGCATCCATTCGGCCGTGCGGGCGCGTTTCTATCCGAACGAAGGGCCACCCAAGTGGCAGGGCATCCTGATGTGGCGCGGCGTCACTGTGGGCAAGCCCTATCTCGGCGGCGCGACCATGGTGCAGGCCGGCCATCACAATCAGAAGTTCGTCTGCTATCCGATCAGCCGCGCGCATGCCGAACGCGGCGAAGCGCTGATCAACTGGATCTGCGACCTGCATATGGGTGACGGCGCCCTGCCGTCGCGCGAGGACTGGAACAAGCCCGGCAAGCTCGAGGATTTCTTGCCGCGCTTCGCCGACTGGAATTTCGGCTGGCTCGATGTGCCGGAAGTGATCCGCACCGCACACACGATCCTGGAATTCCCGATGGTCGATCGCGATCCGCTGCCGCGCTGGAGTCATGGCCGCATCACGCTGCTGGGCGATGCCGCGCATCCCATGTATCCCATTGGCTCGAATGGCGCTTCGCAAGCGATCCTAGACGGCGAGGCGATCACACAGGAACTCAGCGTCGGCGACGATCCCGAAGCGGCGCTGAGGCGCTATGAAGAACGGCGGCTGCCGCCGACCGCCCGCATCGTCGAGAGCAACCGGCGCAAGGGCATCGACGTGATGCTCGACATCGTCGAACAACGTGCGCCACAAGGCTTCACCAATCTCGAAAACGTGCTGCCGTCGGACGAACTCGAGAAGATCGTCGGCGACTACAAGAGGCTCGTCGCCCAGGACCGCGAGACGCTGCTCAAGCTCGCAGGTCGTTCGGTGTGATGGCCACAAAATGAAACCGGCCCCTTTCGGGACCGGCCGTGGTGGCGGTTTAAACCGGCCATCACATCGCCGGCCACCACCGATTGAGACTATGGCATTCGACGATGACAGGATTGTGGCACCTGTGACGGATGCAAACAGCCTCGAGTACGGCTTCGAACGATGAGCTTGGCCCGCGCCATCGCGACGGTCGGCGGCTTCACGCTACTGAGCCGCGCCGTCGGCTTCGTACGCGACATCGTGCTTTCGGCCGTGCTGGGTTCGGGCGCGGTAGCGGATGCTTTCTTCGTCGCCTTCAAGCTGCCGAACTTCTTTCGCCGCCTGTTTGCCGAAGGCGCCTTCTCGGCGGCCTTCGTGCCGCTGTTCGCGCGCGAACTGCAAGGCAAGGGACGCGAGGAAGCACTGACCTTCGCGCGCCAGGCGCATGCCGCACTGCTCCTCGTCCTGATCCCCTTCACCCTGCTGCTGATCCCCGGCATGCCCTGGGTCATGTCGCTGCTGGCGCCCGGCATGCGCGACGATCCAGCTTCCTTTGCGATGGCCGTCGAGTTCGGTCGCATCACCTTTCCCTATCTTCTGTTCATCTCGCTGGCGTCGCTCTACGGCGGCGTGCTGAACAGCATCGATCGCTTCGCTCATGTCGCGGCAACGCCGGTGCTGCTGAATCTCGCACTGATCGGCGCGGTGTTGGGCTTGACCCCGCTCCTGCCAAACTCCGGCTATGCCGCTTCGATCGGCGTGGCGATCGCGGGTCTCCTGCAATGGCTGTGGCTGCTGATCGCCTGCCATCGCGACGGCGTCAGCATGAGGCTGGTGCGGCCACGCTGGACCGAACGCGTGGCGCGGCTGGTGAAGCTCGCAACGCCGGTCGCGATCGGCGGCGGCGTGCAGCAGATCAGCGTCATGCTCGACGTCGTTTGGGCGTCGCTGCTGCCCGTCGGCACGATCTCCGCGCTCTACTACGCCGACCGTATCGCGCAGCTCCCGCTGGGCGTTGTCGGCATCGCCGTCGGAACGGCGCTGTTGCCCCTGCTCGCGCGTGAACTGCGAGCCGGCAACGCTCAGGCGGCAATGGCCAACCAGAATCGTGCCATCGAGTTCGGCCTGCTGTTCAGCCTGCCGGCCGCCGTCGCTCTATGGCTGCTGGCCGACCCGATCATCCGCACCTTGTTCGAACGGGGCCGCTTCGGGCCGGAGGATACGTGGCGCACTGCCGGTGCACTGGCGGCCTTCGCGGTCGGCCTGCCGGCCTTCGTGCTGGTGAAGGCGCTGACGCCCGGCTTCTTCGCGCGCGAGGACACACGCACGCCGCTCTATATCGCGGTCGCCGCCATCACCACCAACATCGCCCTGAACCTGTTCTTCCTGTTTGCCACGACGCTCGCCCATGTTGGCATCGCGCTGGCCTCCTCGCTCTCGGGATGGCTGAACGCCGCGCTGCTGGCGGCCGTGCTGTTGAAGCGCCGTCAATGGGTACCGGACACCCGCCTGGTGTCGCGCGCTGTCCGCGTCGCCGGTGCGGCCCTCGGCATGGGGGCAGCAGTCTGGGGAATGATGATCTGGCTGGCTGCACCGCTGGCACGCCCCGACATCTCGGGCGGGATGGCGCTCGCCGCTACCTGCGCCGCGGGCGTTGCCGCCTATGCCCTGTTGGGCGTCGTACTGGGAATCGTCCGGATGTCGGAGCTGCGCTACGTGATGCGCCGGCAGCCCGGCCTCAAATCAGCCGACCCAGGCGAACCACAGTGACGCCCGGCCGCAGCGGCCGGCTCGACGACGGCATCACCAGCACACAGTTGTCGTAAGGCGTCGTCACCGGCTCGCCATCGTCGTGACCCAGCACGGTGCCGGCCTTGGTGATCAGTTCCTGGCCTTCGAAGACCCGCGCCGATTCGAAGTTGCCGCGCTGGGTCGCGACGGCATGTGTCACTTCGACGACACGCTGCGTGGCGGGCGTCGGCTGGCGCCAGTCGGCCGGCAGGTCGCCCGCTTCGACAACTCCTGTCTCGACCAGGAAGCGCGCCGTCACGTCCTTAGCGACGACGACCGACGAGGCGCGCCAATGCTGCCCAGTCTCGATCAGCAACGCGTTCTTGGGGCTCTTGGGATCGCCAAAGCCCCCATAGTCACGCATCCGCATGCCGGCGGCGTGGCCAGCATCGCGCACGATGTCGACCGGCGTGCCGATCTTCCTGGCGAAGGCCACGCCCTTGTCGAGCGGGCCGGACAGCATCAGCGGCACGCAATCGTCGTGCATGGAGTGGAGATCGAGCAACAGGTCAGCGCGCTCGACGAACGGCTTCAGCACCTGTGCCCGTCGGGTCTCGACCGTCGTCGCTGGTTGGTCGAGCCGGCCCCAGACGCGGTTGAAATCTTCGTCGACCAGGCGCGACTTGAACGGCGTCTTGGGATCGAACGAATGGTAGGCGTCGATGTTGTTGAACGAAAAGATCAGCGTGCCCTTGCGCGGCTTCAGTCCGGCTGAGAGGAGCGCATCGACGACGATGGCGCCTGACACTTCGTTGCCGTGCGTCAGCGACGCCACCATGACCGTCAGCCCCGGCTTACCGCTCTCGAGAACGTGGATGTAGGGCGCGGCGCCATTTTCCCAGCGGCGGAGTTCGGGAAAGGCGTACTCGATCGGCGGCAACTCGGACATCGGCTTCAAACCATCCCTAGGACCAAGTCGTTCCTTCGCATGCTACCTTGCAACGGACAAGGAGAAGCAGATGTCGCGTACGCGGTTCCGGTGGTTCGTCGTCTTCCTGCTGTTTGCGATCACCGTCGTGAATTACATCGACCGCGCCGCCATCGCCTATGCAATCCCGATGATCCAGCGCGACCTCGGCCTGTCGCCGGCGGCCACAGGCGCCGTGCTGGGCGCCTTTGGTGTCGGCTATGCAATCACCACCCTGATCAGCGGCTTTGCTGTGGACCGCTACGGCGCGCGGGCGGTGCTCACGGTCGCGGCGCTCCTGTGGAGCCTCTCCATCGGCATGACTGGAATTGCGACCAGCATCGCCGTTCTCTACGCCGCCCGCGTGCTGCTCGGCCTCTCCGAAGGCCCCAACTTCCCCGCCCTCACCGGCGCCGTCAGCCACTGGCTGTCACCACATGAGCGGGCAACGGCGTTGGGCAATGCATTGCTGGCGGTGCCGCTGGCGCTGGCCATCGGTGGCCCGATCGTCACGCAGCTCCTCGGCTGGCTCGACTGGCGGCTCACCTTCATCCTGCTGTTCGTGCTGTCGATTGCCTGGGTACCGCTCTGGCATTTCTTCTTTCGCGACGACCCGGCGGACTCCCGCTTCGTCGATAAGGCCGAACTCGACCATATCCGCACGAACGATCCCGGCGTCTCCGCCGCACCGCATGCGCCCCTGAAATCCTGGCCGAGTGCTGCAGTGATGAAGGTCATGCTCACCAACCGGACGCTGCTGGCGAACTACTGGGCCTTCTTCGTCTTCGGCTATTTCCTGTTCTTCTTCATGACCTGGCTGCCGAGCTATCTCGAACGGCAGTACGGGTTGAATCTCACGGCTATCGGCCTGTTCTCCGTGCTGCCCTGGCTGTCCGCCGCCTTCCTGCTGTGGCTGTTCGGCCGGTGGTCCGACCATCTCCTGAAGACCACCGGAAGCCTGCGCATCTCCCGCTCCTATCTCATCGCCGGTAGTCAGTTCGTGGCAGCGCTGGCAGTGATCCCTGTGGCGCTCACCAACGACCTCACCGTCGCTATCGCGGGCATCACGGTGGCGGTCGCCGCGTCGATGGGGGCCAATGCCGCCTACTATGCGGTGAATGTCGACATCGTGCCGCAACGCGCGGCAACGGCGCTCGGCATCATGGACTTCGGTTTCGCCGTCGCAGGCTTCCTGGCGCCCGCGATCACCGGTTGGGTGCTGGGCCTGCGCGGCTCCTTCGCCGACGGCTTCTTCCTGATGGCAGGCCTCGCCCTGTCGTCCGTGCTAGTCGTGCTGCTGTTCCATCATCCCGACAGGGACCAGCAGAACGTGGCCCGGGCAGCCTGAGCGATCACCCCTCGCGATACCAGTTGGCGATATCCCAGGTGTTATTGTCCCAGCCGGTCATTTCGGCGACGAGTTGATTGTTCATCCCCACCGTCTGAGGCCGGGCCACGATCGGGATGACCACGACATTGTTCACCACGAGCTCGTTCAGCTTGATCAGCATCGCCGCGCGCTTGATGGGATCTAGTTCGACCTGCGCGGCCTTGTGGACGTCGTCGTATTCCTGATTCTGCCAGCGCGTGATGTTGCGGCCCTGCCACTTGTTCTCCTTGGTGGCGGCCTCCCACGAACAGAACTGGCGCAAGAACACCTCGGGATCGGGTGCGTTCATGCCGTTGCTGTATTCCTGAAGGTCGGCATAGAACTTCGTGTAGGTGTCGGGATTGGCGACGTCGGAGGAGAAGAACACCGACGCCGTCACCGACTTCAACTCCATGTCGATGCCGGCCTTCTGCGCTGCCTGCTTGACGATCGCCTGCGTCTTCTGGCGCGGCTGGTTGATCGAGGTCTGGTAGACGAACTTCAGCTTCTTGCCGTCCTTGGCGCGGATGCCGTCGGCGCCACGCACCCAGCCAGCCTTGTCGAGAATCGCGTTGGCCTTGTCGACGTCGAACTCGAACTTGGTCGTCTTGGAGCGGAAGCGCTCGGGATTGTTGATGTAGTTCGCCGTCGCAATCCCGATGCGGCCGTAGATGTGATCCTGGATCGACTTCTTGTCGATCAGCAGCGAAAGCGCCTGGCGCACCGCCGGATCGGACAGGAGCGGATGCTTGGTCTTGAGGCTGGACCGCTCGCCGTCGACTTCCGTCCAGGGATCCGTGTTGTTCAGCTGCATATGCTCGATGCCGCCGCCGTGGGTCACCAGCACGCGACCCCGCCCGCCCTTCTCGAGGCGGGTGAGGATCTCGTCCTCGACCTGCAGGTTCCAGGCGAAGTGATATTCGCCGGTCTGCAGCACCGCGCGTGCCGCCGAGACGGCATCGCCACCGCCTTTCAATTCGATGGCATCGAAGTAGGGCCGGTTGGGCTCGTGATAGTTGGGGTTGATCTCGCCGGTGATGAGATCGCCCGGCTTGAAATCCTTGAACAGGTACGGACCCGTGCCGACCGGCTTCAGGTTAGTGGGAGCGTCGCGCGACTTGGCGCCGATATAGTCGCCGAACAGGTGCTTGGGAATGATGCAGCCCGCCCATCCGACGAACGTGTCGGCCCAGAACGGTGTCGGCTTCTGGAACTTAACGAGCACCGTGTATTGGTCGATCTTCTCGACCGCGACATCCTTGTAGGAACCGCTGCTGACGGTCGCCGTCGCGGGATTGCTGGAATATTCCCAGGTGAAGACGACATCGTCGGCGGTGAGAGGCTTGCCGTCGTGCCAGGTGACGCCCTGTTTCACCTTCCAGATCACCGACCGGCCATCGGCGGCGAGCTGACCGTTTTCGCGGCTCGGGATGTTGGCCGCGAGCTTAGCCCGAAGATTGCCGGCGCGGTCCCAGGCCGCCAGCGGCTCATAGAAGAGGCGCGAACCGTCCTGGTCCTTGGTCCCGACCGCGAAGTGCGGATTGAGCAGCGTCGGACCCTGCCACCACAGGACCTTCAGCAGACCGCCGCCGCCGCGCTTAGTCGGTTTGTAGACCGGTCTGGTCTCCGCCATTGCCACGCCCGAGAGAGCGAGGAGCTGCATCGCCATCGGCGCCGTAAGGCCCACCGCCGCCATGCGCCGCACGAAGCCGCGACGGGACATCCCGCCCGTCTTCACCTTGTCGATCAGACCACGCAAGCCACGCTCGTCCATCGGATGCCTCCGTCCAGGCTGTCGAATCCGTCCCCGACGCTCCCGCTATCCTGCAAGATACGTGCGAGAAGGATGGGACCAGCGCAGGCCGCCGCCGTCAATGTCAGTCGAACTGAAAGATGACAGGGAGGTCGCTTGATTGGCGGGCCGGTCTGCGCGATACCCGCCCGCCCCCAGCCTTCCACCGGCGGGGCGCGCGGCGGTCCAAACCCCGCGCTTTCGACCTTGAGCGGAGTCCACACCCATGCCTGACGCGACCACGAGTCCGAATCCCGGCGAATCTGCGCCCAATCCGCACCTCCCGCCCTACGCCGCGCGGGGCCTGAAGGGCCGGATCTTCTCCGGGGTGCAGCCCACCGGAAACCTTCACCTCGGCAACTATCTCGGCGCGATCCGCAACTTCGCGCGCCTGCAGAACGACTACGACTGCATCTATTGCGTGGTCGACCAGCACGCGATCACGCTGTGGCAGGACCCCAAGGAACTGTCGGCGCAGACCCGCGAGATCGCCTCGGCCTTCCTGGCGGCCGGCGTCGACGGCTCCAAGCACATCATCTTCAACCAGTCGATGGTGCCCGGCCACGCGCAGCTCGCCTGGGTCTTCAACTGCGTGGCGCGCATGGGCTGGATGAGCCGCATGACGCAGTTCAAGGAAAAGGCCGGCAAGGACCGCGAGAATGTCTCGCTGGGCCTGTTCGCCTATCCCGCGCTGATGGCGGCCGACATCCTGCTCTATAAGGCCACGCACGTGCCGGTCGGCGAGGACCAGAAGCAGCATCTCGAGCTGACGCGCGACATCGCGATCAAGTTCAACAACGACTTCGGGGTGCCCGATTTCTTCCCGGTGACCGAACCGCTGATCTTCGGCGCGACCACGCGCGTGATGAGCCTGCGCGACGGCACCAAGAAGATGAGCAAGTCCGATCCATCGGATTACTCCCGCATCAATCTGACCGACGATGCCGATGCCATCGCCCAGAAGATCCGTCGCGCCAAGACCGATCCGCTGCCGATGCCGGAGACTCTGGACGACGCCGAGAAGCGACCCGACGCCGACAATCTGCTGGGCATCTACGCCGCCCTCGCCGACCAGGAGAAAGAGGCAGTCGTTGCCGCCTTCGCGGGCAAGCAGTTCTCCGAATTCAAGGCAGCGCTCACCGAGCTGGCCGTCGCCAAGCTCGGCCCGATCGGTTCGGAGATGCAGCGGTTGATGAAGGATCCCGGCCACGTCGACGGCATCCTGCGCAACGGCGCCGAACGTGCTCGTGCGCTGGCAGCCCCGATCCTGGACGAGGTCTATCGGACGGTCGGCTTCCTCAAGCCCTAAGGCTGGGATACGCCCTCGGCCTTACCCTTCCATCCGTGTCAGGGCCCACTTGATGGTGGTGCCCTCGACCGGCACCTGGCCGACCAGGACGATCTGCTCGGTACGGCGCACGCGGCCCTCTTCGCCGAGATAGATGCTCTCGGCGAGGCCGATGCCAGCACCCGACGCACGCAGCCGCCAGCCGCGGCCGCTGGGCAACCGCATCAGCACCGCCTGACCGCTCTGCGCCAGGGTCGCCTTGACCGTGGGATGCAGGTGGAAGCGCACGATGAAGCGCTGGTCCGGTACGGTGATCGGCCGGCCTTCGTACCCCAGGAAAGCATCCTCGCCGCGCAGGTCGCCGCCATCGGGCGACAACCAGAGCCGGCGGCGATGGATGATGCCGTAGAGCGAGCGATAGCCGTCGTGGCACATGTCGAGCCACTGTGCGCCGGCATCGTCAGCACGATCGATCAGCACGTTGCCGGCGCGATACTCCAGTGCGCCGTGATCGGTGATCTCGGTCGAGTTGGTGTCGTCGACGACCGCCGTGCTGTGCGCCGCCGTGTAGCGCATGAAGTGCTGCCAGTCGCGCGGTGCACCCGGATAGGTGCCGCAGTTCACGATCAGGCGTTCGTGCGCCGCACTCATCTCGAAGGAGAGCGTGCCGGCATGGGCGATGCCGTCCATCCCGCGACCTGGCGGGCTGCCGGCATCGGCAATCACCAGCGACGTGCCGGCCACGAGCCGTTGAAAGCCGCTAACCAGTGCCATGGTCGGCGCCGCCTCGCCCGAGCCCGAACGGGCCAGCACGAGATCGATCATACGACGATCGCCTTCCCAGGTGCCGTTGAACAGCGCGAGACCGCCATCGCCATGGCGGAAGAAGCGCAGCATCGGCGCCATGCGGTCGATGGCAGCCACCAGTTCGGCGGGCGCGCGGCGTTCGGCCGAAGCCAGTGCGGCGCGAACATCGAGCAGATGACGCATCACGGTGAGCTGCAGGTGCGGCGCCCGCTCGGCGACGATGCCGTCGTGCAGCACGTAGCGCTTCACGAACTTCGCCAGTCTCGTCAGCGACTGGTCCAGGCTCTTCTCGAAGTGCTTGCCGTCGCGGATGAAGGCGAGATCGGCAAAGATCAGCGCCTTGAGGACGGCAACGGCCTCGTGGCCGATCATGCTACGGCGCGCGACGCGCCGGAGGTGGACTCGCTGACGAGCAATCGAGAAGACGAAGCGCGCGGCGAAGCCCGGATCGGCCGCCGCGGCCATCCATTCGTAGTGGCGAATCCAGGCGACGATGCGGGCGGCGACCACGTCGCGCTTCCACGTCACCGGCGACCAGCGCCATTCCTTGTTAGTCCAGTCGTCGACCAGCCGCGCCGCCAGCAGGCCGGCTGCAGGATCGCCGCTGTCGCGCAGGTCGCGCAGCCAGCCGAAGCCGTTCAGGGCATCGAGCCAGAGCGGCGACATGCCCGTCCTCTGCCAGGGCGGATCGTCGGAATCCGGCAGGACTGTGCCGGCACTGCCGCAGGCGGCCAATTCGCCGGCCATGAGCAGCCTTTGGCCCAAGGCCGGGTCGCCAGGCCAGCCATCGGGGGCCACGGCAAAGAAGCTTTGGGGTGAATTGTAGCCGAGCGTCAGGGAATAGAGGGACGAACCCAGGAACCAGCGGCCGAACCGGCGGCTTTCCTTGGCGGCCGATTTGGCGGCCGACTTGGCAGTCGGACGGGCCTGAACCGAACGGATTGGGCGGGCGCCGGGAACTAAATGCTCTCCGGGCCGTCTTTCTGAGGCGACCAGCGTCATTCGTTTCGTTCTTTGGCCCGGACGCGTCTGCCCGGACGGTGGAGGGGTTCCGGATATTTTACCCTACGAAGGAGGCTATGGCGATGGGGTGCGAAACCCAGGTCCAGCTCCGAAACGGACCCCTGGACGAGCCCTTGAACCGGGCAGTTGGCACACCAGATTCACACGACGGGAAGGCCTTAACGGATTCCCTGCCGCTCGCTCCTCGGAGGAGGGTCTTTATGAGTCGTGTGTCGATGTTCAATTCGCCCCTTCTGCTGGGTTTTGACCAGCTCGAGCGCACGCTGGACCGTCTGGCGAAGAACGCCGAGGGCTATCCCCCCTACAATATCGAGCGGATCGGCGAGAATGGCCTGCGCATTACGCTGGCTGTTGCCGGCTTCACCAGCGACGACCTCGTGATCGAGCTGGTCGAAAACCAGCTCATGGTCCGCGGCAAGCAAGCCGACGAAGGCGATCGGGTCTATCTCCACCGCGGCATTGCCGCACGTCAGTTTCAGCGGGCTTTCATGCTCGCCGACGGCATCGAAGTGACGGGCGCCCGTCTCGACAACGGTCTGTTGTCGATTGACCTGGTGCGCCCCGTTTTGGAGCCACGCATCCGCACCATTCGTATCGACGGTGGCAACGCCAAGGTTGGCGTCCCGGACAATACGATCGACATCACCGCGCGCCGCAGCCGCTGAACGGCGGACACGCGTTGACTGCTGCCAAGGAGGTAGCCATGGAAAACAACGAAGCTGCTTTCACTCCCCTCGCGGAAGAGGCTTTTCTCAGCCTCGGTTCGGAGCAGATCGCTTACGTGAAGGCGATCAACCTGCCGGATGGCGCGCACGCCATCGGCATCTTCTCCGCCGACGGCAAGCCGATGGCCGCTGCGCCCTCGGTGGAAATCGCGCAAGCGCTGATCCGCCAGCACGAGCTTGAGCCCGCGCTGGTTCACTAAAAAATCGGATGGAGCGCGGAGCGCCTTAGGCGGCGGTCTGCGCCTGGACTGGCTCGACGAGCAGCGCGTAGAGCGCCTCGGCCTTGTCGGTTGCCCTGAGCTTCTCGACGAGGCTGCGGTCACGCAGCAACCGCGAAACGCGGGCCAGCGCCTTGAGATGATCTGCGCCCGCGCCCTCGGGCGTCACGAGCAGGAAGACGATATCGACCGGACGCTCGTCGATGGCATCGAAATCGACGGGATGGGCCAGGCGGGCGAACAGGCCGACCGGCTTGGGAACCGAGGCAAGCCGACCATGCGGGATGGCAATGCCGCCACCGATGCCGGTCGAGCCCAGGCGTTCGCGCTCCAGCAAGCGGTCGAACAACTTGCGCTCGTCGATCTTGAAGACACTGGCGGCGCGGGCGGCCAGTTCGGCCAGGAGCGCTTTCTTGCCGGATGCCTTGACGCTTGCCAGAACGGCATCCGGGCCGGACAGCAAATCGACAATTTCCACAACATCACCAATGGGTTAGCGGGCTCGAACTCAATTCGCCCTGCGAGGGGTGCGCCCCTATAGGCGCCTCCCCCGAGCGGGTCAAGGGAGGGTTCGCGGTACCGCCTGCCCAATCAATCGACCGGGCCGGTCAGCGCCTGGGCCGCGACGGCAGCACTCGGCATTGCCGACGGCATCTGCCGGCTCATGCCCAGCCGGCCCAACCGACGACGTTCGGACGACGAGGGAATGCGCATCGCTTCGCGATACTTGGCGACGGTGCGGCGCGCGATCTCGATGCCCTCGCCTTTCAGCAAGTCGACGATACGATCGTCGCTGAGAGGCTGGCGCGCATTCTCGGCGCCCACGAGATGGCGGATGCGCGAGCGCACAGCTTCGGACGAGACGACGACGCCTGGCGTGCGCGCCGGCAGTGCCGACGTGAAGAAGTACTTCAACTCGAAGATGCCGCGCGGCGTAGCGATGTACTTGTTGGAGGTGACACGGCTCACCGTGCTTTCGTGCAGTTCGGTGGCGACAGCGATATCGCGCAGCACGAGCGGCTTCAGCGCGCTGACGCCGTGACGGAAGAAACCGTCCTGCTGACGCACGATCTCGCGCGCGACCTTGAGGATGGTCGTGGCGCGTTGCTCCAGCGTCTTCACCAGCCAATTGGCCGACTGGAAACGTTCGGCGACGAAATCGCGATCGGTCTTGGCGCGGACGCCCTTCATCAGGGTCGCATGGTAGTTGCGGTCGACCAGGACCTTGGGCAGCGCATCGGTGTTGAGTTCGATGTGCCAGCCTTCTTCGCCTGTCTCGGGATCCTTCGCGGCGCTCAGGTAGAGATCGGGTGCGACCGGCTGGATCGGTTCGTAGACGAAGGCCTGGCCGGGACGCGGATCAAGCGTGCGCAGCTCGGCCAACATGTCGCGCAGATCCTCGTCGTCGACACCGCAGCGCCGGCGCAACTGGCCGAGTTCGCCGGCGGCGACGAGGTCGAGATTGTCGAGCAGCGCCTGCATCGCGGGATCGAGGCGATTGCGTTCTGCGAGCTGGGCGCCGAGGCACTCCGAGACGGTCCGCGCGAAAAGCCCAGCTGGTTCCATCTGACGCAGCCGCGTCCAGATCGCCTCGACCACGGCAATGTCGGTCGCAACGGCCTCGGCGACGGCCGCCGCGTCGAGACGGCAGTATCCGGCTTCGTCGAGACCTTCGGCGAGCTTCAGGGCGATACGTCGCTCCACCGGGTTCTTGAACATGAGTTCGAGCTGTTCGAGCACATGGACGGCGAGTGAGCGCTGACGATCGGCAACGAAGTCCAAAGCATCCGGCGCATCCTCGCGGGCAGCCGTACGGCTTGCCGTGCCGTCGCCGCCGCGGTCGGCATGTTCGCGCGTCCAGCGATCGTCGGCATCGGCCAGTGCCGGAGCTGCCGCCGACAGCGCCTCCGCCGTGTCGCCGACCGGCTCGGGGGCTGGCATTTCGATCTCGGCGACCGGTCCGTCTTCGGCCGCGCCCTCCTGGAGCAGGGGGTTTTTTTCGAGCTCCTGCTGAATGAAGGCGGCCAGTTCCAGGTGCGAAAATTGCAGCAGCTTGATCGCTTGCTGTAGCTGCGGAGTCATCGCCAGGGCCTGGCGTGACGTGAGGATGAGACTCGGACCGATACGCATATGACCCCCACCCGGAGGTCGACCGGACCCCCGATGACAGGTCTAAAGCAAGAAGTGTGCCAAAGTCAGCACAGATCCTGTTTCAATGTGCGAAAATATCCGTCTCCGGCCAGCCCGCCACGTCCAGCCGCGCACGGGTGGGCAGAAATTTGAACGCCGCCTCCGCCAGTTCCCGCCGCCCCTCGCGCTCCAGGAGCACATCGAGCCTTGCCTTGAGAGCATGCAGATGCAGAACATCCGACGCGGCGTAGGCGAGTTGCTCGTCCGTGAGGGTGTCTGCCCCCCAGTCGGACGTCTGCTGCTGCTTGGACAGGTCGACGCCCAGCAGTTCGCGACAGAGGTCCTTGAGACCAAAGCGGTCGGTGAACGTACGCACCAGCCGCGCCGCGATCTTGGTGCAATAGACCGGCTCGCACCGCACGCCGAGCGCATGCTCGAGGACTGCGATGTCGAAACGGCCGAAATGAAAGAGCTTCAGTACCTTCGTGTCAGCCAGCAGGGCTGCGAGCCGCGGCGCCTTGTAGGGACCACGCGGGATCTGGACCAGATGGGCATTGCCGTCGCCGCCCGAGAGCTGAACCACGCAGAGCCGGTCGCGATGCGGATTGAGTCCCATTGTCTCGGTGTCGATGGCCACGACCGATCCGAACGAAACATCCGCAGGAAGGTCGCCGCGGTGAAGACTGATGGCCATCTATAGGGTGTCCCGACTGCCCTGCATGGTGCCCAGGAGAAGACTCGAACTTCCACGCCTCTCGGCGCTAGTACCTGAAACTAGTGCGTCTACCAATTCCGCCACCTGGGCACGGCATGCGGGCTAGTGCGGGCGCTGAGTTAGGGCGAGGCCGCGCAGATGTCAACCACAGTGCCTTTGCGCCTTCTGCCTGTTGGGCTATAGGCAGCACCATGAGCATCAAGCAGGTCACGGTTTTTGGCGGCAGCGGCTTCGTTGGCCGCGCCATCGTGCGGGCGCTGGCGCAGGAGGGACTGCGGGTTCGCGTAGCCTGCCGCCGCATCGAATTGGCGGAGCGCACCAAGACGGCGGGCGATGTCGGCCAAGTCACGGTGATGCGCACCAACTTGCGCGTCCCTTCGTCCGTGGCCGCCGCCGTTGCCGGCAGCGAGGCCGTGGTCAATGCCTCCGGCATTCCGTTCCAGCGCGGCCGCCAGCGTTATCAGGCAGTCCACGTGGCCGGCGCCCGCGCGATCGCCGAGGCGTCGCGTGCCGCGGGCGTGCAGCGCCTGGTGCATATTTCCGGCATTGGCGCCGAGCATCGTAATTCGACGAACAAATACGTTCTCTCGAAGGTCGAGGCCGAGGACGCGATTGTCTCAGGCTTTGAGAGCGCCACGATCCTGCGGCCCAGCGTCGTGTTCGGCCCGGAAGACGTGATGTTCAATCGCATCGCGCAGATTGCCGCCCAAGCGCCCTTCTTGCCGGTCGTCGGTGATGGCTCGGCAAAGGTGCAGCCGGTGTTCGTGGGAGATGTCGGCAGCGCCGTGGCGGCGGTCCTGGCGCGTCCCGACACCGCCAAGACGGTGTACGAGCTGGGTGGCCCGCGCGTTTACACCTATCGGGAGATCGCGGCTCTCACGCTGCGGGTG
The DNA here is from genome assembly GCA_943369775.1 of Reyranella massiliensis 521. Lineage (GTDB taxonomy): Bacteria > Pseudomonadota > Alphaproteobacteria > Reyranellales > Reyranellaceae > Reyranella > Reyranella massiliensis_C. The sequence continues at coordinate 15,201 of CALROF020000115.1, forward strand.
ATCGACCGTCAGAAGCCGATCGTTGGCGTGCCGGCCGGTCTGATGAAGATTGCCGGCTTCTTTGCCGAGTTCCTGCCGGTGCCGCCGCTGACCCACGATCAGGTGGGCCTGCTCACGGTCGATAATGTCGCACGGCCGGGAGCGCCGGGGCTGGCCGAGCTGGGAATCGAGCCCACGGCTGCAGAGGCTATTCTGCCGATGTACCTCGACCGCTACCGCCTCCACGGCCGTTACAACCAGCACGCCCCGGCCTAATCGGACAGCATTTCCGGGCTTTTTTGCCCGGAATCCTTTGGCCTTGATAAATAGTCCTATATTGGAATTATAATCCGGTCGACTGAATCCGGCAATGGGATAGAATTGCTTTCGCGGCCGCACACGATTCATAATAGGTCAGCATTGTTGACTAACGTCCGCTGGCGTGGTCTAAGCGGATCAATAACGCAGCAAAGGCGCGATCGGCGCGCTTCTTGCGTAATAAAATTTCACAACTTGTCCGAGGAGGCCGGGGATGGCCGAAAGGATGCTGAAGTTCGTCGGAACGCCGCAAGCCATGCCCGACAAGCGGCCGGCTGCCGAGCGTCGTCGCGACTTCGACGAGATCTACGAGCGCTATGCCCGAGACAAGGCCGCCGAACAGGCGGCCCGCTGCTCGCAATGTGGCGTGCCCTTCTGTCAGGTGCACTGCCCCCTGCACAACAACATCCCAGACTGGCTGAAGCTCACCGCCGAAGGCCGGCTCGACGAAGCCTACGAACTCTCTTCGGCGACCAACAACTTCCCGGAGATCTGCGGCCGCATCTGCCCGCAGGACCGCCTCTGCGAAGGCAACTGCGTCATCGAGAAGGGCTTCGAGTCCGTCACCATCGGCTCGGTCGAGAAGTACATCACCGACACGGCCTGGGAACGCGGCTGGGTGAAGCCGATCCAGCCACGGCGCGAGCGCCCCGAGAGCATCGGCATCGTCGGTGCCGGTCCCGCGGGCCTGGCGGCCGCCGAGCAGCTGCGCCGCAAGGGCTATCAGGTCGCGGTCTACGACCGCTACGATCGCGTCGGCGGCCTGCTGATCTACGGCATCCCGAATTTCAAGCTCGAGAAGGAGATCGTGCAGCGCCGCGAGAAGCTCCTGCGCGACTCCAAGGTCACCTTCCACCTGAACTGCGAAGTCGGCCGCGACGTCACGCTCGAGGAGCTGCGCGACCGCCATCAGGCGGTGCTGATCGCGACCGGCGTCTACAAGGCGCGCGACATTGCCGCGCCCGGTGTCGGCCTCACCGGCATCGCCGCCGCCCTCGACTACCTCACCACCTCCAACCGGCACGGCCTCGGCGAAATGACCGCCGCGTTCGAATCGGGCCTGCTCGATGCCAAGGACAAGAACGTCGTGGTGATCGGCGGCGGCGACACGGCGATGGATTGCGTGCGCACCGCCGTCCGCCAGGGCGCCAAGTCCGTGAAGTGCCTCTATCGCCGCGACCGCGCCAACATGCCGGGCTCGCAGCGCGAGGTGAAACACGCGGAAGAAGAAGGTGTGGAGTTCGTCTGGCTCTCCGCCCCGCAGGCTTTCCTCGGCAAGGACACTGTGAGCCACGTCCGCACCGTGCGCATCCATCTCGGCATGCCCGATGCCTCGGGCCGCCAGATGCCGCAGGAGATTCCCAACAGCCACTTCAACATCGAGGCCGACCTCGTGCTGATGGCGCTGGGTTTCGATCCCGAAGACCTGCCGGCGATGCTGGCCGCGCCCGACCTCGGCGTGACCGGCTGGGGCACGCTCAAGATCGACTGGCGCAGCATGATGACCAATCTCGACGGCGTGTTCGCCGCCGGCGACATCGTGCGCGGCGCTTCGCTGGTGGTGTGGGCGGTGCGCGATGGCCGCGACGCCGCCGAGCGCATCCACTCCTATCTGACGACCAAGGCGCAAGCGGCGCAACGCATCGCAGCGGAGTGAGCAGATGCTGACGCTCTACGACTACATGGACTCCGGCAACGGCTACAAGGTGCGGCTCGTGCTGGCCGCGCTCGACCTGCCCTACAAGCTGATCGAGTGCGACATCCTGAAGGGCGAGACGCGCACGCCGGAATTCCTGGCGCGCAACCCCAATGGCCGCATTCCGACCCTGCAGCTCGAGGACGGATCGTTCCTCGCGGAGTCGGGCGCCATCATCTGGTATCTGGCCGACGGTACGCCGCTCGCGCCCAAGGACCGCAAGGCGCGGGCCGAGACGCTGCAGTGGATGTTCTTCGAGCAGTACAGCCACGAGCCCTATGTCGCCGTGGCCCGCTTCTGGAAGCACTACCTGCCCAAGCTCTCGCCGCTGCAGGAGATGGACCTGCCGAACCGCATGAAGGGCGGCTACGCCGCGCTCGACATCATGGAGAAGCATCTCGCGACGCACCGCTTCTTCGTCGACGATCGCTATGGCCTCGCCGACATCGTTCTCTATGCCTACACGCACGTGGCGCATGAGGGCGAGTTCGACCTGTCGAAGTATGCAAATATCAACGCCTGGATGGCGCGGGTCGCCGGCCAGCCGAAGCACGTCACCATCAGCCACAAGAATTGAACCGAGGGAGAAGACAATGCCGATGATCAACGTCCAGATGTTCGAGGGCCGCACGATCGAGCAGCGCCGAAAACTGGTGAAAGAACTGACCGACGGCACCTGCCGCGCGCTGGGCTGCACGCCCGACGCCGTGCAGATCGTCCTCACCGACATCAAGAAAGAGAACTGGGCCGAAGCCGGCAAGTTGTTCTCCGACTAGACCTCTTTTTCAGGATACGACGTCATGTCCGCACGTCCCTTCGATGCCAAGCAGTTCGTCCGCGACTATCAGGACGAGACCGCCAAGCTGACCGACGCCTACGGCTACAACCCCGCCCAGGAGATCGACTCCTGCGGCGTCGGTCTCGTCGTGGCGCTGGACGGCAAGCGACGCCGCGACGTGGTCGCGGCGGGCATCGACGCCTTGAAGGCCGTGTGGCACCGCGGTGCCGTCGATGCCGACGGCAAGACCGGCGACGGCGCGGGCATCCACGTCGAAATCCCGCAGGACTTCTTCAAGGAATATGTCCGCGACTCCAGCGGCGAGCTCCCGCAGGTCGGCCGTCTCGCCGTCGGCATGGTGTTCCTGCCGCGCACCGATCTCGGCGCGCAGGAGCGTTGCCGGACCATCGTCGAGACCGAAATTCTGCGCTTCGGTCATTCGATCCTGGGCTGGCGCCAGGTACCGGTCGATATTTCCTCGATCGGTGCCAAGGCCAACGAGACGCGGCCGGAAATCGAACAGATCCTGATCGGCCGCGGCGATGCCAAGCTCGACAATCGCGAATTCGAGAAGCAGCTCTATATCCTGCGCCGGCGCATGGAGAAGGCGGCGATCGCCGAGAACATTGCCGAGTTCTACGTCTGCTCGCTCTCCTGCCGCTCGGTCGTCTACAAGGGCATGTTTCTCGCCGAGCATCTGTCGGCCTTCTATCCCGACCTGCTCGACGAGCGCTTCGTCTCGCGCTTCGCGATCTTCCATCAGCGCTATTCGACCAACACCTTCCCGCAGTGGAAGCTGGCGCAGCCCTTCCGCGTGCTCGCCCATAACGGCGAGATCAACACCATCCTGGGCAACGTCAACTGGATGAAGAGCCACGAGGCGCGCCTCGAGCATGACGGCTTCGGCCGCGCCATCGAGGACCTGAAGCCGATCGTCCAGCCCGGCGCGTCCGACTCCTCAGCGCTCGACAATGTGTTCGAGCTGCTGGTGCGCGGCCATCGCAACCTGCCGATGGTCAAGGCGATGATGATCCCGGAAGCCTCGGGCACGAACCCCAATGTGCCGACCGCGCATCGGGCGATGTACAACTACGTGAACGGCGTGATGGAGCCGTGGGACGGGCCGGCGGCGATCGCCGCCGTGGCCGGCAAGTGGGCGCTGGTCGGGCTCGACCGCAATGGGCTCCGTCCCATGCGCTACGTCTGCACCTCGGACAATCTGCTGATCGCCGGCTCCGAAGCCGGCATGGTGCCGCAGGAAGAGACCAGGATCGTCGAGAAGGGCCGGCTCGGCCCCGGCGAGATGCTGGCTGTCGATATGGACCAGCCGCGCCTTTACAAAGACCGCGAGCTGAAGGACATGCTCGCCGCCACGCATGACTATGCGAGCTGGACGGTGCGCACAGTCGAACTCGACTCGCTGATCAAGCAGGACGTGCCGGCCACCGAACACTTCCAGGCCGACGAGCTGCGCCGCCGGCAGTTCGCCGCCGGCTGGTCGATCGAGGATCTCGAAGCGATCCTTCATCCCATGGTCGAGGACGGCAAGGAGGCCGTCGGCTCGATGGGTGACGACGCACCGTTGGCGGTGCTCTCCGACACCTATCGCGGCATGCACCATTACTTCCGGCAGAACTTCA
>CALROF020000116.1:0-19606 GCA_943369775.1 Reyranella massiliensis 521
CCATGCTCGGGCAACAAACGAGCGCCATCGATGAAAGTACCGCCGGGACTGCCGAGATCCTCCAGGCCGAGCCGCTGGCCCGCCGTCATGAGGCGGGCATGCGGCTGTCCAACCGAGGGATCGGGCACGCTGAGATCGGTCGGCGCCGCGGCAAGCGCACCCGTCAGGGCATAGGTTGCGGGACCGCCATAGACGGCCAGCGAAACCGTGCCACTATTGCCGAGCACGCCCGTGAGCTTCCAGCCACGGCCGTCGGGTAAGGCAGCCAGCGGTGGCGCCAGGACGGCCGGCCCCGCAGGCGGCGGCGATCCGCGTGGCGGAGACGGCGCATAGCCCGGCGAGGCAGGCGCAGGTTCGTCGCGCGGCCAGCGCATATAGGCGAATACCCAGAGAAGGATGAGGGGCACGATGGCCCCGACAGCGGTCAGGCTGAGCAGGATGGAGCCCAGCCCCGCCCATCCTGGCAGGCCGGCCTTCTCGACGATCCGCCACGCCATCCAGCCGGCCAATACGGTACCGATCAGGGCAAACGCGCCCGTGATTCCGAAAAAGCCCATCAGGGCCGCAATCTCGGCGCCCATCGCTATCGTCCTGCCACGGGGCGCCGCGGTCCGGCTTCACCGTTCGGCCAGTCGCTGAAAGCCAGCACGCCCATGACGATGAACGAACCGATCAGCGGCACCAGATGGAACAGCGCCAGCGCCCCGGAGAAGCCCGCGCGCTGGCAGATGCGCCAGGTCGGAATGATCAGCAGCAACGCCACCAGAACATGGCCAATCACGACCGTGAACAGCAGCACCGCACTCAATCCCAGCAACCAGCTCACGGGATCACCCATGTTCGTGCATCAATGTTCTTGTCCCGTGATAGCGCCGATCAGGCCAGCGCCACGACTTCGATCTCGACCATGACGTCGCGCGGCAAGCGCGCCACTTCGACGGTCGAGCGCGCTGGCGCCGCGCCGCCGAAATATTCCGGCCGGCCATAGACGTCGTTCATGGCGACGAAGCTGTCCATGCTCTTCAGGAACACAGTGGTCTTCACGGCGCGATCGAGCCCGCTGCCGGCCTCCTTCAGCACCGCCTGCAGGTTTTTCAGCACCTGATGCGTCTGTTCGGCAATGCCGCCCTCGACGATGTTGCCGGTCGCGGGATCGAGCGGGATCTGGCCTGCACAGAATACAAGGCCGTTGGCGACGATGGCCTGCGAATAGGGACCGAGCGCCTTGGGGGCGGCTGCCGTCTGAACCACTTTCTTGCCGTTGGCCACGGGCTTACCTCTCGATTGGAAACGCGGGAAGATATCCGGGCGGGACGCTAACACAGGCTGGTTTGCTTGACAGGTGGCCCCGTAAGCCTTATCCGCGCGGTTCTCCGGGTCGGAGGGGGCTGTAGCTCAGCTGGGAGAGCGCCTCGTTCGCAATGAGGAGGTCAGGGGTTCGATCCCCCTCAGCTCCACCAACCACCCCGACCCGCATCTCTGGCCACATTTTCTGGCCTGCCGCATCCCGCCGCGGCACTATTGCAGTAGATGCGCAGACGCAAACGTCCCACCCCCACCGACCTCGGTCTTACCGCTGGTGAAGGCCGAGTCCTCGGAGCCTTGAAGACGCCGCAGCGCATTCAGGAATTCGTCGTGGGCCTACGTGCCAACTTCGAGCATGACGGCGACACGCTGCGTTCCGTGCGCGGCGCACTGCGCCATCGCGAAGCCCATTGCCTCGAAGCAGCCTTTGTCGCGGCCTGCGCGCTCTGGCTACAGGGGGAGCCGCCCTTGGTCATGGATCTGACGGCGACCAAGGACGATGCCGATCACGTCGTCGCGCTGTTCCGGCGCAACGGCTGTTGGGGCGCCATCTCCAAGAGCAACCATGCCTGGCTGCGTTGGCGCGATCCGGTCTATCGCGACTTGCGCGAACTCGCGATGTCGTACTTCCATGAGTACTTCAACAATGGCCGCAAGACGCTGCGCACCTATTCGGTCGCGTTCGACCTGCGCCGCTTCGCGCCGGAGACCTGGATCACGGGCGAGGAGAATTGCTGGGATGTCGGCGCCGCCCTCGACGATGCGCGCCACTATCGCCTGATCAAGCCCGCCCAGATGCGCTGGCTGATGCCGCCCGATGCCACCGTGCTGCGGGCCGACGACCTTGTTCAATACGAAAGCCGCGATCGCAAGACGGCTCGCAAATACTAGGGAGCGCCACCATGAGACGAACCATCTTGATCCTGTTGCTGGCCTTGTGCGGCGTCACACCGGCGGCGGCGCAGATTCCCCCCGAATGGCAGGCCGGCGCGCAGGCGGTGATCGGCGAGCTGGAACGCGATCAACCGCATGCCGCCGCCAAGCCGTGGGGATCCGAACTAACGCAGGGCTGGCACCTGGCGCGCGCCTGGCGCAAGCACAACAACGGCAATGTCGAGATCATCCTCGCCGAGTATCTGATGTTCGTCGCGCTCTGCCGCCGCGGTTGCGCCAACAGCACGGTCGAGGGCCAAGGCTATATCAGTGTCGCCGAACAGGTGAAGGGTCTGCGCAGCCAGAATGGCGGCCCCTATGCGCTGGCGAGCAATGCCCATGCCTGGCTCGCCGCCCTGCCCGATCCCACGGGCGCCGCGAAGAAGAATGCCGCGATGTGGGACAAGGACCCCGACGTCGCATCGGCCGACTTTGCCACGGGCAACATCTATGCGCTGGCCTGGTTGCTGGCACGCAACCGTCCGACGCCCACCGAGCAGGCCGACGCCTTCGCGCGCTTTGCCCTGTTCGTGCAAGGCAAGGCCTGGATCGGCCAGCGCTGCCTCGATATCTCCAAGGTGGCGGCCGTGCTCGACGCGCCTCCGCGTATCGACGCGTGCAAGTGAGCACAGGCCAATAAAAAGGGGCGCCATTGGCGCCCCTTTTCAATTTCGATATCGACGACCGTTACTCGGCGGCGATTGCATCCTTCACGAACTTCTTGGCGTCGAAGTCTTCGGCGACTTTCAGATCGTTGCCGAGCAGCTTCTCGACGTCGATCTTGGCGTATTCCATCACGCCCATATCGCCCAATGCCTTCTGCACCTTCGGCCCGAACAAGCCGATCTCCTTGAGGATCGGCACGATGCGGGTGAAGAGGCGCGTGCGGAACGCCTGCATGGCGCCGGAGTTGAACGCGTACTCCATCAGCTTGTCGACCGGCAGGCCCGACCGCATCCACACTTCAGCCTGGTTGAAGCGATCGCGCATGAAGTACAGCGCCTCGACGGTGAACTCTTCGCGCTCCGCCCGCTCGTGGTCGGAGAGGTGCGGGTAATATTCACGCAGCGCCATGCGGCCGAAAGTGACGTGCCGGGCCTCGTCCTGCATCACATAGGCATTCACCGCGCCGGCCAGGTTGTTCTTGGCGCTGTCGCGGATGCGCTGGAAGGCGGCGAGCGCCAGGCCCTCGATCAGCACTTGCATGCCGAGATAGGTCATGTCCCAGCGGCGGTCGGTCAGAGTCTGCTCGAGCAGATTCTTCAACGACTCGGTGATCGGATAGGCCGACTTAAACTTTTCGTGGATCAGCCGCTTGTAGCTCTCGACGTGGCGAGCTTCGTCCATCACCTGCGTGGCGGCATAGAACTTGGCGTTCATGTCGGGCACGGTGTTCACGATCTTGGCGGTGGCGATCAAAGCGCCCTGCTCGCCGTGCATGAACTGGCAGATCGAATGGCACTGCAGGTTGAAGCGCAGCCAGTTCTTTTCCTTCTCGGTCATCTTCTCCCAGAAGGGAGAGCCGTAGATCGGAATGGACTCATCGGCCATGCCCATCGGGTTGTCTTCGAACAGCTCCTGGCTCCAGTCGATACGCGTGCTCGTATCCCACTGCTGCTGCTTGCCCTTTTCGTAGAGATTCAGGAGATCAGCCGAACCGTCTTCATATTCCCAGTTGAAGGCGATCTCAGTGGCGCCATCGAACTTCCAATTCGTGACTTCGACCGGCAGCTGATAAATCTTTTGCGTCGTCATGGGCTCTTGACCTCCTGGCGCTGAACCTAGTCCCATCCCCATACGGAGCGGTAAACATGACGCTCCGTTCATTTTTCTAAGCGGAACCTATCACAGTCTGCTAGGAGAGTCCCGCTCGGAAATCGGGTTTTTGAGAACGGATTTATCGATGTCCTACAACAGCCTGCGCATCGCCAAGATCATCCAGGAAACGCCCGATGCGCGCTCCTTCGTCTTCGAAATTCCGGCCGATCTGGCTGAAAAATACCGCTACAAGGCGGGCCAATTCCTGACTTTCCGGGTGCCCCACGCCGATGGGGCCTTCAACCGCTGCTACTCGCTCTCGAGCGCCCCGGAGATCGACGGCCTGCCCAAGGTGACGGTGAAACGCGTCGAGGGGGGCAAAGGCTCCAACTGGTTCCATGACGCCCTGAAGGAAGGCGGCACGCTCGAGGTGCTGCCGCCGGCCGGCCGCTTCGTGCTGGGCCAGGGCGAGGCGCCCTTGCTGCTGTTCGGCGGCGGCAGCGGCATCACACCGATGATGTCGCTGATCAAGAGCGCCCTGAAGTCCGGCAAGCGCCGCATTCGCCTCTTCTATGCCAACCGCGACAAGCCGTCGGTGATCTTCGACGCCGAGTTCGAGGCGTTGGCCAAGTCCCATCCCGGCCAGCTCGAGGTCATCCACCATCTCGACGCGGTGCAAGGTCTGACTAAGCACGAGGAGGTCGAGGCTGCGCTCAAGGGCTTCGAGGCGGCCGAGGCCTATCTCTGCGGCCCCGGCCCGTTCATGAATCTGGTCGAGGCCGCGCTCCTTGCCGCCGGCATGCCACGCGAGCGCGTGCTGATCGAGCGCTTCGAAGCGTCCGGCAACGACGCCGTTCCGGTCGAGCCGCCGGCGGCGGGCGATGTGATCCCGAGCGAGATCGTCATTCACTTCGAAGGCAAGACGCACAAGGTGCCCTACCGCAAGGGGCTCACCATTCTCGAAGCGGCGCGCGGCGCGGGCCTCAACCCGCTTTCCTCCTGCGAGGAAGGGTTCTGCGCCTCGTGCGCGGCCAAGTGCATCAAGGGCAAAGTCGTTCTGGCCAAGAACGATATCTACACGCCGGACGATCTCGCCAATAACTGGATCCTGACCTGCCAGGGCCACTGCTTCGGGCCCGAAGTCGAGATCACCTACGACGTGGTGTAGCGATTCGCATCGAACCCTTTACCCAGGCGGCCCTGCTGACGGTCGTTGCCGGCATTGCCGACGCGGTGGGCTACATCACCATGGGCGGCGTGTTCGCCGCCAACATGACCGGCAACACGGTGCTGGCCGGCATCGACCTCGCCCGGGCCGACTATGTCGGCGCCTGGCATCACCTGACACCGCTGGTTGCCTTCCTTGCCGGCGCAATGATCGCGCGCGTGCTCATTCGCCTGCGGGGATCGCCGGTAGCCGGTCTCTTAATCGAAGCGGCAATCATCGCAGGCGTTGGTTTCGTTGATATCGGCGAGGAGCCGGCCGTGATGGTCGTCGCACTCGCCATGGGCATTCAGGCCTCGACGATTACGAGCTTTGCCGGCAGCGCCATCAGCACCGTCGTGGTGACCAGCACGCTTGCTCGCACCGCCGATGCCGCCGTCGATTGGATGTGGCCGGGCGCCGGCGTCAAACCGCCTTCGGTGACCAACACGCTGTTGATGACGCTCACCTGGAGCGGCTATCTCGTGGGAGCCGTGATCGGCGCGATGCTGGTCTCGCGCGTGGCCTATCCGCTGCTGGCGGCCGCCGGATTGCTGTTGGTCGTGTTGCTGCTCGACCTGACGAAGCCGCGGCCTACATCGGCGGCATGAGGCCGTTCTTGCCGTAGGTGATGCGCGAAGCCCCCAATGTTCCGTCAGAGCGCTTCTCGGCCGCCCCGATGAAAATGCCGGTGCCGGGCTTCAGGTCCGCCTTGTCGCCCGGCGCGTAGACGACCACGACCGTTTCGGGCGTCACCAGCACCTTCTTCTCCCCGTCCTTGTACTTCACGGTGAGCGTGTGGCCGTCGGTACCGGTCACCATCTGCTCGACATTGGCGTTGGTCATGGTGGCTTGCGGCTGCAGATCCCATGGCCGATGGCCCTCTCCTGCACCGCGCATCGATTCGGGAAAGATGTGAACCTCGATCGCGCGCAGGCTGCCGTCAGCCTGAGGCATGGCGCTTGCCCCCACATAAGTGCCCGGCTTGATGTCGGTGACGTTGGCCTTGACCATCGCGACGACCGTGAGCGCGTCGCCGGTCACGATCTTCAGGTCTGTTCCGTCGCGCGACTTCACGAGCAGAAGCGGTCCCTCGACCTTCTCGATCGTACCACGCACCCGCATGGTCTCCTGCGCCTGAAGCGGCAAGGCGAAAGTGCAGACAGTGAGAAGCGAGATCAGGAAAGGACGGCGCGATACGCTGGACATGGGCGGCCTCCTGAAAGGAAGCCGCACGCTAGCGCATCGCCCGCATCGCGGGAGATCAACAGGCGGTGAGTGGGTAGTTACTCCGCCGCGATTGCCCGCTCGACAAACATCTTCTTGTCGAATTCCTCGGCGACCTTGCCGTCGTTGGCGAGCTGCTCAGCAACGTCGACCTTGGCGTATTCCATCACGCCCATCTCAGCGAAGGCCTTCTGCACCCGCGGCCCCCACAGGCCGATATCCTTGACCGTGGGCACGACGCGGCTGAACAGCCGGCCACGGAAGGAATTCATCTGCTTGGAATTGTAGTGGATGTCATCCAGCACCTTGGCCGGCAGCCCAAGCCGCTCCCACACTTCGGACTGGTTGAAGCGATCGCGCATGAAGTAGAGCGCTTCGACCACGAACTCCTCGCGCTCGTCGCGTTCGGCGTCGGTGAGGTGCGGATAGTATTCACGCAGCGCCAGGCGGCCGAACGAGACGTGGCGCGCTTCGTCCTGCATCACGTAGGCATTCACCGCACCCGCCAGCGTGTTGCCGGATTTGTCGCGGATCGACTGGAAGGCCGCGAGCGCGAGACCCTCGATCAGCACCTGCATGCCGAGATAGGTCATATCCCAGCGGCGGTCGGTCAGCGTCTGCTCCAGGAGCTTCTGCAGCGCCTTGTTGATCGGATAGGCGAGCTGGAACTTTTCGTGCAGCAGGCGCTTGTAGGCCTCGACGTGGCGGGCCTCGTCCATCACCTGCGTCGCCGCATAGAACTTGGCGTTCATGTCCGGCACGGTACCGACGATCTTGGCGGTCGCAATCAACGCGCCCTGCTCGCCGTGCATGAACTGCGAGATCGAATTGGCCTGGAGATGGTGGCGCAGCCAGCCCTTCTCCTTGTCGTTCATCTTATTCCAGTGATCGGAACCGTAGATCGAGATCGCCTCGTCCTTGAGCTCCATCGGATTGTCCGGGTTGAGCTCGAGCGACCAGTCGAGCCGCGTGCTGGCATCCCACTGCTGCTGCTTGCCCTTCTCGTAGAGGGTCAGCAATTCGGCCGAGCCATCCTCGTATTCCCAGTTGAACTGGAGGTCAGTCGCGCCATCGAACGTCCACTGGGTCACATCGACCGGCAGGGCGTAGATCCGTTGCGTGCTCATGGCGCTGCCCCTCCCGGGCTCATTAGGGTTCTGCTTCCCAGAAAGATGACGCCATGTTCATCTTCTGGCAAGTCCCTTCTCGCAGCAGGCAGATAGCGGCCGGCTCAGGGCTGAAGGCGGTAGCCCCCGCGGTCGGTGATCAGGATGGCCGCACTCGCCGGGTCCTTCTCGATCTTCTGACGCAGGCGATAAATGTGAGTTTCCAGCGTGTGGGTGGTGACGCCGGCGTTGTAACCCCAGACCTCGTTCAACAGGACGTCTCGCGCCACCGGCCGGTCGCCGGCACGAAAGAGGTATTTCAGGATCGAGGCTTCCTTGTCCGTCAGGCGGACCTTCTTCTTGCCGCCCTTCTCCATCAGCATCTTGGCCGCCGGATGAAACTCGTAGGGACCGATGGTCATCACGGCATCCTCGCTGCGCTCGTGCTGGCGCAGATGGGCGCGCAGCCGGGCGAGCAGGACGTTGATGCGAAACGGCTTGGTTACATAGTCGTTGGCGCCCGATTCGAGGCCGAGAATGGTGTCGGCATCGCTGTCGGCGGCCGTGAGCATGATCACTGGCGCCCGAACGCCCTGTCGGCGCATCAGCTTGCAGAGTTCGCGCCCGTCCATATCGGGCAAGCCGATGTCGAGCAGGATCGCATCGAAATGCGCGAGCTTGGCCTTTTCCAGCCCTTCCGCCGCCGTGCTGACCTGGATGGTCGTAAAACCATCATAGAGGTCGAGTTGTTCCGCCAGCACTGTGCGCAGCGACTGGTCGTCGTCGACCAGGAGAATCTTCTTGCCGCGATTGTTTACGGACATGCTTGTGCCACCTGCCAGCCATCCCAAAGTCACTCTATCCGGTACGATTTGGACACAAAAGCGGCCCGCTTCAGTAAAATCCCGCCGGCATGGTAGATAGAAGCATGAGTCCCGGTTCCGTTCACTCTCGCACCGCATCTGCAGTCGCCGCCGTCGAGCGCGCCATGGCCGAATTGCGCCGCGGCGGTATCGTCGTGCTGCGCGGCGAGGATGGCAGTGGTGGCTTGGTCATCGCCGCCGAATCCTGTGGCCCCCGCGCGCTGCAGCGCTTGCAGGGCCTGGCGCAGAATGCCCCGGTGCTGGTGACGACGCGTCGCCGCGCCGAAGCGATCGGCATGGATATCCCGCCACACATCGCGGGCGGAATGGGCGAGACCAACAAGCCGATCACGCTCGACCTGCCCGAAGGCGTGCCGGTCGACATCATCCTGCGACCGCACGAGGCCGAGAATGCCGGCCGCCATGTCGCGCTGCGTCACCTGTCGCGGCCGGTCGCCAGCCATGCGCCGCAGATTGCCGAGACGGCAATTGAACTCGCCAAGCTCTCCCGCCTGCTTCCCGCCGTCGTGCTGGGACCTCTCAGCCGCGATCCCGGCAACAAGCGGCGCGACTGGGCGCGCGAGCAGGACATCGTCTATGTCGATGCCACCGATGTCGCCTCCTACGAAGAAACTGCGTCGCGCAACCTGCAGCAGGTGGCGCAGGCGCATGTGCCGCTCGAAGGCGCGGAGAATGCCCGCATCCTGGCGTGGCGGCCGAGCGACGGCGGCAAGGAGCACCTCGCCATCGTCGTGGGCGAGATCGACCCCACCGAACCGGTGTTGATCCGGCTGCATTCCGAATGCTTCACCGGCGATCTCCTGGGATCGCTGCGCTGCGATTGCGGCGTTCAACTACGCGGCGCCATCGCCCAGATCGCACAGCATGGCTCGGGCGTTCTGCTCTATCTCGCGCAGGAGGGACGCGGCATCGGCCTCGTCAACAAGCTGCGTGCCTACGAATTGCAGGATGACGGCTTCGACACGATCGACGCCAACGAACAGCTCGGCTTCGATGCCGACGAGCGCATCTACGCGCCGGCCGCCACCATGCTCGGCCGCATGGGCATCAAACGCGTCCGGCTGATGACCAACAATCCGGAGAAGATCGCGCAACTCGAACGCTACGGCATCGAGGTCGCGGCGCGCGTACAGCATTCCTTCCCCTCGAACGGGCACAACGAGAACTATCTTCGCACCAAGGCGGAGCGAGCAGGCCACCTGCTCTAAGACAAGAAGAACGACTGGAGGAAGCGATAATGGTCAAGATGCGTCGCCGCGATTTCGCGGCCGGTAGTGCTGCGCTCGTTTTCGCGCCGTCGATCGTGCGCGCCCAGAAGAAATACGATCCCGGCGCCAGCGATACCGAGATCAAGCTCGGCCACACAAATCCCTATAGCGGCCCGCTCTCGGCTTACGGCGTCATCGGCAAGGCCGAGGCAGCCTATTGGCAGATGGTGAACGACAAGGGCGGCATCAACGGCCGCAAGGTGAACTTCATCACCTACGACGACGGCTACTCGCCGCCCAAGACCGTCGAAATGGTGCGCAAGCTCGTCGAGGATGACAAGGTCCTGGCGATCTTCCAGCTCCTCGGCACGCCGACAAATACCGTCGTGCACAAGTACCTGAACCAGAAGAAGGTACCGCAGCTCTTCGTCGCCACCGGCGCCTCGAAGTGGGGCGATCCCAAGAACTATCCGTGGACCATGGGCTGGCAGCCCGACTACGCGACCGAGGGCGGCATCTACGCCAAGCACATACTCGGCCAGCACAAGGGCGAGAAGATCGCCGTGCTCTGGCAGAACGACGATTCGGGCAAGGATTATGTCGCGGGCTTCATGCAAGGCCTGGGCAAAGAGAACGAGAAGATGGTCGTCGCCTCGGTGAGCTACGAGGTCACCGATCCCACGGTCGACAGCCAGATCATCCAGCTCAAGAACTCGGGCGCCACCGTGTTCTTCAACGATGCCGCGCCCAAGGCCGCCGCGCAGGCAATCCGCAAGGTTGCCGATCTCGGCTGGAAGCCGGCGCACTATCTCACGAACGTCTCGGCCTCGGTAAGCTCGGTGCTGAAGCCGGCCGGCTTCGACGCCAGCCAGGGCATCATCACTGCCGCCTACCTCAAGGATCCGACCGATCCGCAATGGGCGACGTCACCCGATTTCATCGAGTGGAAGGCCTGGATGGCCAAGTACCATCCGACCGGCAACCCGTCGGACTCCTTCAATGCCTATGGCTATGCCGTCAGCAGCACCATGCACGAGTGCCTGAAGCGCTGCGGCGACGACCTGACACGCGCCAACCTGATGAAGCAGGCCGCCAGCCTGAAGAGCCTTGTCGTTCCCATGCTGTTGCCAGGCATCTCGATCAACACCAGCCCGACCGACTACTACCCCATCCAGTCGGTCCGGCTGCAGCGCTTCAAGGGCGAGACCTGGGAGCTGTTCGGCAATGTACTGAGCAACGAGAGCGCCTGACCACCGAGCGCCGGGACGCAACAAAAACCGAAATGCACGGGGCGTGCGTCGGACTGACGCGCGCACGACTATTTTATAATGCGAATGGCACGACGGATGCTTAGTTCGGTCCATGACTGAACGAGACATCCAGGCCCGATGCCCTTCCGCCTGACCCGTCGTACCTGGATGACGGCCGCCGGTGCCGCAGCCCTTGCGGCAGCGGCATATGGAACGGCGCACACGACGGTCCGGACATCGGCGCCGGCGCGCCGCGCTGCCGCGGGCTTCCCGACTGGTTTTCGCTGGGGAACGGCGACGTCGTCCTACCAGGTCGAAGGCGCCGCACAGGAAGACGGCCGCGGCCCCTCGATCTGGGACACCTTCGTCCAGGAACCGGGGCGCATTCGCGATGGCTCGACCGGCCAGGTCAGCGTCGACCACTATCATCGCTACAAAGAAGACGTCGCGCTGATGAAGTGGCTCGGGGCGCAGACCTATCGCTTCTCGATCGCCTGGCCGCGCGTATTTCCCGACGGCCGGGGCAAGGCCAACCCCAAGGGTCTCGACTTCTACGACCGCCTGGTCGACGAGCTGCTCGCCGCCGGCATCGAGCCCTTCGCGACGCTCTATCATTGGGACTTGCCGCAACCGCTGCAGGACCGCGGCGGCTGGGAGTCACGGGACACCGCGGAAGCATTCGGCGACTACGCATCTTACATCGCGAGCAAGCTGACCGATCGCGTCCGCCAGATCTTCACGATCAACGAGATGCAGACCTTCGTGGAGCACGGCCACAACAGCGGCGTGTTCGCGCCCGGCCTCAAGCTCGACCGTGCCCGGCTCAACCAGGTCCGACATCACGCCGTGCTGGCACATGGTCTCGCCGTACAGGCAATACGCGCGAGCGGCCGGCGCGGAACCAAGGTCGGCCCGGCAGAGAACATTGCCACGGCTCTGCCGGCCGTCGAGACCGTCGAGAACATCCGCGCGGCCGAGCTGGCGACCCGCGAACTGAATGCGCCTTACCTCACGGTGATGCTGGAAGGTAGTTACACCGATGCCTATCTCGCCAGCGCAGGGGCCGACGCTCCCCGCTTCACACCTCAGGACCTGAAGACTATCTCCAGCAAGGTCGATTTCGTCGGCCTCAATGTCTACGCCCCCAGCCAGTATGTTCTGGCCAGCGAAGCGGCCCCCGGCTTCATCGAAGCGCCGCTCCAGGCATCGCATCCGCACATGACGTCGCCCTGGCTGACTCTCGGACCGGAGGTGCTCTACTGGGCGCCACGCCACACTGCCAACCTCTGGAAGGTGAAGGACATCTTCATCACGGAGAACGGTGCGTCGGCCGCCGACGAGCCCGCCGCCGACGGCACGGTCTACGACGTGGACCGCGTGATGTACCTGCGCAACTGCCTGATGCATCTGCAGCGCGCGACTGCCGAAGGCGTGCCGGTACGCGGCTACTTCCTGTGGAGCCTGCTCGACAATTTCGAGTGGACCGACGGCTATGCGACGCGCTTCGGCATCGTCCATGTCGACTACGCGACTCAGAAGCGGACGCCGAAACTCAGCGCCTCGTTCTATCGCGAGGTCATCGCCCGCAACGCACCAGCTTAGGCCTCGCTGAAAATTCAAGTACCTGCAAGGTAGTTGCCGGCGGGCTTGCGACGTGGGGATGCTCTCGTCCATGAACGAGAGGACCGGCGTTCTGCTTGCACTGCTGTCGAGCATGCTGGGCGGTGGTGCGGCGGTGGCCACCCGCTTCCTGATCGGCGGCGTCGATCCGTTGACGCTGGCGGCGGTGCGGTTCGGCGGCGGCGCCCTTTGCCTCGCACCGCTCGCGCTGCTGCTGCGGCCGAAATGGCCGTCGCGGACGGATCTGCCGGCCGTCGCCGGGCTCGGCTTCCTCTTCTACGGCGTCTTCATCGCCTTCTATAATCTCGCCCTCTCCTACACGACAGTCGCCCGCGGAACCCTGGCGCTGTCGACCTTGCCGCTACTGACGATGGTCGCGGGCGCACTTCTGGGCGTCGAGGCGTTGACCGCTCGCAAGACGGCCGGCGTGTTGCTGGCGACCGGTGGCGTGGCGTTGGCGCTCACCGCCAGCCTGGGCAATGCCCCGGAAGGAGCCTGGCGTGGCGACCTGATCATGGCCGGCGCGACCCTCTGCATGGCGCTCTACAATGTCTACGCCCGGCCTTACATCGCCCGTTCGAGTGCGCTGGGTTTCCTGACGGTCGGCATGACGGCCGGTGGCGGCGCGCTGATCCTCTTCACTCTTGTGTCTGGCCGCGCGCAGACGCTGCTTGGCTTCAACGCGGTTCAAGTATGGACCGGGCTCTATCTCGCGATTGGTGGCGGTGCCATCGGCTTCTTTCTCTGGGTGGTCGCTCTTCGTTATGCGAGCCCGACACGCGTCGCCAATACCATCACCGTCAATCCGATGATCGGCATGGCCGCCGGCACGCTATGGCTCGGCGAGCCGGTGACCGCGACGCTGATCGCCGGCCTCGCCGCCGTTTGCCTCGGTGTATGGCTGGCAACGACCGAGTGGCGAAACAAGTCGCCAAACTGAATTTCCATTCTCCAATCGTCGTTGGAGTTGGAAACCGTTTCCGCACATGAAAGGATCGTGACCGAATATAAAAAAATCTGACGTGCCCGACATGCCAAGATGGGGGACGCTCGGGAACGAGAGGGAACAGAGATGACATTGCCAGTGGCGACGCTCGATCACGTGGTCATCAACGCGCGCGACGACATGGATCGCGCGGCCGACGTCTATACGCGACTGGGTTTCTCGCTGACCGAGCGTGGCTATCACTCGCTAGGCTCGATGAATCATCTCGCGATGTTCGGCACCGACTATCTAGAGCTGATTGCCGTGCCGAAGGACGCCAAGAGCGGCCGCCTCGACCTGCTGACCTATTCGCCCGGCCTCAACGGTCTGGTCTTCGGCTCGGAGGATTCGGCCATCACTTACGCCGCGCTCGCCAAGGCCGGCGTGCCGGTCGATCCGCCCTCCGAGTTCACTCGGCCCGTCAAAGTCGACGGCGCAGAGCGCGAGGCGCGCTTCCGGACGATCCGCATGAAGGCGGGCGTCGTGCCCTATGGCCGTGTGTATTACTGCCACCACTTCACCCGCGATCTCGTCTGGCGCGACGAGTGGCGCCATCACGCCAATGGCACCGTCGCGGTCGTGCGGGCGGTGATTGTCGAGCCCGATCCGGCGGCGGCAGCCAAGCTCTACACGGACATGTTCGGGCCGGAAGCGGTGCGCGAAATCAAGGGCGGCAAGACCGTCGTGGTCGGCAATTCACGCTTCGACATCGTGACCGAGGCCGAACTCAAGGCCCAGTTCGGCGATGCCGTGCCGGATGCCGAAGGCCGCAAGGCCTATATGGCGGGGCTTACGTTCCGCACCACGTCCGTCGACAAGGCGGCACGTGCCTTGCAGGCGGGAAACATCAGCGGCGTGACGCAAGATGGCGGGCGGCTCGTCGTACCGGCCAAGCAGGCGTTCAACGCCGTCCTGGAGTTCGTCGAATAGCCGGTCTCGCCCAAACCGACCAAACCTCCCTGGGACTCGCCGCATGGTCACCATCAAGTACGACAACCAGGGCGACGCGATCTCGCGCGACGTGCCGCCCGACAGCCTGGCGCTGATCGACGCCGGCGGCAACGGATCGGATCGCAGCTACAGTTATGCCGATCTCATGCGGCAGAGCGGCGCCGTGGCACGCGGGCTCTTGAAACGCGGCCTGCAGCGCGGCGATCGGGTGGCGATCCTGTCGGCCAATCGTGCGGAGTTCCTGTTCACCTTCCTCGGCACTATGCAGGCCGGTCTCGTATCGGTGCCGGTGAACTACAAGCTGCCGGCCGAGACGGTGGCCTACGTCGTCGAGAATTGCGACGCCAAGCTGGTGATCGGCGACGATGCCCGCCTCGGCCTAGCACCGGACAGCGTGCCGAAGATCTCTTTCGATCGAGACTTCGCCTCACTACTCGACGAAGGTCCGTTTACGCCGCTCGTCATGAAACCCGAGGAACCGGCGCTCTTCCTCTACACGTCCGGTTCGACCGGACGGCCCAAGGGCGTCGTGCTGTCCCACTATTCGCACCTCTGGGCAATCAGCCAACGGAAGCGCCGACCGGCGCCGGCCAGCCAGCGGGTCCAAGTGGCCGCGCCGCTCTATCACATGAACGGTCTGGCCATGTGCCAGACGACCTTTTCCCACGGCGACACCATCGTTCTGCTGCCGCAGTTCACGACGAGGGGT
Organism: Reyranella massiliensis 521; assembly: GCA_943369775.1. Classification (GTDB taxonomy): domain Bacteria; phylum Pseudomonadota; class Alphaproteobacteria; order Reyranellales; family Reyranellaceae; genus Reyranella; species Reyranella massiliensis_C. Next base: position 15,141 of record CALROF020000116.1, read on the forward strand.
TACGTCGAGGCTGCCGCGAAGCATCGCGTGGCCTTCCTGACGTCAGTGCCGACGATGATCGCCATGATGCTGCGCGAGCGTGAGCTGCTGGCGAGGAACGACCTTTCCGCCGTCGAGGCCGTGCGCATGGGCTCCGCGCCCATTACCCAGGCGTTGATCGACCAGGTGCGACAGGTCTTTCCCAAGGCCGTCATTTCCAACGGCTACGGCACGACCGAAGCTGGCCCCGTCGTGTTCGGTCCGCATCCCGATGGCATTCCACAGCCCGAACTCTCGACAGGCTATCCGCATCCCGATGTCGAACTCCGACTGGTCCGCGATGGGAAAGTGGTCGACGACGAGGGCGCGCTCGAAATGAAGTGCGGCGCGCTGATGACGCACTATCACAAGCTGCCCGAAGTGACGGCCAAGGCGATGACCGCGGACGGTTACTATCGCACCAGCGACGTGTTCCGCCGCGGCGACAACGGCTTCTTCTATTTCGTTGGTCGCGTCGACGACATGTTCGTCTGCGGCGGCGAGAATATCTATCCCGGCGAAGTCGAGAAGATGCTGGAGCGTCATCCCGGCATCCATCAGGCGGCCGTGATCCCGGTGCCCGATGACCTGAAAGGTCACAAGCCGATCGCCTTCGTCGTCAGGGCGCCCGGAACGCAGCTCGACGAGCAGTCGGTGAAGACCTATGCGCTGGCCAACGCGCCGGCCTACCAGCATCCACGGCAGGTGTTCTTCGTCGACGAGATGCCGCTCGCCGGCACCAACAAGATCGACAAGCGCGTGCTTGCGCAACAGATCCCAACCGGAGACGTGTGAACAATGAAAGCAGCAGTCGTCCGAGAACATGGCGGGCCGGACCGCCTGGTCTTCGAGACCAACTTTCCCGATCCCAAGCCCGGTGAAGGCGACGTGATCGTTGCGGTCAAGGCATCGTCTCTTAACTATCACGATGTCTTCACCCGCCGCGGCATGCCGGGCATCAAGGTGCCGATGCCCGCGATCATGGGCCTCGACGTGGCCGGCGAGATTGCCGAAGTCGGCCCCGGCGTGACCGGCTGGAAGAAGGGCGACCGCGTTCTGGTCGATCCGATCAACCGAGTCGAGGGCGGCCTGATGGGCGAAACGGTGCATGGCGGGCTGGCGGAACTCTGCAAGGCACGCGCGCACCAGCTCGTGCGCATCCCCGACGGCGTGTCGTTTGCAGACGCCGCGGCGCTGCCCGTGGCCTATGGCACGGCGCTGCGCATGATGGTGACCAACGGCAATGTCGCCAAGGGCGAGAAGGTGTTGATCCTGGGCGCATCCGGCGGTGTGGGCGTTTGCTGCCTGCAGCTCGCCAAGCTGGCCGGAGCCGAGGTCATCGCCTGCGCCGGCACCGACGCAAAGGCCCAGCGCCTGCGCGAACTCGGCGCCGACAAGACCATCAACTACATCGAGAAGGATTTCATGAAGGAAGTCTTTGCGATGTACGGCAAGCCGGCGCGGCGTGGTGCCGGCGCCGACAATGGCATCGACGTGGTGGTGAATTACACCGGTGGCGACACCTGGGTGAAGTCGATGAAGTGCCTGAAGGTCGGTGGCCGGCTGCTGACCTGTGGCGCCACGGCGGGCTATGCGCCCACCGAAGACATCCGCTTCATCTGGACCTTCGAGCTCAAGGTCCTGGGCTCGAACGGCTGGATGCGCACCGATATCGAAAAGCTCCTGGAGCTGGTGCAGAACGGCAAGCTCAAGGTGCTGGTCGATAAGGTCTTCAAGCTCGAGGAGGCGGCAGAGGCGCTGCGGGTGATCGAGGATCGCGAAGTGTTCGGAAAGGTCGTGGTGGCACCATGAGCAACGACAAGATCAGCGACAAGCTCCAGCCGTTGACCCCGGAAGAGATACAGGCCCTGCTCGACCGTTCTCCCTTCATCGCCTTCCTGGGTCTCAAGGTGACAGCGGCCGATCCGGCCAAGGAAGAGGTCACCATGAGCTGCGCCATGCGGCCGGAGTTCGAGCGTGGCGCCGGCACCGGGCAGTGGCATGGCGGCCCGATCGCGGCGATCATCGACACGGTGGGTGACTATGCGCTGGTGATGGCACTGCGCCGCGGCCTGCCCACGATCAACTTCCGCGTCGACTACCTGCGCCCCGCGGTCAAGACCTCCCTCATCACGACCGCCCGCGTGCGTCGCGCCGGCAAGAGCGTCGGTGTGGTCGATGTCGACGTCTACAACGAGCAGAAGGCGCTCCTGGCCGTCGGCCGGGCGACATACTCGACACTGCCGGCCTAGCCTCTATTGCAATAGCTTGTTCGGCCGCGGCGCGAAGGCAATGTACCGGGCGATCGACCATCTGCCGTCCGGCTGACGCTGGAAGAAGTCCATGCCTTCGTCCGTCGTCGTGTCCTTGGCGCCGTTCGCCTCGGTCGTCAGGGTCCAGGTCAGGCGGACGATGGCAACATCGCCGGCCACGATGATTTCGTGAATGTCGGGCTTTGCATAGCGGGCCTGGAGATCGGTCCGGGCGAAGAGCTTTTCGAAGTTCGCACAGATCGTCTCCCGTGTGCCCCGAAGCATGCCGGGAAAGGAGTAGACAAGATCCGGCGCGAAAAGATCGCAAGAGCCGGCCGCATCCTTGGCATTGAAGGCGTCCGTCCAACGCTCGAAGCGCTGGATGATGGCCGCCCGGTCGGCGGCAGGGTCGGCGAACGCTGGCGCCGTCGCACTGACGACGGATACCAGGGCGACAATTGCGGCGAGCCACCTCTGAGGCATTGGACGCTCCGGTTGAAAAGCCGGAGGTGATCTTCGCATATTGGCAGGCGGCCGCTACCGCTGTCCGGCGATTTGGCTATGATCGGCGCATGAGACGATCCGCCCTGTTCGCTGGCTTTGCCGCCCTTTTCCTACCCTTCGCCGCTACGGCCCAGACCATGGAGTTCGCCTGCCCCGAGCCGGGCACGACGTTCACCTACGACAGTGGTGTCAAGGTCGTGGCCCGGGGCCGCGACGGCAAGGCCTGCACCATGGAGCGGGTCGGCGGCGCCCCGTTCAAGATCAGCGCCCTGCTGTTCGACAATCCCTCGCCCGACGGCGCGAACATGTCTGCCTATATCGCGGCACTCCGACCGGAGCGGCTCTGGCCGCTCGAAGTCGGCAAGAAGATCGAGGCGCAATACTCGGCAGGCGGCGCCACCTGGAACTATCTGTTGACGGTCGTGCGCTACGAGCGCCGGACCGGGCCGGCCAACAAGATGATCGACACTTTCCTGATCGAAATGACCGAACAGGGCAGCAAAGGCCAACGCTCGGTCTCACGCTGGTGGATCTCGCCCGCCGACAAGTTCGCGATCCGCTTCGATTTCAGCGACGGCACCGGGAAAGCCAACCGCGCCGTGGTAACCGAAGTTACGCGGTAGCGGCGTCCAGCATCTCCGCGAGATTCTCCGGCCAGACCGTCGCCCTGGTCTGCCGGAGTTCCTGCCGCGACCACCAGTGATGTTCGACCATCACCTCGCGCTCGAAGTCGGTCCAATTCTCCCACGACAGGACGTCATCAGCGACGCGAACGACGAAGTATCGCTCGTCCGATATCGCATGCTCGCCATCGGGCAACTGCAAGACGACTTCTCGGTGAGCGATTTCCGCCCCCAGATCGTCCAGCCGCAGGCCGGTCTCCTCGAAAAGCTCGCGCAACGCCGCTTGTTCCAGGGTTTCGCCTTCTTCGACACCGCCGCCCGGTGTCGCCCAGAAATCTTGGCCGGCAAGCGGTCCATGCTTGTGTACGAAGCGAAAGAGCAGAAGCGCGCCAGCTTCGTCTAGGATCAGAAACCGAGCCGATAGACGCCTGCGCATCACGTTCGCCGTGTCGGCCTAAACGACCGATGCAGGATCGGTGTTGGCGCCGCAGATCAGGGTCGCCACGCGCTCGCCAGCCGCCGGCCGATAAGCACCGGACATCAGCGCCGCGAGGCCTGTGGCACCGGCAGGCTCCGCCACGATGCGTAACGCTTCCCATAGGGCCCGCTGCGTCGTGCGCACGGCATCGTCGCTCACCAGGACCGACTCGCGCACGAGCTTCTGGGCAATTTCGAAGTTGGGCGTTCCGATACGGCTGGCACCCAGCGCATCGGCAGCGATTCCGGAGATGGCGACATCGACCGGCTTGCCGGCCTTCAGCGCCTCGTGCAGCGTCGGCGTGCCTTCCGTTTCGACGGCCACGATCTTGATCTGGTCGCCGATCGCTGCCGCACAGCCTGCGATCAAACCGCCGCCGCCGACGGCCACCAGCAAGGTGTCGAACTTCGCCTGCTCGGCAAACTCCAGAGCCACGCTGCCGGCGCCGGCAAAGACCACGGGATCTTCATAGGCCGGCGCGATCAGGGCACCCGTTTCCGCCGCGCGCTTCTCCGATGCAGCCCTCGCCTCGGCATAGACCGCGCCGATCTGGTGCACGATCGCGCCATAGCTTTGCAGACGCGCCACCTT
>CALROF020000117.1:0-19450 GCA_943369775.1 Reyranella massiliensis 521
GCCCGACGGATCGCTACCCTGGTCGTCGGCGATGGCCCCAAGGAGGCGATGCCGGGTCAGCTTGCCGCCCTGTCGGCAAGCCATGTCGCTGCCGAAGCCGAATCGACAGACGTTGCCGATCGACAGGCGGCGGTCCGCGCCGTGCTTGATCGCTCGCGCAACGTGGAAGGACTCTGATGACCGAAGGCGTCCGCCCTCCCGACGAAGCCCTCGATGTCGTGAACCGCGTCCGTCAGGCGCTTGCCCAGCCATCGGCGGGTACTGAGCGCGCACCGCTCCGTCCAGCGCAGGTAGCCGCAGCGGAAGAGCGGCGGCGTTTCGATTTCGGCACCCTGCCGGAATACGAGGTGCTGAAGCTGCAGAAGGCGGCGGGCGAGATCGCCGGGATCGAGAACCCCTTCTACCGTCTCCACGACGGGCGCGCGGCCGAAACGACGTCAGTCGAAGGCCGCGAAGTCATCAACTTCTCCTCCTACGACTATCTCGGCCTGAACGGCCATCCCGACGTAGGCGCTGCTGCAAAGGCCGCCATCGACAAGTTTGGCACCTCGGTCGGTGCGAGCCGGCTGACGGCAGGCGAGCGGCAGGTTCATCGCGACCTCGAAGCGCTGTTGGCCGAACTGCACGGCGTCGAGGATTCGCTCTCCTTCGTCAGCGGCCATGCCACCAATGTCTCGGTGATCGGTGGCCTGCTGGGCCCGGACGATCTGCTGGTCAGCGACGCGCTGATCCACAACAGCGTCGTGGAAGGCGCCAAGCTCTCGGGGGCCAAGCGCATCCTCTGCCCGCACGGCGATGTCGAGGCCATCGAGCGGGCGTTGCGCCTCAACCGTCGACGCCACCGTCGCACGCTGATCATCGTCGAAGGCCTCTACAGCATGGATGGCGACGTGCCCGATCTCGCGGCCCTCGTCCGCCTGAAGCGGCGCTACGATGCCTGGCTGATGGTCGACGAAGCCCATTCGGTCGGCGTTCTGGGCGCTACCGGCCGCGGCATCGCTGAAGAGCAAGGCGTCGATCCTGCCGACGTCGACATCTGGATGGGCACGCTCAGCAAGGCCCTGGCTTCGACCGGCGGCTATGTCGCCGGCAGCCGCAAGCTGATCGAGCTGCTGAAATACACCTCGCCGGGCTTCGTCTACAGCGTCGGTGGCTGCCCCTCGGTGGCCGCCGCTGCGGGGGCCGCGATCGAAGTGATGCGCCGGGAGCCCTGGCGCCTGGAGAAGCTGCGGGAGAACGGCCGGGCTTTCGTGGCCGGAGCAAAGGCGCGCGGCCTCGATACCGGACTCAGCATCGGCGCTTCGGTCGTGCCCATCATCGTCGGCAACTCACCGAATGCCGTGATCCTGTCGCACCGCCTGCTGGCACGCGGCTACAACGTCATTCCGATCATCTTCCCGGGTGTTGCCGAGAACCAGTCCCGCCTCAGGTTCTTCATCACCAGCCGCCACACGCCGGAGCATATCGACGGCGTGCTCGATGCGATGGCCGAAGAGCTGCCGGAGATCCGCAAGGCGCCGTCGTTCATCAACGTGGTCGCCGGCCGCTAGCTTTAAGCGTCAGGCGACCAGCAAGCCATCCGTGTTGGTCGCGACGCGGATCACGACATCCTGAAAATCGTTGTCGCCGGTCGCGCGGGCCAGGTCCTCGAAGCCTATCAAGAGCTCGCGACCTCCCGATGCGAGGCCGGACAGGACCTGATGGGCATCGCCTGGATTGAGCGTCGAGAAGGAATGGAAGACCGGAGCGCTGTTCAATGGGCCTAGCGAGGCGCTGTGGAGCGCCGGCGGCAGGCCGGTATCGATGTCCGCCACCATGCTGGTACCCGGCACAACGAACGACAGATCGCTCGGCAGATTGCCGTAGAGGCCGAACCCGTCCTGAACCAGGAAGAAGCCGATCTTCTGATTGTCGGCCGGCACGCCCAGGTCGACCGTCGTGCCCACCGACGTCGCCAATGTATCGGAGAACAGGATTTGGACGTCGGAGATCGTGCCATCCGCCGCTACTTTGTAAGCACCTAGCGTGTTGCGATAGCCGGAGACGGCGGACTGCATCTCGACGGCGAGCTGGATCGAGCCGTCACCAGTGAGGAACGCCTCGTCGACAATGCCATTGATCAAGGCCGGGTCGACGCCGACGCCTTCGTGCAGGAAAGGCAAGGTGTGCTCAGCAGGAGGTTGTGACGTCGTCAGACCTTCGAAGCCCTTCACCTCGAGCGTGGGTCCGGCAATGACCTTGCCGTCGCCCGAGAGGCCGACCAGCCCGAGCCCTTGCAGGTTCGCTAATGCCGTCGGATCGGCGCCCGGGCCCGTGTAACTGCTGGTATTGTCGATGAGCGTAGCCTGGCCCTGCAGCCAGGCTTCGACGCCATAGGTCTGCGTACCAGAGGTGACGAAGTTGTTGCCGATGAAGTTACCGTAGTTCTGGAACGCCACGCCGGCATCCTGATTGTCCTCGAACCGGCTGTCGGCAACGGATGTGATGCCGTAGGGCGCAGCAATGCCGGGGCCATTATTCGACAAGAAAACGGCACCATCGACGCTGAGATCGCGCGTGCCATTGTCGAGGATGATTCCGGCGACGCCGTTGCCGTCAGCGCCGCCACCGTACCAGCGCAACGCACTCGCCAGACCGGCAGATGGACTATGGGCAAAGCGCGCACCACCTTCCGCGTTGTCGGTCATCCACGAGTTCGACACCATGCCTTCGAACACACTGCCGATGATGTCGAGGCCGATATCGCCGACATCGCGGATGTTCACGTCGCTGACAGTCCAGTTGTAGAGCCAGCGATCGTTGCCGTCGGCGACGATCTTGATGCCATCGCCTTCCTGGCCGTTCCCTTGAATGGTGAAGTTCGACAGGGTCAGATAACGCAGGTCGACACCCGGGCCGACATTGATCTGGATCACCGGAGAGCCGTCGGCGATCTGCGAAACGATCGTGGACCCGCCCAGGTCGATGCCCTTGGGGCTCGCGGAACTGCTGTCGATGTTGATGACGATGGGCGAGCTGACGACGAAGGTGTCGGCCGGCAGATGAGCGAAGTACCCCTCGGTCAGGGCTGCCCTCAACGCCACTTCCAGTTCGCCACCGCCGTTGCTGTCGGCAACAGGCGCGGTCGTCTCGGAGGTCACAGGGGCGAGCGCCGGCATGGCGACATCGAGCTTGCTCACCACCACCTGACCCGAGAGGTCGGTCGACCCGTTCACGGCGATCCCATCACCGGTCACCACCCTGCCGCCGCTTACGGAAAGGGTGCCTGTCCCCTGGAGGTCGGCCAGCAGGGTATTGTCCTCGCCTGGACCGTAATACTCGCTGTCGCTGCCGAGGATGCTCGCCTCGCCCGACAGGATGCCGCTGATACCAACGGTCTGGGGGCCGTAGGTCGAGAACGTGTTGGCCCAGAAATCGCCGTGGCCGTTGAAGGTGATCGCTGCGCCATCGTTGTTCTCGAAGCCACTGGAAGTGACCAGCGTGATACCCGAGGGAGCAACAATGCCGGGACCGCGATTTTCCACGAAGTAGGCGCCATTCACCGACACGCCCTCGGCGCCCTCGTCGAGGACCAGGCCACCGATATCGTTCCTGCGGAAGCCACCGCCTGACCATTCGATGTCGCTCACCTCGCCGCCGCTCGCACCGTTGGCGAAGCGCGCCCCACCGCCGGCATTGTCGTGCATCCAGGCATTGAACACGGTGCCGTTCGTGACGTGACCGACGATGTCGAGGCCCGCCCCTCCTACATGCTGGATGGTGACATCGCGCACGCTCCAATCATGGATATGCCGGTCTGCGCCATCGGCGGCGATCCGGATACCGGCCCCTTCGCCTCCGTTCCCATAGATCGAAAAGTTGGACAGGGTGAGATTTGCGAGATCGACTCCGCGCGCCGCGTTGATCTGGATGACAGGCGCACCGCCTGTAATGCTGGAGATGATCGTGGCGCCGCCGAGATCGACACCCACCGGTCCCCGCATGTCGCTCGTGACATCGATCACGATCGGCTCGGAGACGGTGAAAGTCCGCTTGTTGGCGGTCGCGACATAGCCGCCGGCGAAGGCAGCGTGAAGCAACGAGGCGAGTTCGTTCGACGTGCTGTCTGTCGTGTCCATCGACAGACTTTGCCCAACTCAAAAAACTTTTCACGACTCGTTGAGGCATACCTCGCGGCAGCTCTTCACACCTTCGCCACAGTGATGCAACGCGTGCAGCTCGCTGGCGTGTTTGTTGTGTCCTTGTGGTGACAAGAATGATCAGCCTGGGTTCAACTGCAGCACGCGCGAGAGGAACAGGCGCTCGAGCCAGGTCAGGCTGGGATGCCAGAAGGTGATCATTAACGTGTAGCGAACGGCAGTGCCGTTGTTCTCGACCCAGTGCACGAAGCTGTCGTCGAAGACCAGCACTTCGCCATCGCGATACTCCGCCACCTGCTCGCCAACCCATAGCTTGGTACCGGCACAGTTCCTGAGACCGAGATGGGCCGTCAGACTGGCGTTGGTCGGGCCCGTGTGAGGCTGGAGCGATCCGCCGGGCTGGATCGCAGAGAAACACACGTGCAGGCCATTGTGCGGCAACGTGCGCAGGATCGCTGCCGTGCGCGGACAGGCCGCCAGATGCTCATCGACCGGCTTGCCCTGGAGGTAGAAGTAGTAGGTGTTCCATTCCTTGGGATTTTCATCGGAGTCGTAGCGGGCCCGGGCGAAGCCTGAGTGTACGCTCTCCATTTCCGCCAGGATCTCGTGCCGGGCGGCTCGGACACGCTGGGTCCAGGCGTGCTCACGATCGACATGGACGGGCTTTGCCAGAAGCCCCGGCCAGCGCGGTACCCACGGCCATTGAAAGGCGCCGGGCCGGGTCGCCTGTAGGCGCCCCGTCAGCGCCGCCACGACGAGCCGCGGTCCCGCCAGCAGATAGGAGGCCAGCTGGAACAGGCCGACTTTCAGGGGGCCGATCTTGCGACGAAAGTCGGCATTGCCTGCTTCGATCTTCGCCAACCAAGCCTGTAGGTCTTGCATCCACCCGCTTCTCAAAATAGACAGATCAAAGCCAATGGACGTGACTTTGCCGGGAATTGCAACGCTGGTTGCCGCGCCGGCGAATGAGAGGATCGGTTGCTAGGCGCCGTGCTGGCTGGAGCAGGCCTGATCTTGTGTCTTTATGTCGGCGTGCTCGTCCTGGCCGACCTCTACCTGATCGCCGTCCATCTGCGCGGGAGCCATCGGCACCCGGTGCAAGAGTGGGCTGCCTGCCGTCAGGCTGACGACGGCCGCGGCCAGGAACCCTTAGTCTGCGTGCAGCTTCCGATCTTCAACGAAGCGAAGCTCGTCGGTGCGGCGATCGACTCGCTCTGCGCGCTCGACTGGCCACGTGACCGCCTGGAGATCATGGTGCTGGACGACAGCACCGACGAGACCTCGTCCATCGTTGCTCGGAAGGTCGAGGAATGGCGGCTGAAGGGGCTCGCCATCAGCCATGTCACGCGCCCCCACCGCGACAGTTTCAAGGCAGGGGCGCTGGCGGCCGGCCAGCAACTGACCAAGGCGCAGTACTTCGCGATTTTCGACGCCGATTATCGCCCCCCGCCCCTGTTCCTGCGCCAGACCATGGCTGCGCTCCTGGCCGATTCTGGCCTCGCCTTCGTGCAGGCGCGACTGGGCTATCGTAATCGCGAACGCAACACGCTGACGCGCGCGCAGGCTCTGGAACTCGACACGTTGTTCGGCTTCGAGCAGGCAGCCCGTAACTGGGCAGGCATGCCCATGACATTCAACGGCACCTGCGGTGTCTGGCGGCGAGAAGCGATCGACCAGGCCGGTGGCTGGCGCGGCGATTCCGTCGCCGAGGACCAGGACCTGAGCTTCCGAGCCTTCACCTTGGGTTGGCGTTGCCGTTTGCTGCTCGACGTCTCCGCGGCAGGTGAACTGCCGGACAACTTCGAGGCCCTGGCGCTCCAGCGGCAAAGATGGAGCACGGGAACGGCGCAGGTCTTCCGCAAGCTTCCCTGGGCTCTCCTGCACAGCATGCCTTGGCCGCAGGCCACCGCCTTCGCCTTCCTGACCTTGTTCTATTCGAGCGCCGCGGCCGTGCTGGTCGCCATTCTCGTGATCGCCGCAGTGTGCTGGCTGGTTGCCCCCGGCTGGGCGCTCGTGGTGGTCCTGGGCTGGATCGCCACGGTCGCGTTGCTGGTGGTGCTGCGTACCGTCGGCGCGGCGCTCGCCGCGCGGCGTCTCGGCAGACCGGTGAACCTCGCCTTCCTGGGCGATGTCATCGCTCATTGGCTGATGCAGCTCGTGCTGTTGCCGACGGGTGGCAAGGCGTTGGTCGCCGGTTATCTGGCGCGCGCCGTTCCCTTCGCGCGAACGCCCAAGAAGGGGCATTAGCGTCGTGCGGCGCGTGCTGTTCGATGTCTCCGGACTGGTTCAGTGGTACGCCTACCTGTCGAACCCGTCGGGCATCCAGCGCGTGATGGAAAGCATCCTGAGCCAGCCCGCGGTGCTGCGGAATCCGTCTGTTACCTTGGTCTCGCGCGCGATCGGATCGGACACGTTCTACATCGTCGAGCCGGACATCATCGCAGGGCTGACCACGCGCGAAACCCGGCGTGCTTCGATTGCGCGCCTACGCGGCCTGTTCGCCGAAAGCATGCGTCTGGCCAACCCGGCACGCCTCCTACGCGAGATGCACTCGATCCACGTGCCCTACATCGCGCTGGGCTTCAGCTTCACCGAGCGTTTCTGGGAGAGCCGTTGCGCCGGACGCTGGGTCGCTCGCCCTTCCAGGCTGCAAACGATTGCACCCAATGATGCCTACGATGCCTTGGTCGGTCTCGGAGACTTCTGGTGCCATGGCGGCCACGTCCCGGCGCTGATCGCCTTGAAACGCCGTAGCGGCGCAAAGCTGATCCATCTCGTCCACGATCTCATCGCGGCCGTGAACCCGCAGTGGACGCACCCGCACTACGGCAAGCAGTTCCTTGAGCAGTTCGACCGCTTGGCACCTGCAGTCGATCATTGGCTGGTAACGTCGAACTACGTCGGCGGTCAGTTGGCCGGCTATCTCGATCGGCAGAAGCTGCCTCATCCACGGATCGACACCATACCGATGGGATGGCCGGTGCCATTGCCGGCCCACGACGACGATGGTGTGCTTGCCAAGTATGGAATGGAGCGACAGCGCTTCCTGCTGCACGTCGGCACCGTCGAGCCGCGCAAGAACCTGGACGGATTGTTCGACGCGCTCACACGTCTGCGATCGGAGTCCGCCGTGGATGCGCTGCCCTGCGTGCTGGTCGGCCGCGATGGCTGGCGCTCCGAAACCATTCGCCAGCGCCTCAAGGACGATCCGTGGCTGTCCAGTCGCGTGAGGTGGATCAAGGATGCGCCCGACAGCGACCTCGCCGCTCTATACCGAAGTGCGAGGTTCACCGTCGTGCCGAGCTTCGACGAAGGATGGGGTCTGGCCGTGCAGGAGAGCCTGGCGCACCGCACGCCCTGCATCGCTTCCAGAGCGGGCGGCATTCCGGAAGCCGGGCTCGATCTCGTGGAGTATGTCGAGAGCGGCGATACGGATGCACTTGCCGCTGCCATCCGCACTCTGGCCAGCGATGGCGATGCGCTGGATCGGGCACAAACGAGGCTCACGAGCGGGCTAGACTCTAGGCCCCTTCCCAATTGGTCGGACACAGCCACCGGGCTCGCCCGCTTGTTGGATACTGACCGCTAAAAAAGCAAAGGCCCCGCCAGCTTTCGCTACGGGGCCTCCCTTATTTCTCTACGCCCGCCAGTACATCCGTGGCTCGACGCTTGAGAAATTGCCAGCCGTTACCGGCGGCAGAGTCGATTAGTCGACCAGCTTGAGATTGTCGGCCGAAACCTTGCCGCTGCGGCGGTCGGAGACGAGCTCGTACTGGACCTTCTGACCTTCGTTCAGACCGCCGATGCCGGCACGCTCAACGGCGCTGATGTGCACGAATGCATCCTTGCCACCGTCGTCGGGCTGGATGAATCCGAAGCCCTTGGTTGCGTTAAACCACTTCACGGTTCCCGTAGTCATGGGAAAACCCTTTCACTGCATAGTCATGCTGGCCCGCCCAAGCGAGGCAGGCCGTCGAATTCGCATTTATTTCGGGAGCAAGTCGCCGGCGGAGTGCAGACACACGGTCTGAAGCATCGCCAATAATATTGTCCTTCTATCGACTTTGGCTGATATGGGCGCTTCGCCCCCTGATTGCAAGGGGCATTGTCGGCTGGAAATCCGCGCGCCCTCTTCGAGCTGCAGCGCACTTGGCTTGGCTGTGTGAGGTGGTTCATTTCCAGCCGCAGCAGGATGGCGGGCATCGCGAGCGCAAGGCGCGCCCGTCCATGAGGATCGGCCATTGCTGCCAATACGCGATCAAGCTCCTGCCGGGCAATCAGCTTGGCGTCTGGCGACGGTCACTCTTGAGGTATGCAGCCGTTGGAATCATCGAAAATTACTGAGTAAGAGCGGTTCGCAATTGTGCTCGTGGACAGTGATTCGCAGGCGCCGTCTCGCACCTGCAGCTACTGCAGCGCTTCTGGCGCGACAGGATTGCGCACATAACATGCCGAAATAGACATGGTGGGCACTACACTCCAAATGCGCGCTACGGCAGTTGCCGTGCCGGCTGGAGGCCCCAACCCCACCGGTCGCCTGGATTCCCACCACCCATAGTACCGTTTGGCGAGCGCGTCCCTATGGGCTCCGCCCTACTCCCCGGCAACTATTTGAGCGAGCTGCGCGCGCAGGTCAGCCGTTCCCGCCACGACGTTGGTGGCCTGGAGGTCCGCGAATTGCGCCGGTATCGGCGCCACTTGCTCCGCACGCCGGAGGGCGTCGTCAGCCTCCCGCCACTGCCCCTGCTTCAGAAGTTCAAGGAAGTTCTGAAAGTGGAAGCTCTCGCGCCGATTCAAGGGGCGCTTATGGCCGTCGATCGCGCTTAGGAGTCTCTCGAACCGGCGTGTGAGGTCGAGAAGTTCGCGCCGGGAATCGTCAGGTTCAACGGTCGTGCCCATACAGGAATGGATGCCACAGGTCGCCCACGAGGAGAAGTCGCGACCGCTGTCGATTGACCCTGTTACTGCGACTTACCTTTGAGGCACCCATGGCCTCATCCTTCGTTTGCAAGTACCTGCTTGAGCCGTGCCATTAGCCCGCCAAGGTCTATGGGCTCCCCACGCCGCACATAATTCCGAGGCTCGAACAGGTCCCTACGCTCGGCGTTCAGCACCATCCACTCGCCGTCCGAAAAGTGCCCACCTTGAAGGTGATCCATGGCGTCGAGAATCTTGTCCGCTTGGTAGCCCGTGAGACCATGAGCGGGATCGGCACGATGCAGATCGAGCAGCCGCTCGATGCGTTGGCTCAAGTTGCGACGGGCAGCAACAACGGCTTGTGAGGACGAGATCATGGCAAAGGCTTTAGCCCAAACCGAAGGTCGCTGTAATGGCGGCGCGCGAGATCATCTCGTTGAAAGACTGTGGACTACTCGTCCACCGCAGATGCCCTCAAGGACACGCCGAAGATCCGCCAGACCAGGAACAAATGCGAGGCCACCAATTTTAGGAGACCAGCCGAGATCGAGAGCTTTGTGAAGGCAATCCGCGTATCGACGCTCGGCAGGAGTGACTCGCGCCCCGCGGCGGTAGGGAGTGTAGGTCGTTGGACCCAGAACGTCGGCCGGCGCGACACGGAAGCAGCGATACCCAGAATAAATGCCGAGAAACGTTGTAATTACAAACAATTACGCAAAAGCGGCACGTCGATAGCTTGCCATAGGGTTTCCGGCTCGGCGTCCCACTTCCAGTCTCGGAATTCGTCGTCAGTGACTAGGTTTTCAGCGCTCACTCGGGCGCTTGTCGTCGCGTTCGAAACTACAGCTCCAGTCCGACGCGCGTCGAATGAGGTGCGTACCCAAGCCATTCCAAACGCTCCTCCTCATAACGGGTTGTAGTTCTGACACGACTTTAAACGAACTCTCGCAAGGAAAGCTCAATGGGCTCATGATGCATCTTGAAGGTGCAATAAAAGCACTATCGGCAACTCATGAGCGCCCTATGGTAGAAAGTGCATTCGCAACACTGACGCTGCGCCAAATGGCGGGGCGCACCCTGAACTGGCTGCGCTACCTCGCCAACCGATCTTCCCGAAACCGTCGTTTCGTTCCTCTGACACCGCCCTTCCTGCGGCGGCAGCGCATTTACGACCGTGCCACGAAGAAGATTTTCAGCATCTGGATGCGCGACGCGATTGATCACCTCGTTCTGGGGAGCGTCTTCTTCTCGCTCGACTATGAATTTCCGCATTCCAGGGACGGCAACATCCGCAGTTTCTATGACATGCAGGTCCGCGCTGGCAAAACGCCGCTCATCATCGATTGCGGCGCCAACAGCGGCATGGCTACGAAATATTTCCGCGAGACCTACCCCGCCGCTTACGTCGTCGCGATCGAACCCGACGAAAGGAACATGGATCTCGCCAAGCGCAACAATTCCGACCCGGGCAACGAGTTCATGCTGGCCGGCATCGGCTGCGAAAGCGCACGCGCCCACATCGTCAATCAAGGCGGTGCGAATTGGGCTTACCAAACGCAGGTACGCGACGACGGCGGAATTGCAATCGTGTCGGTCGACAGCATCCTGGCCAACCATCCCGACATGGTTCCCTTCCTCATCAAGATCGATATCGAGGGCTTCGAGGGGAACCTCTTTTCCAAGCATACGCAGTGGATCGAGAAGTTCCCGGCCTTGGTAATTGAACTGCACGATTGGATGCTTCCCAAAGCCGGAACGTCGCGGAATTTCTTGCGCGAAGTTGCCGGTCTGGACCGCGACTTCGTCTACCGTGGCGAGAACGTATTCAGCATTTCCAATACGCTCCTCTAGCCGGCCGTGCCCCAGCGACGTTGGTTCCTACGACGACGTCGACACCGCCGGTCGTCGCGGCTCGTGCACGCATCGCCAGTTGAGCCCTTAGAGCAAGGCTTGAGTTCGGCCGCAGGCGGACGCGGCCGTTGTCAGACTCGACCGGGCCCAGCGCAAACGTGAGGCCAAGGGCAAGTCACCCCCCGATCAAGGCGGCAGTCCATGGGCCCTCGGCGCATGAACGGAACGGGAAAATGTCCAACAATTGCGAGGGAGAGTGCCTAACCGCCAAATGGGAACACCGACAGGCCGTTCGGACAAAGGCCATCTGTTTCAGGCGGGTCAACGTTTTATCGATGTTGGGGCAATGGTGCCCAGGGGTGGAATCGAACCACCGACACTGCGATTTTCAGATATAGTATTTCGTCACGCATTTCAGTGACTTACACTTAACACACGCGTCTAAACCATCCGCAAACTGGCCTCTTTGTCTAACGCGCCCGCGCGGCCGCTGTCATTGGAACGCACCTGATTTTGAGTCAGAGCCGCCATCGCCCCCAAGAGGTTGGAATTACTGATCCCTACTCTGTCTGTCGGCCAACGACGCCGTCCGCTTCCCTGACGAATAACGGTCATGTTGCGCGAGTCATCTCTTGCGCCCACACCTCCTCCTAAAGCTTGGCCTCATTGGCCGGCTCGTAGCCGTGACCGAGGGCAGATTAGACGACAACTGGAATGCCGCATGGCCGCGACGAAGCATTTGGCATCAGAGCATCGCCTAGCGTAGGGTTCACTTCGGTCGCCGGGAAAGTACGCGCATCGCATCCGGCAAATGTTCTCGACGGGAGATGACGTTCGTTTGTCGTTTCTTCCTCTCATGTCTCTCAGGACGACGTCTCGAAACGACTTGCGCAACCCGTCAAGGCAAGCGAGGCATTAATGACTCAGGTTGACCTGCTAGCCGATAGCCATCACATGCCGACGAGACGTTCGACGGAACCGATGGGTCAAGCCAATGGCTGATGGACGGCACTACGCTGATAGAGTGGTGCTCAAGATGACATCACCCGGGTCAGTGCCGCCGTATGATCGGCACACGCGGAATGTTCTGCATACCGGTTGCGGCGCCTATTCTGCCAGAAAGCTTCATCCGATCTTTGGAGGTCGAGGTTGGCGGGAGACGAGGCTCGACGTCGATAGTGGCGTTCAGCCTGACATCGTCTGCTCGGTTCACGATATGACATCGTTTGTACCGTCAGGGGCCTATGATGCGATCTGGTCGTCGCACCATATTGAGCACCTTCACGCTCACGAGGTACCGCTCGCGTTCAAAGAGATCTGCCACTGTACATATCGCGGCTATGTCGCACGCCCGCGCGACTAAGGCCTTTGGCTGGAGCCGGTCGGAAGTCCGATGCCGAAGGCAGAAATGCTTTGTGCAGTGTGCACGCCTTAAACCACGGCGACGGCTTTGCCGGTCACGCGCTGCCGGCGCAGCCGCTATGGTCTCGAGCTGCGGTCTTGCAGGTCAAGCACGCTTTCGACCTGGTAATGCTCGGTCCGTTCAGGAATCGTGCGAGGGCAAACGCCTACCACTTCACTGACGGTCCTCGGCGTTTGGCCACCGAGAACCATGTTGACCATGCGCTCTCCAGAGAGGTATCAGGCAGGCATTCTCATGGTTGTCCCTTCGGCGCCTCCAAGGACAGCCGACGTCTCGACAAAGTCAGCTTTCTCGACCGAGGCCGACTGGACAACCTATTGAAAGCTCACCGCTAGCGCTCCCGGAAAGCTCGATTCATCTGATCGGTGAACGGCTTTACCAGGTAGGATGCCGCCGTCCTCTCCTCAGTAGAGATGAAGACATCCGCGGGCATACCCGGCACCAGCCGCATGCCGTTCAACTGGCCGAGCGCTTCGTGATTCAGCTCGACTTCGGCGACGTAGTACTCCTGGTTCGTCGAAGGGTCGCGCGTCGAGGCCGGCGAGACCATGACCACCGTGGCTTTCATCTCCGGCGTAGTGTTTCGATCGAATGCCGTGAGCCGAATGCGGGCCTGCTGCCCTTGCCGTACCTGGTCGATACTCGCCGGAGGAATCTTTGCTTCGAACTTAAGTTCTGCATTCTCCGGCACAATCGTGGCGATCTTTGCTGCCGGTGTAATGACGCCCCCTACGGTATGGATGAACAACTCATTGATGTACCCGGCAACCGGCGCCCGCATCTCGGTCCGGGACAGCCGATCCTCGATCGCGAGCCTGCGTTCGCTCAGCTCCGAAATCCGCGCGTCGACAGTGCGCAACTCTCGCTGAGCCTCGGTGCTGGCGTTCTGATCGATCGCAATGACCTGCAGCCTGATCTCGCTCATCCGTACTTTTGCCCGGGCGATACCAGCCTCGACATCGCCAATCTCCCCCGATATCCGCGCCCGATCACGATGAGCAGAATAGACGCGTGTGTAGTCGACGAGCTTCTTCGTGTGGAGTTCGACGAGCTTGGCCCTTTCCGCTCCGACAAGATCGAGTTCTTCACGCTTGGCCTGCAAGCGCGCTTCCATGCCGTTAATCTCTTCGCCGGTCTGACCAATACTGAGTTCGAGCTGCTCCTTCTGGCTATCCCGGCCTGTCCTATTGCCTTCGAAGAGCCGCAGCTCCCCCTTCATGGCAGCGTCCGCAGAACCGGAGAGCATCGTGAGATCGGCGGGAAACTCGATAGCCTTCAGGCAGTCTCGCTCGGCAATCAGCCGCGCCCTTCGGGCGATCGCTTCCGACAGCTGCGCTCGCACGATCAAGAGTTCCGCCTTTATCTGCACGTCATCGAGCGTCACGAGAACTTGCCCCTCTTTGACGAGGTCGCCTTGCCGAACTGCCAGGCTCTTCACGATGCCGCCGTCGCGATGCTGCAGCTCCTTGAGGTTCTGATCGACCTTCACTGTTCCCGGGGCAATGACCGCTCCCTCGAGACGGGCCATGACGGCCCAGCCGCCGCAGCCGGTGACCAGAGCCACGGTCAGCACCAAACCACTGACGATACGGGGCCAAAGAGCCAGAGATTTCGACATGATGCCACCGTCCCAATGTACAGTGCGTGAACAACGATCGCTTACGCACGAATTCCTTGATCCAACGCGACGCTAGGAGACCACGACTGTGTATTCGAGCCGGTGATGCCCGTTCAGCTCGATGGAGTAGTAGTCGCGTGAGTCATCGTCGTCTCGAACGTCGACGAATGTCCGATCGTCATCGTCGTCCTTCTCGAATCGGAAGCGAACAGGCCGATCGTCCCGGTCTTCCGAGAGATAGATGCTGTCGAAGCGATCCTCGATCTCGTCGTCATCATCTTCATCGCGGTATCGTATCTCGAAGCGCGCCGCGATGATCCGGTCTCCGACCGTGAAGTCCGTGATCTTGCGTACCGAATCCGGTCGATGATCATCGTCGTCGCGTCGACGGAACTCGAACGTGTCGTCGCCATGACCACCGGACAGGGTGATCGACGAGTCTCCAGCAACCAGGTGGTCGTCACCCGCGCCGCCAATGATCTTCTCGAAGCCAGAGATCGTATCGCGGCCGAATTCGGCGCTATCGCTGACCGATTGCCCGACATCGACGAAGACGCTGAGAGTGGCGGAGGAGTAGTCCAGCGTATCCTCGCCAGCCCCGCCATCGTATCGATCCGGCTCGTTGTCCGCCGAAGCGACCACGTGATCGTCCCCGTCGCCACCTTCGATGACATCGGTCCCTGAGCCGTCCGACAGGACATCGTCGCCGGCGCCTCCCAAGGCATGATCGTCGCCACTTCCCGCCAGCAGGACGTCGTTACCGGCGCCGCCATTCAGGCTGTCGTCTCCATCGCCGCCATCCAACGTATCGTCGCCAGCATCGCCCACAATGACGTCGGCACCTTCATCGCCGAAAAGAATGTCGTCGCCAGCGCCGCCGACAACGAGATCGTCGCCTTCTCCACCATAGATCGTGTCGTTGCCATCTTCACCGAAGAGACGGTCGTTCCCGCGGTCGCCAAACACGATGTCGTTGCCTTCGCCTGCGAAGACAATGTCGTTGCCGTCGCCTCCATGCACAACGTCGTCGCCTCGCCCAGCCACGATGTGATCGTCGCCACTGCCGCCAATCACGGTATCCCGGCCACCACCGGCATCGATGTTGTCGTCGCCGCCCCGCCCGTCGATCAATTCGCCGCATTGCGTGCCCAGCAGATTGTCATCGAGATCGGTCCCGATGATCGGCGGTGCTTCGACAACGCTGAAATAGGCCACCTGCTCGACGGCTTCGATGCCGTCGGAGACATGGAAACGGAGCGTGATGTCACCCAGCATTCCGTCTTCGGGCGTATAGAACCAGCCACCGCCTTCCGCCGCCTCCAGCTTGCCGGACGATGCAGAGACGAGGATTGGCTTCAACTGATCGCCGTCCGCGTCGGTCGCCCCGGCGAGGAGCGCCAGCACAGGAATGAAATAGGCGCTGCAGCCGACAAGATCCGGGAGCCGGATTGGACCGGACAGGCGCGGTGCCCGATTGCCAGGCTCATTGGTCCCTGGCCCCGGGGGGCGAGGGCCGCCGGGCTCCCCATTGGGTCCACCATCGCCGCCTCCACCACCGCCTTTGCCGGGACCGGGCTCGTCAGGCTTGACGCTGACCGGTGGAGGGCCCGATGACTGATTGTCGTTACTCGGCTGCCCCCGGTCGTTCGGCATTGCCGAATTGGTTCTGGGGAAGTCGAGCGGCGGCGCGTCGCTTGCGAGAAAGCTTGCAATGGAATCGCTCGGTATCTTCAGCCGTGGTGGCATCTGAACGACATTGTCGGACGATCCCTCGGGCTCCTCGTAATCACTGCTGCCCAACGGCGGGAGCTTTTCCTCAACGGGTGCCCCCGAACTTTCGCGGTCCTTTGCTCGTGCCTCATCGCGCGCCGACTCGGACGCAGCTTCAGTTTCAGACGTAAGAAAGCTCTTCAGGTAGACGAAGAACCCGGTGAGCGCGATCAGGAAGAAGAACGGAGCACGGCTTCTCTTACGCTCCTCGGGTTCATAGGCTTCACGACCCGATTTGGGCTTGGAGGATTCTTCCTTGAGAGCCTGGATCTTGATCATGCCGGCCGCCGTAGTTGAGGCTTGAGTATCGGCGCAGAGGGCTTCGCCGACGCCTGGTTGCCTGGCGACATGATCTCTTCCTTCGTTCCGAAGGCGGTCATGCGGCCGTTTTGCACCACTGCTATCAGGTCCACCGCGACCAGCGCGCTTGGCCTGTGCGCGATCACGATGGCAATGCCTCGGCGCGCCTTGATTCCCTCAATGGCCCGCGTCAAGGCTTCCTCGCCTTCTCCATCGAGGTTCGAGTTGGGCTCATCCATGACAACCACGAACGGATTGCCGTACAGCGCACGCGCCAGGGCAACGCGTTGCCGCTGGCCTGCGGACAGCGCCATTCCCTGCGCACCGAGCTGCGTGCGATATCCATCCGGCAATCGCACGATCATGTCGTGAACGCCGGCCGCGCGCGCGGCATCGATGACTTTCCGATGGTCTGGATCCGGCTCGAAGCGGCAGATGTTCTCTTCGATCGTGGCATCCATCAGCCCGACTTCCTGCGGCAGATAGCCAATGTGCTGGCCGATCTCTTCTTCCCGCCATTGCGTGAGGTCGGCACCATCCAGCCGTACGGCGCCGCGGAGTACCGGCCAAATGCCGGTAAGGGCGCGCGCCATGGTCGTCTTGCCGCCTGCGCTCGGCCCAATGATTCCCAAGGCCTGGCCCGGCAGCAGTTGGAAGGCGATTTCGCTCAGGACGACCTGGCCCGAACCAGGAGCAGCAATCGTCACCTTGTCTACGAGAAGGCCTTGCTGGGGAGCCGGCAGTTTCATGGGCTCATCGGCCGACACGAGCGCAATCACCGTGTCGCGAAGCCTGTGATAGGCCATGCGTGCCGCCACGAACGCCTTCCAGTTGCCGATCGCCAGGTCGACGGGCGCCAGTGCGCGCGCCGAGGCCACCGAGCACGCGATGATGGCGCCTGCCGTCAGCTCGTTGATGATGGTGAGGTAAGCGCCCAACCCGAGAAGACCGGACTGGAGCAACATGCGGAGGACGCGCGAGATCGCCGCAAACGTACCCCCGATGTCGTTCGCCATGGTCTGCAGCTCCAGATGCTGGCTGTTCGCATCATTGAAACGACTTACGGCACGCTCGGAGAAGCCCATCGCCTTGATGACTTCGGCATTTCGGGCATTCGAGTCGGCGATGGTGTTGCGCACCAGCGCTGCTTTGCGCGTGGAAACGTTCAAGCGCTTGGTTAGGATTTCGCTGATGACGGTCAGCACAGTGAGAATTACCGCGCCCGCAAGCGTCACCGCTCCCAGCAGCGGATGCAGGAAGTAGACGAAAGCGATGTAAACCGGCATCCAGGGCAGATCGAAAAGAGCCGTCGGGCCCTGGCTGCCCAGGAACCCGCGCACCGTATCGACGTCGCGCCCGCGCTCCAAAGCTTCGGAAGTGGAGAAGCCGAACCGCGGCATATCGATCGCCACGCGATGTGCTAGCGGAGCAATCTTTTTGTCCAGCCGCGCGCCAACGCGAACCAGGATCTGCGACCGGATGACGTCGAAGCCGCCCTGAAACATGTAGAGGCCGATGGCCAGGGCGGACAGCACGACGAGCGTCGGAATACTTCCGCTCGTCAACGCGCGATCGTAGATCTGCATCATGTAGATCGAGCCGGTCAACGCCAGGATGTTGATGAGGCCCGATATCAGCAGCAGAAACAGGACGATGCCTCGGAAGCCACTTGTGAGCTCCGCCAGATGGCGCTGCTTCGCCGGGGTCAGTTCCTTTGCCTTGGCCATGTGACGTGCAATCGATCAGAGGAAGCTGGAAGCCGGTCGACCGGAGATGGATAAAACTCCATCTCCGGTCTCTCGAGCGGGTTAGCCGATCACGTTCTGATTGTTCAGGTTCTGGTGGCCTGAAATCTGGATCGTGAAGTCCGGACCGTCGCCGCCGTCGACGTTGCCTTGCACGATGGTGAAATCACCATCGGCCCGCGACTCGAAGGAGACTGCCAGTTGCCCGGCGGCGGTAGCCGCTGCTCCGGTGACGATCGTGAATGCCTGATCGCCAGCCACTGTCGTGTTGGCATCGATACCCGAGAGATCGAGGCGATCGCCCGGCTC
The DNA here is from genome assembly GCA_943369775.1 of Reyranella massiliensis 521. Classification (GTDB taxonomy): domain Bacteria; phylum Pseudomonadota; class Alphaproteobacteria; order Reyranellales; family Reyranellaceae; genus Reyranella; species Reyranella massiliensis_C. Next base: position 18,073 of record CALROF020000117.1, read on the forward strand.
GAAGAGCAGGATGACGTCGCCATCCGCCGCCGACGTCGAATGGAACTTGAACGTGTCGTTCCCCGCCCCGCCGTCCATCACGTTGACTGCATTGCTCGCCGTGATCGTGTCGTTGCCGGAGCCGGTATAGACGTTCTCCACTCCCCAGATCGTGTCCGAGCCGGTCTGACTGCTGTAGACGCTGCCCTTTGCGAGCGGACCGCTGCCGAGATTCACAGTGACCGCTACAGTCGCGGCGGAGACATCGAGCGTATCGTTGCCAGTACCGCCATCGCTGTCGTCGCCGAAGTACACATCACTTCCGTCGCCGATCTCGGCCACGATCAGATCGTTTCCGGCGCCGCCGAAGACGGTATCGTCCCCTGCACCACCGGTGATGAAGTCATTGCCTTCGTCACCGAACAAGCGATCGGCGCCAGCATCGCCGTAGATCAGGTCGGCATGAGCACCGCCGAACACCTGATCGTCACCCGCTCCAGCGAAGATGACGTCGCGCCCGTCGCCGCCGCGGACCAGGTCCGCGCCTTCGCCGGCCGAAATCGCATCTGCGCCTTCGTTGCCCAGGACCACGTCATCGCCGGCAAGGGCCATGATGGTGTCCTCTGCCGCCCTGCCGACCAGCACATCGGACTGAGCAGTTCCCATGCGGGCACCGGGTGTCAGGTCGACATCGACATCCTCCTCGCCATCGTCAGCGCAAGCATTGTCGTCGTTGTCGTCATCGCGATCGTTGTCATCATCGACATCGTCATCGTCATGATCGTCGTCGTTGTCCCCGCGGAACATCGCGGGCACGTCACCGGTGAACGTCACGGAGTGACTGCCCGAGGTCACGGTCTTCGTGCCGTTCTCGTTGGTCGTTAGCACGTAGGCCGCGGGATCGGCTCCCTCCGGCAGCTCGATCACGTCCTGGGACCGCAAGGCACCGACGATGGTGTCATTGCCGCCGTTGGACCTGAAGACAATGCGGTGAGCCGACGACAGAGCGGAGATATCGATCGTATCGTTGCCCTCGCTGCCATCGATCGTGATGGTGTTGAGACGCAAGCTCGTGCCGGAGAAGTCGCCAACGACACTGAACGTGTCGTTGCCGGCAGTCCCGGTACCGCTGGGATCCACGCCATTGATGCGGATCTCCTCGATGTCCCGCAGCTCCGCAATGATGGCGCCGGCACCGGAGCCATTCCGCGTCACCACGATCTCCGTCGCGTTGTTCAGACTGTTTATGGAGTTGCCGGGCAGCGCGTCCCATGCCGCCCGCGTGTAGATCGTGTAGGACTCCGACGCGGTGTTTCCGTTGATGACGAAGGTGTCACCCGCGGCGCCCTCCGTACCGCCGTCGACCACGTCCCGACCGTCCGTGGCGCCAGGGCCGTTG
>CALROF020000118.1:0-19381 GCA_943369775.1 Reyranella massiliensis 521
GAGTGGGCCTCCACTCCGGTGAACGTGGCGACAATGCCGCCGCCGGCATTCTGCGCATTGACGACGCCCATCATGGTGGGCTCGCCCACGATCACGGCCTGCGGTCGGGGCACGTTGCCGACCAGTTTCTCGGCGAGCGAATGGGCACCCAGGCAGCCGATCTCCTCGTCGTAGCTGAAGGCGAAGTGCATTGGCACTTTCAGCTTGGCTTTCTTCAATGCAGGGACGTGGGCGAGGCAGGCCGCGATGAAGCCCTTCATATCGCAGGTGCCACGGCCGTAGAGGTTACCGTCCGGCTTCTCGGTCAGCGTCCACGGGTCGGTTGCCCAGGGCTGACCGTCGACCGGCACGACGTCGGTGTGGCCCGAGAGCACGATGCCGCCCTCGGCCACGGGGCCGATGGTGGCGAAGAGGTTGGCCTTGGTACCGTCCTCGTTGGGGACCAGCGTGCTCGGCACGTCGTGATCGGTCAGGTAACCCTGGATGAACTTGATCAGGTCGAGGTTGGAGTTCCGCGAGGTGGTGTCGAACGCCACCAGGCGCTGAAGCATGTCGATCGAAGAGGAAGCGGTCATGGCCCGCACCGTCGCACGACACACGCAAGGACGCAAAGAGCAGGGTTGTGGTAGGATTTCTGACTGCAGGATGGCGCCATGTGGTTCTTCAAGAAAGCGATGCCATTGCCGACGGCCGCTCTCGAGATTTATCGGGTAGTGGCGCCGTTGATGGCGCGTTTGCGCAACAGGCTGATGCCGTTCGGCCTGCATCGCGGTGACGGCTTCGAGCTCGAAGCTGTGGCATTCGTCCATGCGGCGGCTGTGTCGGGCATCGCAGGGTGTCGTTTTGCGGTGGCTGACCGCGATCGCTTGCAGGATGCTTTTTCCTTGGCCTTTGCGGATCGCGTTCTTCGGTTAAGGCTGACGCACAACCTCTTTGAATTGCATCCGCCTCTGGCGGCTGTGCTGGCCAACGAGGCTCAGCGGGAACTGCGGCTGACGTCGCACGACCGGCTCGATCTCGCCAATCTCCAGCAGTTCCTAGTGTCGCGCGTCGCCGACTACCGACCGGGCAATCTAGAGGGCCAGATCAGGACCTTCCTGGCCCTTCTCGAAGTCAGACAGGACCCACCCTTCGAGCTGATGTTTTCTCTGGCCGTCTTCCTGACCGACACCCAGCAGGCTGTCCGGGAGGCCGCCGACGAGCTGCAGGAGCGGGTACTCCTGGTCTGACGGCTGGGCAGGGGCATTAAGTAAACAATGCCAAGATCCTGAGAAACCTAGCGAAATCGCCTACTCGTTTGACACTCCGGACGCCCGCGGCTAGAACCGCCGCGCATCCGTCGTGGATATATCGATCGCCGGGGTCTGTACGGGCTGCGGAGAGGTGGCCGAGCGGTCGAAGGCGGCGGTTTGCTAAACCGTTATACGGGGTAAACCCGTATCGAGGGTTCGAATCCCTTCCTCTCCGCCATTACCTAGCACTGGGCAGCTATTTAACTAGGGTTTGCCCACCGGCAGGGCTGGAGGTCACCACCCGATCTGGTTAGGTTTCAAACCGACTGCAATGGAAGAGTGGGTGGGGAGAGATGCAGGATGGGGTGTTTCTAAGCTTTGTAATTGGACTCATCGGCGGACCGGCGTGTGCTTTTCTGTTCGCGGGGATACTCTGGTCCCTGCCGGATAAATACTGGCGATGATCCAGCAAATTCTGTTCGGGCTCTTGGGTGGCATCTGCGGGACGGCACTTACGCTTTGGGTGCTGCAGCTCATCGATAACCGGCGTCAGCGCGAAACATACAAGAAGCTCCACGACCTCTAGTCGTGGGGAGGCTTCCAAGGCGAACGCGACGTCGTGGCGCCGTGACCCACGATTGCGACGATGGACTTGCCATGCCGAATCGCGCTCTATGCCCGTCTCAGGGGGAGATCGTATGCGGCGTGTTCTTGTGTTGGCGATGGCTGCTCTGACAACGGGATGCATCGCCGGCGATACGGCGACCATGAGCATGCCCAACGATTTCCGGAACAGTCCGATCCAGTGGACCGCGACCTATCCGGGTTCCTACGAGACGCTATCGAACTGCATCGCCTCGCAGTACGCCGGCGAACTCCGAGTCGCCCCGCAGGACTATCCCACCGTTCAACGCTCCAGCATCCTGCTGTCGAGCGGTAGCGGCGCCGATGCCGAATTCCAGGTCAAGCAGCTCGACGCGACGTCGAGCCAGGTAACATGGCGGCGGGCCACCGGCCTTTTCGGAAGCTGGCTGAACGATCGCACCGCTCGCCAGCGTGCCGACAAATGCGGTGGCGTGACGGGGTAGCTTACTTCGGGGCGGCCTGGCCACGCCGGACGCCGCCTGCAGTCTCCTCGCGCTTCACTTCGGGGAACAGCCACATGGCGAACACCATGAATCCGCCGAGGAAGAGCACGAGATACTGAATCCGGTCGTGGCCCAGTGCGCGCTGGAAGAAGAAGGCGACGATCGCCACGAGCACCACGACCACCGACAGCGTCAGTTTGATTCGTACGGGCATCGCTGTCCTCCGCCTGTTTTCTCGTCTTTCCGTCTATTCCGCCGGTGCAATCGAGCCGGCCTGCCCTGGGGCCGACGGCCGTGGCGTACGCGCGGTCTGGCGCATGTTCTTGCGGACGAAGCGGGTGCTGTAGCCGTTGAAGAGGTGGCCGAGCAGGCCACGTTCGAGGTCGGAGGTTCCGAACAGCCAATCCATGACCGGGAACGTGAGATTCATGTTCCGCTCCATCATGATCGATTGGTTGTGATGCGCGGTGTGGTGGCGCCGGATCGTGTTGACGAACGGCATGTTGCGCACGAACCAGTTCTCGTCGACGTGGCAGCAGAAGTGCATGAACTCGTAGATCAGATACATCGACGTCGTGGTGCTGATCAGCAACCAGCCGACATTGGGGGAGATCAGCCAGCCCAGGATCAGAGCTGGCACGATCGACATCATGGTGAAGGTCACCAGCGCATAGGGCGGGAAGAAGGTGACGCGCCAGTCGTTGTGATTGGCGAAGCGCATCTCCTGCTCGGTGAAGAACTGGTGGTGCATCAGGGTGTGGCGATTATAGATCGCCCGGAACGCCTTGATCTGCGACGGCCGATGCATCACGTAGCGGTGGATCCACCATTCGAAGAAATTGGCCGCCAGGAAGGTGACCGGCACGATCAGCCATTCCCACCAGCGCGGGCTCTCGATGTTGGCGCCGTAGATGAAAAGCGCCGTCAATCCGATGACGTAGATGACGAAGACATGCAGCCAGCCATTGTACCAGCCGGCAATGCGCTCCCTGTAGGTCGCGCGGTACTGACGCTGCCGCTCTGTCATCGGGCTGGTCGCGATTTCCATGGGATCGTCTCCATCTTTCCGCGGTGCGATTGACCCGCGTTCTTTCTGACATATCACCAATCTATTAGACGGGCAACGACGCTTCTGCAGGCAGAATGCGCTTGCTGAGATGTTTCTTATATACCTATGATATGGCAGATGCGCACGACAGAGGCGCTCGTCGATTTGGGAGGAATGCCATGAAGCACACCCGTCGTGCCTTCTCGAAGCTGGCCGGCGCCGGCATTGCCGCGGCCGCAATGCCGCAGCTTTCTGCGCCAGCGATTGCCCAGGACAAGCCGCTGAAGATCGGCATTCTCGCGCCGCGGTCGGGCGCCGCCGGTACGGCGGGGGAATGCGGCATCCGCGCCGTTCAATGGGCTGCGGACCGCATGAACAAAGAGGGCGGGATCGCCGGTCGCAAGTTCCAGCTGGTGATCGAGGAAGAGACCAACCCCAAGGACACGATCGAGCGCTTCCGCCGACTGGTCCTTCAGGAGAAGGTCGACGCCGTCCATGGTCTGATCTCGACCGGCGTCAGCCTCGGCGTCGCGCCGGTAGCGGAGGAGGAGCAGGCACTTCTCGTCATGTGGGACGGCACCACGCAGGATGGCGTCAAGGAAGTGATGCCGAAGTCGCGCTATGTCTTCCGCTCGACCGATAACGAATGCGAGGCGGTGATGGCTTCGCTCCTCGCGGTCAAGTACTTCAAGGGCCAGTTCAAGCGCATCGCCGGCATTAACCCGGACTACTCCTACGGCCGCAACAACTGGGAGGCCTTCCGCCAGATCCTGAAGCGCTATGGCGTCGAAGTAGAGGTCGTCGCCGAGCAATGGCCCAAGGTCGGCACACTGGACCTCACCTCGAACATCGCAGCCCTCAAGGCGGCCAAGGCGGACCTGATCTTCTCCTCGATGCTGTTTGCCGATCTGCCGGTGTTCATGAAGCAGGGCGCGGCGGCCGGCCTGTTCGACGGCACCAAGGTCGTCCTGCCGGCGGCGGGCTGGCAGATCAACCAGCTCAAGAAGGAGTTCATGCCGGAAGGGGTGATCTTCGGACACAACACGCTCTACTTCGCCTACGAGCAGGGCTCCGCGCTGCAGAAGGCGTTCGTGATGGACTACATGGACCGCTACAAGGAAGCGCCGCACTGGGAGGCCGATCGTGCCTACTTTGCGTTGGCGGCCTACAAGGCGGGCGTCGAGGCAGCCCAGAAGGCCGGCGGCAAGTGGCCGACACAGGACAAGGTCAGCGAGGCGATGCTTGGCGTCGAGGTCGAGAGCCTCGGAGGCAAGGGACGCTTCCGCAACGATCGAATCGCCGAGCAGGTCTTCTATCAGGGCCCATCGACCAACAAGAACCAGTACGACTTCCCGACCCTGGCGTCGGTCGATGTGCTTCAAGCGAGCCAATTGCAGAAGCCGCCGGGTGCGGATTTCTGGGAGTGGATCAAGACGGCGAAGATGCCGGTCTGATCGTCTATGGCGCTGGTCGATATCGTCCTCGGCGGGACGTTCCACGCCGCCATCCTGTTTCTGGTGGCGGCCGGGCTTCAGCTTGTGTTCGGCGTTCAGAAGATCGTCAATCTCGCCTGCGGTTCCTTTTATGCACTGGGGGCCTATTTCGGCATCTCGGCCGTCGCAGCAGCCGTGAGCCTCGGCCTGCCACCGCTGTTGTTCTTTCCGGTCTTGATCCTCGCCGGCTTGGCGATCGGTCTGGTCGGCCTGCCAATCGAGCGCATCCTGTCCACGGTCTACCGCCGTGACGAGAGTTACCAGCTCCTGCTGACTTTCGGCCTGCTGCTGATGTTTCAGGACATCTTCCGATTCATCTGGGGCGCGACGCCGCGGACCATGGACGATGTCTATATGGCTTATGGCTCCGCCGAGATTCTGGGGACTCGCGTGCCGGCCTACAATCTGCTGGTCATCGCCGCCAGTCTCGCTTTGGCAATCGGACTGGGCCTGTTCCTGCAACGTACGAAGACCGGCCGCATCGTGCGCGCGACAGCGGAGAATCGCGACATGGCCGAGGGCCTGGGCGTCAATGCCTCGCGTATCTTCGCATTGGTCTTCACGGTGGGCTGCATGCTGGGCACTGTCGGCGGTGCGCTCGTCGTGCCGTCCAGTGCGGCCTCGCTGGAGATGGCCGTCGAACTGGTGGTCGAATCCTTTGCCGTGGTCGTCATCGGCGGGCTGGGCAGCATGCGTGGCGCCCTGGTCGGCGCGTTGATCGTCGGCCTGATGCGAGGAGCTGCCATCACCTTCATACCGGAGATGGAGTTGCTGTCGATCTACATCGTGGTCGTTGCCGTGCTGATCTTCCGGCCGGCCGGCCTGTTCGGCAAGACCGTGACATGAGTGGCGCGATATGAGCGAACAATCTCTCGCCGTTCCGCTGGCAGCGCCGGCGCTTCAAGGGCGACCCAGTTCGCGCGGGCTTTGGATTTTCTTCGGGCTGGTGGCGATCATGGCGGCGATGCCGTTGGTCGCCACGCCCTATGCACTGCTTCTGCTGGTGCCGTTCTTCGCCTATGCGATCGCGCTCTTCGGCTTCAATCTGCTGTTCGGGATGACCGGCCTGCTGTCGTTCGGCCACGCCTTGTTCATCGGTGTAGGTGCGTATACGGCCTCGACCTTGACCTCCAAGTTCGATGTTCTGAGCTTCGAGCTGATCCTGCTCGCAGCCGCTGTCGTCTCGGCTATTGTTGCGCTGATCATCGGTGCGCTCTGCGTCCGCTACACGCGCATCTTCTTCGGCATGCTGACGCTCGCCTTTGGCATGCTGTTCTATTCCTTCCTGTTCAAGTTCTACAGCATCACCGGTGGTGACCAGGGCATGCGTGTCCTGCGTCCTCTGCTGCTCGGTATGGAATGGCGCGGCGGCAAGACGGCCTTCCTCATCGGTCCGTTCTATTTCTATGTGCTGACCCTGCTGACGCTTCTGGGGCTGGTGATGTGGCGCATCGTGCAGTCGCCTTTCGGTCTGCACCTGAAGGCGATTCGCGAGAATGCGAGCAAGGCCTCCTATGTCGGCGTACAGATCTTCCGTATGCGGCTGGCTGCCTTCGTCATCTCCGCGGTCTATGGCGGCATAGCCGGTTCGATCCTCGCCGTGACAACCGGCCTGGCCGACCCGGAGCTCACCTATTGGACGCACTCGGGTAACCTGGTCTTCATGGCCGTGCTGGGCGGCAGCGGTACCTTCGTCGGTCCGGCCGTCGGCGCGCTTGCCTTCGTGATGCTGCAGGATTTCGTCATGTCGATCACGCAATACTGGCGCTTTGTCATGGGAAGCGTCCTGGTGCTGCTGGTGATCTTCCTGCCGCAAGGATTGATGGGCGCCTTCGAGGCCCTGATCGGTCGCCGCACGGGGGCCAAATGACGCGTTCAGACGCCGCATCGCCCGCCGGCAAGGTGCTGCTGTTCGAGACGACCGGCGTGTCGATGCACTATGGCGACTATCGTGCGCTGCACGACGTCTCCTTTCACGTTGCCGACAACGAGTTTGTCTCGATCGTAGGGCCGAACGGCGCGGGCAAAACCACGCTAGTCAATGTCGTGACTGGCTTGCTGAAGCCCACGACCGGCGAGGTGCGCTTCATGGGCCGCGATATTGCTGGTGTCGGCCCGGTCGAGCTGGCCCGTCGCGGCATGTCGCGTGCCTTTCAGCTCGTGAACATCTTCCCAGCGCTCAGCGTGCGCGAGACTTTGGCCGTTGCCGTTTCCTCCAGGCTGCAGCGGGTCATTAATCCATTCCGGTCGCTTTGGAAGGATCGGGAGTTGCAAGCCGACGTGGAGCGCGTCGCGGAGTCCTTCGGACTGCGGGCCCGACTGGAAACACAGGCATCGACCCTGTCTCAGGGCGAGAAAAAACTCCTGGATATCGCCAGCGCCTTTGCCCTGAATCCGACCGTCATTCTTCTCGATGAACCCACCAGTGGCGTCTCGACGGCCGACAAGCACTCGATCATGGAAGTGATGGTGTCGGCAGCCAAGGGGGCAGGCGTGCGCGCTATCGTCCAGGTCGAGCATGATATGGACCTGGTTGCACGCTACTCGCATCGCATCGTGGCGCTGCAGGAGGGCAAGGTGTTGGCCGACCTGCCGCCGGATGTATTCTTCTCCGATCCCGCGATGATATCGGCGGTCGTGGGCACGCGACCGCCCAGCGTGAAGAGGGGCCACTGATGCTCCAGATCTCCAATTTGACGGTCGATATTCAGGGCAGCCGAATCCTGAATGGCATCAGTCTGTCGGTCGCTGCGGGCGAGCTAGTGTGCCTGATCGGTCGCAACGGTGCCGGCAAGACGACGACCTTCCGCAGCATCATGGGCTATCGTCGGCCGTCGTCTGGCAAGATCGAATTCGATGGCGCCGACCTCGGCGGCTTGCCGACGTGGCGGATCGCCCAGCGCGGTGTCGGCTTCGCGCCTGAGGAATCGGAAGTCTATGCCGACCTGACGGTGGCCGAGAACATCGAGCTTTCGACCTGGACGCGGCCCACTGGCCGCCCGGCCGCCGAGCGGATCGGCGAAGCCTATACGGTGTTTCCCAAGCTCAAGCAGTATCTTGTCCGTGGTGGCGCGCAACTCTCGGGCGGCGAGCGCAAGATGGTGTCGATTGCGCGCGCTTTGACGCTCGATCCAAAGCTCCTGCTGCTCGATGAACCGTTCGAGGGCCTGTCGCCGGCCATCATTCCGTTGATCGCCGAGGGCGTGGCGTCGATCCGCGCCATGGGCAAGGGCGTACTGATGGCCGAGTCGAACGTTCATCATGTGCCTGAATATGTCGATCGCCTCTATGTGCTGGAACGTGGTGAACTGATGTTCTCCGGCACGCTCGCGGAGGCGTATCGCGATCGCGATGTGATGCGCGTTATCGCAGGCGATGCAGAAGCAGTAGCTTAAGAAGGCCGGCACTATTGCCGGCCGGTGGAGAGCGAGATGAAACGATATGTCGGCGACCGGACGATCGATGGCGTCAAGGTGACCGTCGATGGCGTTCCGCTCAACCCGCGAAACGATGTGGCGGAGTACAGCAAGAACGGCTTCGAATGGAGCTACGAGGGGCCGGAGCCTCGGCAACTGGCCTTGGCCTTGCTGGTCGATCACCTCGGCGATACTGAAGCAGCCAAGCGGACGGTGGAAGCGTTCATGCGTGCCGTCGTGGCCAACTTCGGCAACGAATGGGAGATGACCTCGGCCGACATTGATGCGGCGTTGCCGGCCAAGGGAGCGGCTTAGATGGCTCTGAAATACCGCGCGGCCGTCCTGCATGCACCCAAGACGCCGATGGTCGTGGAGACTGTCACCGCGGCGCCGCTGAAACCTACCGACGTGCTGGTGCGCATCCGTGCGGCTGGGCTTTGCCATACCGATCTGGAAGTGATCGAGGGTTCATTGCGCAATCCCATGCCGATCGTGCTGGGACACGAGGCGGCCGGCGTCGTCGAGGAGGTGGGACCGCTGGCGCGCGGCGTGAAGAAGGGCGATCACGTCGTGCTGTCGTGGAATCCGCATTGCGGTCACTGCTTCTACTGTGACCGTGACCTGCCGATCCTGTGCGAGAACTATCTCGGCGAAGGCCCCAAGGCGCGTGCCTTCGATGGCGAGAGTCGAGCGCGGCTCAGCAACGGAAGCGAGCTGCAGCAGCTCATGTTCCTGGGGGCTTTCGGCGAGTATTGCATCGTTGCCGACCAGCAGGCGGTCGTCGTGCCGCGCGACATGCCCTTCGATCGTGCCTGCTTGATCGGCTGCGGCGTGATGACGGGCGTCGGCGCGGGACTAAATCTCGGTGCCATCGCTCATGGCGACACGGTGATGGTGATCGGCTGCGGTGCAGTCGGCCTTGCGGCCGTCCAGGGTGCTCGATTGGCGGGTGCCGGCGTAATCATCGCAGTCGATCTCAACCCGGCCAAGCTGACGCTCGCTACCTCTATGGGCGCGACCCATGTAGTCGATTCGTCAAAGGACGATCCTGTGGCCGCAGCCAAGGCGGCCACGACCGGGCGCGGCGCCGATGTCGTTCTCGAATCGGCCGGCAGTCCGGCGGCCTTTCGGCTTACTTCGGAGGCGGTTCGTCCCGGCGGGCATATCATCTGGCTGGGCAAGGTCGACGTGCAGCAGGACGTCGCCTTCCGCTGGGGCTCCCTGATGCAGGAGAAGCGCATCCGCCGGGTGAGCTATGGCAATGCCCGGCCACGCCGCGATTTCCCGATGCTGGCCCGCGCTTATCTCGATGGCTCACTGATGTTGGATGAGTTGATCTCGCGTCGCATCACGCTCGACGAGATCAACGCCGGCTTCGAGGCCCTGAAGCGCGGTGAGACCATCCGCAGCGTCGTGACCTTCGACTGATCAGGTATCGAGGGTCTTGCGCGCGAAGTCCTCGATATAGTCGATCAGCTTGTCGGATGCAGTGGCCGCGGCCTTGGACTTGCCCTCGGCCACGGCCTCGGCAACGGCGGCATGCAGCTTGGCTGCCAGAGGCAGGTCGGCGACTTCCTGATAGTGCTGGTACCAGAAGCGGCGGGAGAGGGCGTTCATCAGCCCCATCGAGCGCCGTGCGAACTCGTTGCGCGCGACTGTCGCGATCAGGCCGTTGAAATGCTGGTCGAGGCGCATGAACTCCATGTCGTCGGCCTGCGTCGCGGCCTTCAGCATGCCGCGGGCCACTTCGGCGAACTGCTGGCGCTCGGCGACCGTTGCACGCTCGGCCGCCAGGCGCGCCATCAGCCGTTCGAGTTCGCGGCGAACCTCGAGCAGGCGGAGCTGCAGCCGTGGATTGATGTCTGAAACCAGGATGCCGCGTCTCGGCATGATGACGACCAGGCCGTCGCGCGCCAGACGCTGCAGCGCTTCACGGATCGGCGTTCGCCCAATGCCGAGTCGCTCAGCAAGCGTGTGCTCCGACAAGACGGTGCCCGGCGGCAGCTGCAAGGTAACGATCAGCTCTTCGAGTTCCCCGTAGGCGCGATCTGTGAGGGTACCGTCGTCTGGCCGGCTGGGGGGCGGGGAACGCTTGGTGGATGTCTTGGACTTCAAGCTGTTGCCGCCCGTTGAATGCTATCCGTGAAACTCGTCCCAACCATATACCAGTCGTATATTGCAAGGAAGCTTCCAGGCGTCATCCAGGGGTGTCCCGCTAGGCTGCTGCTGCCATGGCGCGAAAGACGCGTGTCGCAAGCTCTTCGGCGCTCAGGCCGCGGCCTTGCTCGATGGCGGCAACGCCGGCGCGCTTCATGGCGGCAGTCACGACAATGGGTTGGGGAGCGGCAATTGCCTGCGGCTGCTGTGCCGCGTCGTAGACCAGCCGTGGACGACGGGCCGCCTCGCAGTGAGCCTTCCAGTGACCATCGAGCTGCTGCAGCTCTCGGGAGAATTGCGGCAGCCGCTCTGCCGGGATCGTGCCTTGGTGCCAGTCCGAGTGGATACGGCAGCTCAACCCCAGGACGGCAATCGAGAACGCCTTCTGGGTCATCACGCCGCCATCTATGGCGGAGTTGAGGAAAGCAAACATATCGAGGATTGCTTGCACCGGTTCCTCCTGCGAACGGGTTCGGCAAAGACTTCACGTGGGGAGTGCAAGCAGGACCGCCAAGGGGAACGAAGAAGGGCGATTTGCCGCTCCGTCGCATCCCCGGTGAATGGCTAGGGGTATTCTGCAGATCGAGCCTGCTTATCGTTGTGCGCGGTATGTAGGTGGCGACAAGGGCGCTTTCCGGCCCATAAACTACCCGCCAATCCAGGAAAGAGATTCGCTATGCCCGACACCACGACTCTTGCCCAAGCCAAGCCGGAAAAGGCCTCGGCGGCCCGGACCGAACATTTCGACGTCGTCGTCGTTGGCGCCGGCATCTCTGGCATTGGCGGCGCTTACCATCTCACCACGCAGAGCCCGGGGCGGAGCTTTGTCGTGCTGGAATCGCAGGAGAGCTTCGGCGGCACCTGGCTGACGCACAAGTATCCCGGTATCCGCTCCGACAGCGACCTCTACACTTTCGGCTACCGCTTCAAGCCCTGGACCGGCAAGCCGATCGCTACGGCGCACGAGATCCGCACCTACATGAACGAGGTGATCGACGACAACGATCTCACCCGCCATATCCGCTATCGCCACAAGATCACCTCAGCCTCCTGGTCGAGCCGCGACAATCTTTGGACGCTTGAGGGCGCGCGCACCGACACCGGCGAGGTCGTGCGGTTCACGGCCAACTTCCTGTGGATGTGCCAGGGCTACTACAGGCATGACGAGGGCTATACGCCCGAATGGCCGGGCATGGAGAGCTTCAAGGGTCGGATCGTGCACCCGCAGTCCTGGCCGGAGGACCTCGACTACTCGGGCAAGAAGGTCGTTGTCATCGGCTCCGGTGCAACGGCCGCGACCGTGATCCCGGCGATCGCCGAGAAGAGCGAGCATGTCACCATGCTGCAGCGCTCGCCGACCTACTTCATCCCGGCTCGCAATGCCAACGACCTCGCGGACACCCTGCGCCAGCTCGAAGTCGACGAGACGTGGATCCACGAGATCGTGCGCCGCAAGATCCTTCACGATCAGGCTGTCTTCACGAAGCGCTCGTTCGAGGAGCCGGAGCAGGTGAAGAAGGACTTGCTGGCTGGCGTGCGCGCCTATCTCGGCCCCGACCATGAGCACAATGTCGATCCGCACTTCCTGCCGAGCTACCGGCCGTGGCGGCAGCGCATCGCCTACGTGCCCGACGGCGATCTCTTCCGCGCCGTGCGCGCCGACAAGGCCTCGGTGGTGACTGACGAGATCGAGGCGTTCGTCGAGAATGGCATCCTCTTGAAATCGGGCAAGGTGCTGGAGGCGGATATCATCGTCACCGCAACCGGCTTTCATCTCAGCGTCATGGGCGATATCGCCTTCGCCGTTGACGGCAAGCCTCTCGATTTTGCGGACACCGTCACCTATCGCGGCATGATGTTCACCGGCGTGCCCAACATGGTCTGGGTGTTCGGCTATTTCCGCGCGAGCTGGACGCTCCGCGCCGACCTTGTGGCGGATTTCGTCTGCCGCCTGCTCGGCCATATGCAGGAGAAGGGTGTCCGCAAGGTCGGGGTGACGCTGCGCCCTGAAGACAAGGACATGAAGCTCCTGCCGTGGATCGACCCGGAGAACTTCAATCCCGGTTACCTGATGCGTGGCATGCATCTCCTGCCCAAGCGCGGCGAGAAGCCGGAATGGCAGCACACGCAGGATTACTGGGGCGAGAAGAACATTTTCCCTGCAATCGACCTCGACGATCAGGCCTTCGTCTACGGCTGACCGGGGAAGGTCAGTTTGCCGGCGGGAGGTCCTTCAGGACCTTCTTGGCGACAGGCGACATCTCCTTGCAGAAGGCCGATTTGTCCTTTTCGACGGCCTCTTCCATGGTCGCGTAAGCCTTGTCGAGCTTGCGGTCGGCAATGTTGAGTTTCTTTTCGCCCCACTCGGTCCAGTAGTCGAGGCGCTGTTCCTGGTCCTTGGTGAGGTCGAGATCGCAGGCATCGATGGCGATCGAAACGACGTAAAGACCAACGACCATGTCCTTGATCTCTTCTTGGGTCTGGGCATGGACCGGCATTGACATGGACACAGCAACGGCGCCTGCCAGCAGGCAGGTAGACAGACGATACATTGAAACTCCCCCCGTTCTCGGACGGGACCCTAATTGACGGCGATGCAACCCGCCACTGTCGACCACCGCAAATCTCGGGAAATTGCAGTGGTTCACGATGTTGTGGTTCACTGGGCCTGAGGTCGCGAAGATCGTCAGCGCGCGGCGATCAGGAGCTGGGGGAGTGTCGATGGCGGTGAGTAATACGCGCCGGGTCATTGTGGCTGGCGCCATCGGCAACGTGCTCGAATGGTATGACTTTGCGGTCTACGGCTACTTTGCAGCCGCCATCGGCCGCGCCTTTTTCCCCCAGGAAGACTCCGTCGCCCAGATACTGGCGGCCTTCGGCATATTCGCCGTGGGCTTCCTGATGCGGCCGGTAGGCGGGGCAGTGATCGGCTCAATCGGCGACAAGTTCGGGCGACGGACGGCACTCACTGTCTCGGTCGCGGCCATGGCGATCCCGACTTTCCTGGTTGGCATTCTGCCGGGCTACCAGGTGCTTGGGATTGCGGCCCCCATCATCCTCACCTTGCTCCGCATGGTGCAAGGCTTGTCGGTCGGTGGCGAGTACACGACCTCCATCATCTTCATCATCGAGCAGGCGCCGCCCAATCGCCGGGCACTGGTTGGCGCCATGGGCTGTTGCGGGGCTGTCGGCGGCATCCTGCTGGGATCGGCGACGGGCGCTCTGTTGGCGTCGGTGATGTCGGAGCAGGCGCTGGAAAGTTGGGGTTGGCGTATTCCCTTCATCCTGGGGCTCGTGGTCGGTCTCGCCGGCGTCGTGCTGCGCCGCCATGTCCACGAGAGCCCCAAGACTGTGAAGAAAGAGAGTTCGCCGCTGCTCGAGACCGTGCGCAATCATGGGCCGTTGCTTGCCCGGCTCGCCGCTCTCTCGGTGTTCAACTCGGTCGGCTTCTACCTGATGTTCGTTTACATTGTGAGCTGGCTGCAGTTCGCCGACGGCATTGCGCCGGCACGGGCCCTGGAGATCAATTCCTTCAGTATGATCGTACTGCTGCCGGTCATGGTCCTGATGAGCTGGCTGTCGGATCGCTATGGGCGGCGGCCAATCATGCTTGCGGCCGCGGCGCTGGGCTTCGTCGGGGCCTTGCCGTTCTTCTGGTTGATGCACCAGCCGGCGCCGGCGATCATCCTGCTGGGCCAGCTCGGCTTCGTGTTGTCGGTCGGCACCTTCATCGGCGCGCAACCGGCAATGATGGTCGAAGCCGTACCTGCGGAGATCCGCTGCACCGCGATTGCGCTTGGCTACAACGTGACCTTGGGCATAGTCGGCGGTTTGAGCCCATTGGCGGCGACATGGCTCGTTCACCGGACTGCCAACAACTATAGTCCGGCTTTCATGATCATGGCTGCCGCTGCCATCTCCTTCGTGGCGATCCTGAAGTTCGGCGAAACCTACCGGGCAAAACTCGAACCGGCCTGAAGGGCCTTACTGCAGTTTGATGCCGGCCTCCTGGATCAGACCGCCAAGCAGTTTGCGCTGGCCATCGAGCCAGGTCTTGAACGCAGCCGGTGTGCTGGCAATCAGCTCGGCACCGCTCGGATCGAGACGCTCCTTGACCTTGGGGTCCTTGATGGCCTCGGCGACAACGGCCTGCATGCGGTCGATTAGAGCGGGTGGCGTGCCCGTCGCGGCAAAGAGGCCGTTCCAGTCGTTGAGATCGAAGCCGGGATAGCCACTCTCGGCGAGAGTCGGCGCGTCAGGATAGGTGGAACTCCGCTTGAGGCTGGTGACGGCCAACACGCGGGCACGGCCGGCTGCAACCGGCGGACGGATCGAGCTGGTGGTGATGATCACCGAGTCGATGGCGCCGGCACCGATATCGCGAGCGGCGTCGGCGCCGCCGCGATAGGGAGCATGGATCAGCTTGATCTGGGCGCGACGCTGCAGTTCCTCGCCGGCCATATGGCCCATGCCGGCGGCGGGCGGCGTGCCGTAGCTGATCGTACCGGGCTTGGCCTTGGCGGCCGCGATATACTCCTGGATCGTCTTTGCCGGAAAGTCCTGCTTCACCGCGACAACCTGCGGAAAGCTCGACAGTTGCGATACCGGAACCCAGGTCTGCACGTAATCGAACGGAAGGTCCTTAACGAGCAGCGGATTGGTGATCTGATTCGCCGCGTCGATGAGAAAAGTCTGACCATCGCGCGGCGATTGCAGGACGGCGTTGGCCGCGACGACGGCATTGCCGCCGGTGCGGTTGTCGATGATCACCTGCTGGCCGATGATCTCGGCGACCCTCACGGCGACGTTTCGAGCCACGGTATCCGCCGCGCCGCCAGCAGCGAAGGCCACGATCCAGCGGACCGGTCCCTTGGGCCAGTCACCCTGGGCGAAGCCTTCGCGGGCAATGAAGGGGGCTGCCAGGCCGGCGGCGAGTAGAGCGCGTCGTGTCGTTTTCATCTTAACCTGCCAGTTCCGGTACGACCCAGAGGGCCGGTTCGCCGCGCGCCACGCGCTGCACATTGTCGAAGCCGTTACGCAAACGCGTGATGTTGCTCTCGAAGGTGGGGCCGGCGAGATGCGCCGTGAGGATCACGTTGTCGAGCTTGAGCAGCGGATTGTCCGGCGGCGTCGGCTCCTCGTCGAACACGTCGAGGCCGGCGCCGAACAGGTTGCCGGAGGAGAGGGCGGCAGTCATTGCCTTCTCGTCGATCACGGGTCCACGCGACGTGTTCACGATGATCGCCGACTTCTTCATGACGGCGAGTTCTTCTTTGCCGATCATATGTCGCGTCGAGTCGTTCAACGGCACATGCAGCGACAGGACGTCGGAGTGGCGCAGGATTTCGGGCAGCAGCCGGAAGCGCACACCGAGAGCGTCCTCTTCCTCTTCCTTCAGTCGCTTGATGTCGTAGTAGTGGACGATCATGCCGAAGGCCTGCGCGAGCTTGGCCACCTTCTTGCCAATCGTGCCGAGGCCCACGATGCCCAACACCTTGTTGCGCACTTCATGGACGGTCGGCGGTGCATTGCCGTGCCAGCGGCCGGCCACGACGTTGCTGTGCTGGGTGATCAGCCGGCGCGACACGGAGAGCATCAGCAGGATGGCATGCTCGGAGACGGCAACCGAATTGGCGCCGCCGTTGGCGCAGAGCGGCACACCGCTCTTGCCGGCCGCCTCGAGGTCGGCGCGGTCGTAGCCCGCACTCAGCATCTGCACGAGCCTGAGATGCGGCGCGTCCTTGTAAAGCTGAGGCGTGACGTACTGCTGAATGAACCCCACGAAATAGTGAGCGCCGGGCAGGGCGGCCTTCTGCTCCGGCGAATTGTGCAGGGCCTTGACGATCTCGAAGCCCTTGGGGGCGAGGTCGTCGACCATCGCCAGGCAATCCTTCGGACCAACGACCAGAATACGCTCGACCATTACCAAGCCTCCGCAGCAACACGATGTCCTTTGAGGAGTCCGGGCAGACGCCCAGGCTCCGTGCGACCCCAGCCGCATTCGGCCGACAGGCCGAAATCGTCGATGAACCGCCGCGCCACCGCGATGCGGGCACGATCTCCCGCTTCGTCGTCATGATGCAGCAGCCCGAGATAGAGCCTTGTCCCCGTTGGCCGCTTCCAGCCTTTGACCGGCGCATAGTATGCGTCGTCGGTACGATCTCGAGGGACGGGAATGTGAACGAAGTCGATGTGCCGGCGCGTCGCTTCGGCAATGCCTTCCATCATCTCGACAAGGATGGCCGCGTCCTTGGGCTGTACCAGATGCTCGTCCTTCGGAGAGCCGTAGCAAAGGTGGTAGCCCAGTTCGACATCGACCGGCACGGCGTCACCCAGCCGGCCCAGCATGTCGAAGATCTGTTGCTTGTAGTGGGCCGGCCGGTCCTTGAAGTAGCCCTCGAAGGCGAGCACCTCCTGGCAGACATCCCATTGGATCGCGAGATCCTGGGCCGGGATCGCTTTCACGATATCTGCCAGAGCCGTCTTCAGGGCGCGTTCGTAGACGCCGAAATAGGTCTCGCGTGTGGGACCGCTGACATAGAGTTAGCCGCTGGCCTGAGGCGTCGGCAGGCAGACCTGGAAGCGTGTGCCTGCCGGGATTGCACCAGCGGCGCGCAAGCGCTCGAAGACCGCCCAGGAGGCGAGAGCCGCCTTGTCGTAGCCGGTCTCGAAGGTGACCGTCGCAGGATCGACGCCGGGCTTGAAGCGGACTTGCTCGATCTCGCGCACCAGCTTGCCGTCCCATTGCACGAACTTGTAGGGCGGCACGGTTGGATCGATTTCCATAGCTGGATGGTCGAGCAGCATCTGCCGCTGGAAATAGACCCAGCGCGAGCGTTCGCCTGTCTCGCCGTCGGGAATGCGGCTGAGGTGCGGCCCCAGCTCCGACGCGAGCGTACGGAACACCGCTTCGCTGCTGTCGAGCGGGATCGAGCCAATCAGGTGCAGGCGGCCGGAGGTTGCCATCACGCAACCTTCGTCATCGCGTCGGCAATCTTCTCGGCTGTCATCAGGGTGGGGAAGTTGGTGTTGGCACAGGGCACGACCGGGAACACCGAGGCATCGACGACGCGCAATCCCTGAACGCCCTTCACGCGACCCTCCGTGTCGACGACCGCCATCGGATCGTCGGCGCGACCCATGCGGCAGGTGCAGGAGGCGTGCCACACGCCGATTGCAGCCTTGCGCACGAAGGCCTCCAGCGCTTCGTCGTCGCTCATCACCTGCTCGAAGGTAAAGCCTTCGACGACGAAATTCTCGATCATGTAGCGGCGCAGCGCCGACGGGCCATCGAGCAGGACCGACACGGCGCGGGTCAGCCACTTGTTCTTGTTATTCACGACGCCGATCTGGCGCACCTTGTCGCTGTAGGAAGCGGGGAACGGGATATCCGTCACCGCCTTCAGCGCGTCGGTCATCTGCACTGCAGCCATCAGCTTGAAGCCGCTCATCAGCCGGTCGAGGTCGCGCTTGTCGGAGAGAAGGTTGAACTCGACGACAGGCTCGTTGCGCCAGTCGCGTGACGCGAGCTTGACCTGACCGGTCTCCGAGTAGGTCTTGTTGATGAAGGTCAGCAGGGAAGCGATCTGCTCGCCGACGGCATGCCAGGCCGACTTGCTGACGACGGCCACGAACATGTCCCCCTTGGGTATGCCTGGAAGGTCGGAGGAGTAGCGCAGGCCGACATGGATATGGCGGCGTGTGTGCTGGCGAAGGCGCGCACTGCGCTTGATGAACGAGGAGAGGGCGATGGAGGGGTGGTCCATCAACCGCTGACCGACGCCGGGCAGGGCCGAGACCACGGGAATCCCAAGTTCGCTCAGATGTCCGACTGGTCCGATGCCGGCCCGCATCAGGTGCGCCGGCGAATGGATGGCGCCGCTTGACAGGATGATCTCGCGGCCGCGGAATTCGTGCTCCTTGCCACCGATCATGGCGGTTACGCCGACGCAGCGTGTGCCCTCGAACAGGAGCGACTTCACCTGCGTATCAGTCGAGATGGTGAGGTTGGAGCGCTTGCGTGTTTCGGCGTCGAGGTAGCCCATCGCCGCCGACACGCGCCGTTCCTCGGCGTTGGAGTGGGTGACGGGAAAGTAACCGTCGACGAACTCGCCGTTCTGATCGGGCAGATACTTGAAACCCTTGGCCTCCAGAGCCTTGCCGACGGCTTCGGCGTGGCCCGCCCAGTGCTCGCGCGGGATGCGGCGCACGGGGATGCGGCCATCCTTGCCGTGCAGCGGCCCGTCGAAATCGAGGTCGCGCTCGACCTTCTTGAAATAGGGCAGGACGTCGTTCCAAGCCCAGCCTGTGGCACCTCGGCTGGCCCATTCGTCGTAGTCGGTCGGTGCACCGCGATTGGCCATCTGGCCATTGATCGACGAGCCGCCACCGAGCACGCGCGCCTGTTCGTACTTACGCAGGGGCGGGCGGTTTTCCTGCGGATTGTTGTGGCTCACGACCTGGGTGTGGACCTTGAGGTCGGTCCAGTGGAAGCGAGGGTCGAAATAGGCTGTGCCCGAGTAGCTGTCGGCGATTTCCTTGGGTTCGTGGCCCGGAGGTGTGTCCTGGCCGGCTTCACAGAGCAGCACTTTCGTGGCGCTGCGGGCGGAAAGCCGGTTGGCCATGACCGATCCGGCCGAGCCTCCGCCGACGATGATGTAATCGTACACGAGCGTTTCCCCTGGATTGTGGCTTTGTCTTGGTCTTGTGGGCGGCACGCTAGCACGGTTGCGTGCGGTTGTGGCCGCCGACCTTGCCGGCTTTCGCAAAGCCTGCAATCGTTTCACGTCGCTTCGTGAGGGAGGTTTCGTATGCCGGACGTCACAGCCGCAAACGCCGATATCGCCACGCCCGAGCTCATGAAGGCAATCTCGGCCGCCTTCAACAGCCGCGACGTCGACCGCATCGTCTCGCACTTCACCGACGACGCCACTTTCTGGTTGGCACG
>CALROF020000119.1:0-19171 GCA_943369775.1 Reyranella massiliensis 521
AGACCGTGCGTGAAGCGTCCGTGGCGAGTTTCGAGCTTTGGTCCGATCCGGGCCGCCGCCATCCCGCCCGGCTGCGCGAACTGTCTCCCAGCGCCGATCCTGCAACCCGCACCTATCCCGCCCGCTTCAGCGTGTTGGAGCCTCCGCAATTCATCGGCCTCGGCATGACCGCAACACTGGCCTTCGATCGGCGCGATCCCACTCCGGTTGCCGAGGTTCCGCTCACCGCCATCTTCCAGCGCGGCACGCAACCGGCCGTCTGGGTGGTCGACCGCACCACCGGCACCGTCGAATTGCGACCGGTGACGATCGCGCGCTGGCGTGACGACACCGCCGCCATCGCCTCCGGCGTCAAGGAAGGCGAGCTGATCGCCACGGCCGGCGTGCACAAGCTCGAGCACGGCCAAAAGGTCAAGCTGCAGCCGCAGCAACAGGCTGCCCGCTAACCAGCGCTGCCCAGCGGCCCGCAAACCATCCGCGGAGAGACGGACATGACGACGCGCACCAACCTGTCAGCGCTGGCGCTCAAATACAGCACGCTGACGGTCTTCTTCATGATCGCGCTGACCGCAGCCGGCATCTATGCATTCTTCAATCTCGGCCGTGGCGAAGATCCGCCCTTCACCATCAAGCAGATGGTCGTATCGGCTGCCTGGCCGGGCGCCACGTCGCGAGAGGTCGAGCAGCAGGTCACCGAGAAGATCGAGACCAAGCTGCAGGAACTGCCCTACTTCTTCAACGTGACGAGCTACACCAAGCCAGGCGAGACGGTGATCTATGTCTCGCTGCGCGACGATACCCCGCCCGCCAAGGTTCCGGAGCTTTGGTACCAGGTTCGCAAGAAGGTCGGTGATATCAGGTCATCCCTGCCTCAAGGCGTGATCGGCCCGTTCTTCAACGATGAGTACGGCGACACCTACAGCCTGATCTGGGCCTTCGAGTCCGATGGCTTCTCGCCAGCCGAGGTCAAGGAGATCGCCAAGGCCGTGCGCCAGCGGCTGCTACGCGTTCCCGACGTCACCAAGGCCGACCTGATCGGGCTGCAGGACGAGAAGATCTACATCGAATTCAGCCACGCCCGGCTCGCCATGCTGGGCGTGCCTGTCGATCAGATCCTCGATGTCGTACGCCGGCAGAACGCGATCGTCGCCACCGGCACGGTCGAAACCAGCGGAGAGCGGGTCGCCGTGCGCGTCGATGGTGCTCCGACCTCGGCGGAACAGCTCCTGGCACTGCCCTTCACCGCCAACGGGCAGACGCTGACCCTGGGCGACGTGGCGGAGATCAAGCGCGGCTATCAGGATCCGCGGCAGATCGCCATGCGCTTCAAGACCAAGCCGGTGATCGGCCTCGGCGTGGTGATGGCACAGGGCGGCAACGTCCAGACCCTGGGCAAGGCCCTCGACAAGACCATGAAGGAGATCGAGGCGAACCTGCCCGTGGGCATCACTGTCCATCGTGTCGCCAATCAGCCCGAGGTCGTCGACAAGTCCTTCGAGGAGTTCATCGCCTCCCTGCTCGAAGCGCTCGCCATCGTGCTGGTCGTGTCCTTCATCAGCCTCGGCATTCGCACCGGCTTGATCGTGGCCTTCTCCGTCCCGCTGGTGCTGGCGATCACCTTCGTGGGTATGCTGTTGCTTGGCATCGACTTCCAGCGCATCTCGCTCGGCGCCCTGATCATCGCGCTGGGCCTGCTGGTCGACGACGCCATCATCGCCGTCGAGATGATGATGGTGAAGCTGGAACAGGGCGCGAGCCGCCTCGAAGCCGCGACCTTCGCCTATACATCAACCGCCTTCCCCATGCTGACCGGTACTCTGGTCACCGCCGTCGGCTTCGTGCCGGTGGGCTTCGCCCGTTCGGGCGCCGGCGAATACACCAATTCGATCTTCTGGGTCGTCGGCCTCTCGCTCATCATCTCGTGGTTCGTGGCCGTCCTGTTCACGCCTTGGATGGGCTATCACATGCTGCCGCAGCCCAAGGTGCACCATCACGACCCCTACGGCGGCCGGCTCTACACGATGTTCCGCAAACTGGTCGTGTGGTGCGTCACCTGGCGCAAGACCACGATTGCCATTACGGCGCTCGCCTTCGTGGCCTCGATGGCAGCATTCGGCCTAGTCCAGAAGCAATTCTTTCCGACTGCCAACCGGCCCGAGCTGATCGTCGACATGAAATTGGCGCAGGGTGCCTCGTGGGCCGCGACCGACAAGGAAGTTCGCAAGCTCGAGAAGTGGCTGGGCGAGAATTCCGACGTCGCGTTCTATACCTCCTATATCGGCGCCGGCAGCCCGCGCTTCTACCTGCCGACAGTCCCCGAGCTCGCCAATGCGAACTTCGGCCAGGTCATCGTCATGACCAAGGACCTCGACGCCCGCGAGCGTGTGGTTACCGCGCTGGGCAAGCTCTTCGCTCAGGACTTCGAAGCGGTCCGCGCCCGCGTGCAACGCCTGCAGAACGGTCCGCCGGTCAGCTATCCGGTGATGTTCCGCGTGCTGGGCGACGATCCGCAGCAGGTCCGCACCGTCGCCGAGCGCGTGCGGCAGGTCTTCAAGGCCGATCCGGCGACACGCGACATCAACTTCGACTGGAACGAGCTGGCCAAGTCCGTGCGGCTGGAAGTCGATCAGGCCAAGGCTCGCGCCCTGGGCGTCGATTCCCAGGTGCTGGGCAATGCCCTGCAAACGCTGCTGAGCGGCGTGACGGTGACGCAGTATCGCGAGCGCACCGAGACGATCGACGTGATCGCGCGGGCCGTCGCGCCCGAACGGCTGAGCGTCGAGGGCCTGGAGGCGATCAACTTCCGCACCGCCAATGGCGGCGTGGTCTCGCTTGCCCAGCTCGCGACGCTGAAGTTCGAACTCGAGGAGCCGATCCTCTGGCGGCGTAACAAGGAACTGCTGATGACCGTGCGTGCCGGCGTGGCCGACGGTGTGCAGGGCCCCGACGTCGCCGCCCGAATCGACAAGGCGCTGGCGCCGCTGCGCGCCGAGCTGCCGCCCGGCTATCGCATCGAGATCGGCGGCGATTCGGAGGAGTCGGCCAAGAGCCAGGCCTCGATCTTCAAGATGATGCCCGTCATGGCCTTCCTGATGGTGTTGTTCCTGATGTTGCAGCTCCAGAGCTTCTCCAAGCTTGCGCTGGTCATGCTGACCGCGCCGCTGGGCCTGATCGGCGTGTCGCTGTTCCTGCTGCTGTTCAACCAGCCTTTCGGGTTCGTCTCGCTGCTGGGCGTGATCGCGCTTGCCGGCATGATCATGCGCAACTCGGTGATCCTGGTGGACCAGATCGACCAGGATATCCGCGCCGGCCATAGCGATTGGGACGCGGTCATCGACGCCACGGTACGCCGCGCCCGGCCGATCCTGCTGACTGCCGGCACGGCGATCTTCGCCATGGTGCCGCTATCCCGCAGCGTGTTTTGGGGGCCGATGGCCGTCGCGCTGATGGGCGGCCTGCTGGTGGCGACCGCCCTCACCCTGCTCTTCCTGCCGGCCCTTTACGCGGCTTGGTTCAGGGTGAAGAGGCCGTCCGCAACGGAGACGGCTCCGACGCAACACGTGCCGCCGACGCTCGCGATCGCGGCCGAGTAACTACCAGGATCAGGAGATACGGCCTTCCGCCGTGTGGAGGTCGCTCTCCCGGCTGGCGCTGACTTCGAGGATGATCTCGATGCCACGCACGATGTCGCTGACCGACATAGACGGCGCGCCGCCGAGGCGGGCCGCCTGCTCCGGCACATAAGGGATATGCAGGAAGCCGCCACGCATCGGAAGAGGATGCGACGCGGCAATGTCCATCAATGCGTAGAAGATGTGGTTGCAGACGAAGGTACCAGCGGTGTTCGAGACCGCAGCCGGCAATCCGGCTTTACGCATCTCGGCGACGCAGGCCTTGATCGGCAGGGTGGCGAAATGGGCTGCCGGGCCATCGGCCACCACCGGCTTGTCGATCGGCTGCTTACCGTCGTTGTCGCGAATACGCGCATCCTGGACGTTGATCGCTACCCGCTCCAGGCACAGCTCGGTGCGGCCGCCGGCCTGGCCGACGCAGAGAACGATGTCGGGCTTGGCCTTGGCAATGGCCGCGCGCAACACTTCAGCCGAACGGGCATAGGAAGTTGGCAGCTCAGCCGTGTGGACCACGATCTTGCCGATGCGCTTCTTCAGCTTGCCGACGGCGAGCGACGACGGATTGACCTCGTCGCCACCAAACGGATCGAATCCCGTAACCAAGGCCTTCATGGTGCACTCGCCTCAAACGCCGTTTTCCAAAACGAAGGGGCGCCCGGTAAGGGGCGCCCCAACGTTAGTCCCCGCAGAGATCTGCGGCTACTTGTTGGCCGCGTCGACCGCCCGGCGGGCCATCACGCCTACCAGGTGGGCGCGGTACTCGGCGCTGCCATGAATATCGCTGTTGAGGTCGTCGGCCGGAACCTTGATGTCCTTGATCGCTGCCGAAGTGAAGTTCTTGGCGAGCGCGTCTTCCATCGCCTTGACGCGGAACACGCACGGGCCGGCGCCCGTCACCGCCACGCGCACGCCGCTGGCCGTCTGGGCCACGAACACGCCCACCATCGCGTAGCGCGATGCCGGGTTGGGGAACTTGATGTATGCCGCCTTCTCCGCCTTCGGGAAGCTGATCGAGGTGATCAGTTCGCCTTCGCTCAGCGCCGTTTCGAACAGGCCCTTGAAGAAGTCGTCGGCCGCATGCTTGCCGGTGTTGGTGGTGATCGTGGCATTGAGCGCCACGACCGCCGCCGGATAGTCGGCCGCCGGATCGTTGTTGGCCACTGAGCCGCCCATGGTGCCGCGGTTGCGGACCGCCGGATCACCGATATGGCCAGCCAGCGAAGCCAGCGCGGGGATGTTGGCCTTCACGTCGGCCGAGGTCGCGACGTCGCCATGCTTGGTCATGCCGCCGATCACGACGTTGTTGCCCTCGACCTTGATGCCGGCCAGCTCCTTGATGGCGCCGAGATCGACAATGTCGCTCGGCCGGGCCAGCCGCTGCTTCAGCGTCGGGATCAGGGTCATGCCGCCCGACATGGGACGGGCTTCTTCCTTGCCCTTCAGCAGGGCGACGGCATCGGCAACCGACTTCGGACGATGGTAAGCAAAATCGTACATTTCAATCCTCCCGTTACTCGGCCGCCTTGCGCTGCGCACCCTGGATGGTCTGCCAGACGCTGAGCGGCGTGGCAGGCATCGGGACGTGCGTGACGCCAAGTGGCGCCAGTGCGTCGTGGACGGCATTCATCACGGCGGCTGGTGCGGCAATCGCACCGGCCTCGCCGCATCCCTTCACGCCCAGCGGATTATGCGGGCAAGGCGTGACCTTGTTGCCGAGCTTGAACGACGGCACGTCGTCGGCGCGCGGCATGGTGTAGTCCATGTAGGAGCCGCTGAGCAGCTGCCCCGTTTCCTTGTCGTAGACGGCATTTTCCAGCAGCGCCTGTCCAACACCCTGGACGATGCCGCCGTGAACCTGGCCCTCGACGACCATCGGATTGATGATGTTGCCAAAATCGTCGACCGCCGTGTGGTTGACGACCTCGACGACGCCGGTGTCGGGGTCGATCTCGACCTCGCAGATCTGCGTGCCGGCCGGATAGACGAAGTTCGACGGATCGTAGAACGCGTTCTCGTCCATACCGGGCTCGAGTTCCTCGAGCGGGTAGTTGTGCGGCACGTAGGCAGCGAACACCGCAGCGCCGAGCGGCACGTTCTTGTCGGTGCCGGCGACCTTGAAGTTGCCGTTCTCGAAGACGACGTCGGCGACCGACGCCTCCATGAGATGGGCCGCGATCTTCTTGCCCTTGGCAATGATCTTGTCGGCCGCCTTCATGATTGCCGAGCCGCCAACCGCCAGGGAACGCGAGCCGTAGCTCCCCATGCCAAACGGCGTCGTCGCCGTGTCGCCATGGATGACCTCGACGGTTTCGATCGGAATGCCGAGCTTGTCCGACACGAGCTGGGCGAAGGTCGTCTCGTGGCTCTGGCCGTGGCTGTGTGCACCGGTCAGAACCTGGACATTGCCCGTCGGGTTGAACTTGATCTGGGCCGATTCCCACTGACCGACGCCACCGCCCAACTGACCGATGACCCGCGAGGGTCCGAGGCCGCAGGCTTCGATGTAGGACGAGAAGCCAATGCCGCGCAGCTTGCCACGTGACTTGGCCTCGGCACGACGCCCCTCGAAGCCATTGTAGTCGGCGATCTTGATCGCCTCGTCGATGATCGGCGGGTAGTTGCCCGAATCGTACTGCAGCGCCACCGGCGTCTGGTACGGGAAGGCCTCGGTCGGAATGAAGTTCTTTCGGCGCAGCTCCGCCGTATCGACCTTCAGTTCCGCCGCCGCCTTGCTGACGATGGTCTCGATCACGAAGGTTGCCTCGGGGCGGCCGGCCCCACGATAGGCGTCGACCGGCGCGGTATGCGTCAGCGCCGCCTTCACGTTGGCGTAGATGAGCGGCGTCGTGTACTGGCCGGCCAGCAGCGTGGCGTAGAGGTACGTCGGCACCGCCGTCGAGAAGGTCGAGAGATAGGCGCCCATGTTGGCGATAGTCTCGACCTTGAGCGCCAGGAACTTGTGGTCCTTGTCGAGAGCGAGTTCGGCGTGGGTGACATGATCGCGCCCGTGCGCGTCGGTCATGAACGATTCAGCACGCTCCGCCGTCCACTTGATGGGTCGGCCGACGCGGCTGGACGCCCAGCAGACCATCGTCTCTTCATTGTAGCAAAAGATCTTGCTGCCGAAGCCGCCGCCGACATCAGGGGCGATGACGCGCAGCTTGTGCTCGGGGATGCCCAGCACGAAAGCCGACAGGATCAGACGCAGCACGTGCGGGTTCTGCGAAGTCGACCAGAGCGTGTAGTTGCCAGTGCCCTTGTCGTATTCAGCCGCCGCTGCGCGCGGCTCCATGGCGTTGGGGATCAGGCGGTTGTTGACGATGTCCATCTTGGTGACGTGCGCCGCCTTGGCGAACGCCGCCTCGACATCGGCCTTCACGCCGATCTCCCAGTCGTAGATCAGATTGCCCGGCGCTTCGGCCGCATGGACCTCCGGCACACCCTTGTCGAAGGCGCGCGCAAGATCGACGTTCGCTTGCTTCACGTCGTAATCGACATGGATCGCTTCGGCCGCATCCTTGGCCTCGTCGTGGCTGTTGGCCACGACCATCGCCACCGTGTCGCCGACATAGCGCACGGTATCGAGCGCCATCACCGGATGCGGCGGCGACTTGTGCGGCTCGCCGTGCTTGTCCTTGACCACCCAGCCGCAGATCAGGCCGCCGACCTTCGCATCGGCAATGTCCTTGCCGGTGAAGATCTCGACCACGCCGGGCATGGATTTCGCCGCCGAAACGTCGATGCTCTTGATCTTCGCATGGGCATGCGGCGAACGCAGGAAATACGCGTAAGTCGCCCGTGCGAGGGGCAGATCGTCGACATAGCGACCGGTGCCGGTAAGGAAGCGCTGGTCTTCCTTCCGCTTCACCCGGGCGCCGATTCCGGTTTCGGCGGTCATGGCTCTACACCCCTGCTGACTTCATGGCCGGCGCGGCGGCCAGGATTGCCTTCACGATGTTGTGGTAGCCGGTGCAGCGGCAAAGGTTGCCTTCGAGTTCGCGGCGCACCGTCGCCTCGTCGAGCTGGTAGTTGTGGCGCTTCACCATGTCGATGGCGCTCATCACCATGCCCGGCGTGCAGAAGCCGCACTGCAGGGCGTGGTTCTCGCGGAAGGCCTCCTGCATCGGGTGCAGCTTCTCGGCGCTCTCGGCCAAACCTTCGATCGTGATGACTTTGGCGCCTTCGGCCTGAACGGCCAACATGGTGCAGGACTTCACCGACTTGCCGTCGACGTCGACGACACAGGCGCCGCACTGGCTGGTGTCACAACCCACGTGAGTGCCGGTCATGCCGAGATGCTCGCGCAGGAATTGAACCAATAGCGTGCGCGCCTCGACCTTGCCCGAGACGGCCTTGCCGTTGACGGTCATGGCGACGGAAATGGTCATTACTCTTCTCCCTCAACGTATTGGTTCGCACGAGCCGCGTCAGAGCAGGCCCGCCGGGCATTGGTCGAACTCTCGCAAGCCCGTCACATTGCGGTCAAGTGAATTGGCGGTTTCGCAGACGATCCGCGATTGTTCCCGCCGCTAACGACTCGCAATAAAGACCAGGATCAACACCGCGGCGCCGACGCCGATGATCAACCAGTGCTTGAAGCCTCGCTGCGCTGCAGCGGAAGGCGCCGGGGCTGCGACGGGCGCTGGAGCTGCTGCATCGGCTGGTGCCGCCGAAGCGACGGTTTCCGCCGGCGGCGGCCCACCGACCATCGCCGCAAACTTGCTGAAGAACTCGTCGGCCAGCTTCTTGGCCGTACCGTCGATCAGGCGGGCGCCGACCTGGGCGATCTTGCCGCCGACCTGGGCGTCCACATTGTAATTCAGGATGGTATCGCTGCCGTCCTCTTTCAGGGCCACGACGGCGCCGCCCTTGGCGAAACCGGCCGCACCGCCCTGCCCTTCGCCGGAGATCCGGTAGCCGTTGGGCGGATCGAGGTCGGACAAGGTCACCTTGCCCGAGAAGGCCGCACTGACCGGGCCAATGCGCATGCGCACCTTGGCCTTCATTTCGGTGTCGGAGGTCTTTTCCAGCGATTCGCAGCCCGGAATGCAGGCCTGCAGAATGGCCGGGTCGTTCAGCGCCGCGAAGACTTTCTCGCGCGGGGCCGCGATCCTGTACTCACCCTTGATTTCCATTCGGTAACTCCCGGCAAAGCGCCTACCATTTGCTGGTATAGGAGTCCGGCGGCGGTTCTGCCAGTGGTTCGCGAATGGAGACGTAGATGGTCGCCAGATAGGGCACCGACATCAGCAACGCCAGGAACCCGAACCAGTTGGCCTGGGTGTTCCAGAACAGGGTCCGGATCACCCAACGCCCGCCATCGGCCGAGACGAAACCGCCCGACCCGCCATCGTGCAGCTTGATCGCCCCCTCGGTCACCACCATCACGATGGCCCAGAAGATCAGCATGACGGCCAAAAAGATCTCGGGCAGGACCGGCTCGAAGCGGCTGAACCGGCGGTCCATGCGCACGAAGCCGCGGCTGCCGTCGTATCCCAGCAGCCGGCCGAACGAGAGTGCCTTGGCGATTCGATGGTCGCGCGCCACCGGCTCGTTGCGCAGGATTGTGATGGTCTTCCACGCCATGAGCACGACGCTCGGGATCACGAAGCTCCAAATCGGGAAGTCGCGGTAACGGCCGTCGATGGCGATCTGGCGGAACCAGTCGCCGATGCGAATGACACCGTCGTACCAGTCGATGCTGATGACGATCAGGTAGAAGATGCAGAGGACCGTGAGCGCAAGGTAGAGCATCTGCGCCAGCAGGTCGGCGCGCTGCAGGATGCGATAGCGCGGCAGTTCGCGCCAGGCATGCCAGGCCTCGCGCACGCGCGCGCCATATAGCGAGGGATCGGCCATCTTGCCGGTCAGGCTGTCTGCAACGCCACGCAGCAGGGCATAGCTGAACAAGGCCAGCAGCAGCCCCCAGAAAACGACGCCGACCATCCGCTCGAAATAGAAGGCGCGCGAAAGGTCGATCCAGGTCGCCTGCACGTAGCAAGTGGCCACGACCTGCGCGAAGACCGCGAAGATCAAGATGCCCTTCCAGGTCGACGCCCGGCGCAGGCCGGCATAAACGAGCAACAACAGCGCCCCTGCGATCGTCGACACCGCAAACAGCAACCGCCATTTCGGCTCCGCGCTTACAGGCTTGCCCAGCTCGAATTTGTCGTGTCGCTGGGCATCGAGCAGGCCCCAGGCCGCCCCAACCGTGCCCTCCTGGCGTGCCTTCCAATACTGGTCGAAGGCTTCGATGACGTTGTAGTCGAACTTCTCCCGTTCCGCTGCGGACCGGAAAATCGAGAAAAACTTGACCTGCTCGACCCTGCCCGGCCGCGCATCGGACCGCATGCGGCCGTCGCTTGGCCAGCCGGTTTCGCCGATCACGATCTTCTTGTCGGGAAAGCGCGCCTGCACCTTCTTGTAGATGTCGACCAGGTGCTTCTCGATGGTGAGCTTGCCGTCGGCTTCCTTGCGGTCGAGGCCAATCGGCTCGTCTTCCCAGTAAGGCAAGATATGGATGGTGATGAAATCGACTTCGTCGGCGAGCTGCGGGTTGCGCAGCCAGAACTCCCAGACATCGGCATAGGTGACCGGCTGCGAGACGCGCTGCTTCACCTGACGGATATAGCGGCGGAGCTGGTTGGCGGTCAGATCCTTGCGCAGCAGGACCTCGTTGCCGACGATTACTCGCTCAACCGTGTCCTTGTACTTGTTGGCATGGTCGATCAGCAGGTTGATCTGCTCGAGATTTTCCTTCTCGTTGTTGTTCAACCAGGCGCCATGCCAGACCTTGAGGCCATATTTGCCGGCTCGCTGAGGCACCGTTTCCAGATTCTCGCCCGCCGAATAGGTACGGACCGCTCCGACCTTGCCCTGAAGGCGCTTCAGATCGTCCTCGATCTGGTCAGGCGTCGGAAAGGTGCGTGTCAGCGGGCTCTGACCCGGCCGATAGGGGGCGAAGGAAACGCTTTGCAGAGGCGCTGTGGTCCAGCCGGCGATCTCGACCGGCTTATTGGGATACCACCACCAGAGATAGTTCAGCGCTGCAACGACCACAAAGGCGAGGAGCGCCACAAGGGCACGCATGAAGAGGCTTTTAGCAGGATCGCTGGTCGGACGTATGGCTTTTCCGGGGCTTGTCCCCAATAGCTAGAGGGCGCCCCGCTGCAATCCGGCAATAGCCTGGCGGACGACCTGATGGCCGCGGAACAGCACCGCTTCCTTCCAGTCATCGGTCTCCGGGTAGAACTGTCGCCGCATCGCGGCGCGTACCGCCACGGCCTCCTTGCCCAGGGGGTCACCATACTTATGCAGCCAGTGATCCGCCCGGAATGCCTTTTGGCCGCTTTCGCGGTCGAAAGTTCCGTACTCCAGAGTGCACATAGTCAGGCGGGTCTTGGGCTCCTGCAGCACACGGTTCAGCCCGTAATGGCCCAGGCCATCGCGCGCCTGCGATGCCGTCTGGCCGCGTTTAGATTCCGTCACCGACTCGCCCCAGAAGGCGCGCACGCGGCGCGAGGCCGGCGTGTCGATATCGAAGTGCGTAATCGGCTCGCCATAGCCGTAGGGGCCAAGGCCGGTATGGAAGTCGATGACCGCCACGTCGCTGCGGTCCTTGAGATACTGCTCGACGATGGCGTGCAGGGTCCGGTTCGACCATGCCGGCCCGCCGCCGCCGAAGAACATGCCGTCCGGGTGGCTGTACTGGCCGCCTGAGACCGCGCGAAAAAACTCTATGTCGCCCACCTTCTTCCGATAAGCGGCGAGGCGTGCATCGGCCGCTGCCTTGCCCTGTTCGCTGAAATCCTGGGGAACAAGATCGTCGGCGATCTCGAGATAGCCCTTGTTCTCGGGATAGGGCTTGCTGTGATCGACATAGTTGCGGTTGAGGTCGTTGCCCTCCTCCGTCACCCGTCGCGTCCAGGCAAAGCCATAGGGGTTGATGGCGTGAATAAACAGCGCCGCCGTTCCGTCCGGCAGCCTGGCGGCACCCGTCGACGCCAGCCAATCGACCTGAAAGCCAGAGCCGCAGTAGCCCTCGACGCCATGGGTCGAGGAAATGGTGACGATGACCTTCGAGGCATCCTGCGGCCCAAGCCAAGCGAGATCTGTCGACAGCGCCTCTCCCTTGGGGCCCTTGGTCGGATTGTCGTAGCGATGGGTCCAGGCATCGGCGATCCGCGCTGCCGCCAGGAACTTGTCTCGTGCCTCGTCGTAGCTGGTCGCGAAGGAATGGATGCCGGACATGGGTTCGTCCTCAGGTTCGCAGGGTCAGGCCGCCATCGACCACCAACTCGTGGCCCGTGATGAAGTCGGCCTCGTCCGACGCCAGCAGAAGGGCGCCGCGGGCGATGTCGATGGGTTGGCCGAGCCGGCGCAGTGCCGCCTTCTTCTCCCAGACCTCGCGGATTTCCTGCTTGTCGAAGTTGGTCTGCGTCATGCCGGTATAGATCGCGCCGGGACAGACGTAGTTCGCGGTGATGTTGAACTTGCCGAGTTCGAGAGCAAGCGTCCGCGTCAGGCCGCCGACCCCGGCCTTCGAGGCACAATAGGCAGCAAGCCCGTAGTCTGTGTCGAACGCCATCACCGACGCGGTATTGACGATGCGCGCCCTGCCCTTTTCCTTGGCCCGCACTTTCAAGGCGGGGATGGCCTCACGGCAGAGCCGGAACATCGCGCGCACGTTGACATCGTTCACGCGGTCCCACTGCTCGTCGGTCATTTCCTCGACGAAGGCCCGCCCGCTGACGCCAGCGTTGTTGAACAGAATGTCGACGGCGCCGAACTTGGAGAGAGCCGCCGCTACGATCTTCTTCGGTGCATCGTCGCCCGTGATGTCGGCAGCGAAGGCCGAGATCGCATTGCTGCCGGCATGCGCCGTCGCAATGGCGGATTCCGGCCGGTCGACCGCCAGTACCTGGGCGCCCTCGTCCGCGAAAAGCTTGGCAGAGGCCGCGCCGATACCCGACGCGGCGCCTGTTACGATGGCGATCTTTCCGGCCAGCCTGCCCATTGATTCCTCCCGGTTCAGGCGATGTTGATGATGACCTTGCCGGTCGCCTTGCGCGACAGCAGGGCATTCATGGCCTCGGGGGCCTTCTCCAGTGGGAAGCGCATGGAGATGTGGGGCTTCAGCTTGCCCTCGCCGTACCACTTCAACATCTCGTCGAAGTTCTTGCGTGCTTCGGCCGGCTCGCGGCCGCGCCATGCACCATAGAACACGCCGCGCACGTCGCAGCTCTTCAGCAGCGCCAGATTGGCGGGCAGCGACGGAATGCGACCCGCCGCGAAGCCCACGACCAGCAGGCGGCCGTACCAGGCGATGCAGCGCACCGACTCGTCGAACGCATCGCCACCGACCGCGTCATAGATGATGTCCGCGCCGTTGCCGCCGGTCAGCTCCTTGACCTTGTCCCGCATCTTTTCTTTGGCGTAGTTCACGAACATAGTGGCGCCGTACTTGCGGCAGATCTCCATCTTCTCGTCGGAGCCGACCGCCGCGATCACCTTCAGGCCCATCAATGCGCCCAGTTCGACGGCGGTGAGGCCGACGCCACCCGAGGCGCCCGTGACCAGGAGTGTTTCGCCCGGCTTGTAGCTGCTGCGCTGCTTTAGCGCGTAGTACGAGGTGCCGTAGGTCATCGTGAAGGCGGCGCCGTCTTCGTAGCTCATGTTCTGGGGCATCGGCAGCAAGCTGCCCTGGTCAACCACGGCTTCGGTGGCATAGCCACCACTGCCGATCATGCCGATGACGCGGTCGCCAACTTTGTAGCCTGTGATGCCTTCGCCTACTTCGGTGATATCACCGGCGATCTCATGGCCCGGCGCGAAGGGGCGCGGTGGCTTGAACTGATACTTGTCGGCGATGATCAGCGTGTCCGGGAAGTTCACGCCCGCCGCCTTGACCGCTACGCGAACCTGCCCCTTGCCCAACGGCTTCGACGGGATCTCGACCAGCTTCAGGCTTTCCGGTCCACCCGGCGTTTCGCTCAGCATTGCGCGCATCGATTCGCTCCCGTCATCGCTGTTTCGTCCTGTAGCGACATTGATACGATGGCGAACCGGGCAGCGTCCATCCATGCTATGACGCAGGACTTTCGCGGGGAGGAAAATGGCAGGTCTGTATTACGAAGAATTCACGGTGGGACGCGTGTTCGAACACGCATGGACGCGCACGGTCACTGAAATGGACAATGTCCTGTTCAGCTCGCTCACCATGAATGTGCAGCCGCTGCATATCGACGAAGAGTTCGCCTCCAAGACCGAGTTCGGCCAGCGCATCGTCAACAGCCTGTTCACGCTGGGCCTCATGATCGGCATCACCGTCAACGACACGACGCTGGGCACGACTGTCGCCAACCTTGGCATGACCGATGTGCGCTTCCCCAAGCCGGTTTTCCATGGCGACACGCTGCGGGTACGCACCAAGGTGATGAGCCTCCGCGAAAGCAAGTCCCGACCGGACGCCGGCATCGTCGAATTCTCGCATGAAGCTATCAATCAGCGCGGCGAGGTCGTCGCGGAGTGCACGCGCCAGGCGCTGATGCGCAAGAAACCGAAGGGCTGAGAGAGAAGAAGATGCGTTCATTCCTGTTCGTTCCCGCCGATTCCGAGCGCAAGCTCGCCAAAGGTCCGGCCTCGGGTCCCGATGGATTGATCCTGGACCTGGAGGATTCGGTCGCGACGGATCGCAAGAAGATCGCGC
This sequence comes from Reyranella massiliensis 521, assembly GCA_943369775.1. Lineage (GTDB taxonomy): Bacteria > Pseudomonadota > Alphaproteobacteria > Reyranellales > Reyranellaceae > Reyranella > Reyranella massiliensis_C. The sequence continues at coordinate 14,341 of CALROF020000119.1, forward strand.
GCGACATGGCGCTCGCCTATCTGAAGTCGGCCAACCGCGCCGGCCCCAAGCTCTATGTCCGCGTCAATGCGCTCGATACCGGCCTGACCTTGGGCGATCTCGCCATCGTCATGCAGGGCAAGCCCGATGGCATCGTGTTCCCCAAATGCGTTGGTCAGGCCAATCTCGATTTGCTGTCGACGTATCTCGACGCTTTCGAAGCGCGCGAAGGCATTGAAGCCGGTTCCACCCGTATCCTGACCATCGCCACGGAGAGCGCCGCGGCGATCCTGGCGCTGACGGCAGCACCCGCCAAGCATGCGCGCCTCATGGGCCATTCCTGGGGCGGTGAGGATCTCATGGCCGACCTTGGTGCCTTGGCCAAGGGTCCCTCGCCCGGTGTCTACGACGACACGTTCCTCATGGCGCGTACGGTCAACCTGATGGCATCGGTCGCGGCCGGCGTCACCGCCTACGATACCGTCTATCCCGACATCAAAAACGTCGAGGGGCTGCGCGCCGAGGCGCAGGTCGCACGGCGCATGGGCTATGGCGGCAAGATCGCCATCCATCCCGACCAGGTCGCCGTCATCCACGAGGTCTTCACGCCAAGCGCCAGCGAAATCGACTGGGCCAAGCGCGTCGTGGCGACCTTCGAGAGCAACCCCAACGCCGGCGTCCTGACGATGGATGGCAAGATGCTCGACAAGCCGCATCTCGTGCTGGCTCGCCGCCTGCTCGCCCGAGCAGGCTAGAGCAGCCGACTCGGGGACCGGATGAAGGACAATTTCGGTCTCTACACGACGCTCGACCGACTGTTCGGTGGAGACCCGGCGTCTGTCCTGACGCTCGACGAGTTCCTGAAAGGTCTCGAAGGCCGCTCCTATGCCTTCGCGATCATGGCCCTCAACATGCCGAACGTCGTGCCGTCAGGTATTCCCTGGCTGTCGACGGTGACCGGCGTACCGATACTGTTTCTGCTGGCGCAGTTCTTCTCCGGCCGCCTAGTCCCTTCGCTGCCGCGCGCGATAGGCTGCCGTGGCCTGTCGCGCGGCAAGCTGCAGCGCTTCCTCAAGCGCGCGCATCGCTACATCGACTGGCTCGAAAACGCGGTGCACGCCCGCTACGAATGGTGGGTGAACGGCATGCCGCGGCGCTTGCTGTTGGCGGCCTGGGTGATCAACGCGGTGATCCTCGCTCTGCCGATTCCCTTCGACAACCTCTTCCCATCGATTGCCATCCTGTTCTTCTGCTTCGCTTTGATCGAGGACGATGGGATTATGGCCATGCTGGGCTGGCTGTTCACGGCGATCACCGCGGCCTGGACGGTTTTTCTCCTGATGGTCGGCCATGCCGCCGTGATGGCAGCCCTCGGAATGCTTCGCGACTTTATCTTCGGTTGACGCCACATGACCCAGGGTAACGAGACCGCCTCAAGCCTGCTCTCCAGCCTCGATCGCGGGGAATCGCTGTCCGCCCGTTGGTACACCGATCCGTCGATCACCGAGCGGGAGATCTCCCAGATCTTTCGCAAGAGCTGGAATTATGTCGGCCCGCTGTCGCAGCTTGCGACGATCGGTGATTACGTGACCGGCTATGCCGGCGGTGTGCCGGTCGTCGTCGTCCGCAACGAGCACGGATTGGCAGGCTTCGTGAACGTCTGCCGACACCGCCGACACGAGGTCATGAAAGGGCGCGGCAACGCCAGGCTAATGCAGTGCGGCTACCATGCCTGGACATATGACCTTGCCGGCGGCCTTCGGCAGGTGCCGCGTTCGGCGGCCGAACCGAACTTCCGGCTCGAGGATTATCCGCTGCTGCCGATTCGCGCCGAAGCGCTCGGCCCCTTTGTGTTCGTCCATCTCGATGCCGGTGCACGACCGCTCCGTGACTACTACGGGCCGATCCTCGATATCATCGCCGGCAGCGGCGTCGTGCTCGATACGCTTCAGCCCTACAGCCGCGAGGAATGGCAGTCGTACGCCAACTGGAAGACGATGCTGGAGAATTACCTGGAGTGCTACCATTGCGCGGTCGCTCATCCGGGTTTCAATGCAGCGATTGACGTCCGCCCGGACGCTTACACCCTCACCGCCCATGGATGGTTTTTAAGCCAGAGCGGCCAGGTGCGGCCGTCGGCCCTGCAAGGCAAAAGCAAGATCAAGCTCTACGATGTCGCCGGCGACGTCGCCCAGTCGCAGTATCACTTCCTGTGGCCCAATGTGACCATCAACATCAATCCGGGGTTTCCCAACCTGTCGATCGACGTCTGGACACCCGACGGCCCGAACGCGACCAAGGGATTCTCCGAACAGTTCTTCGGTCCGGGAGTCAGCGAGGAGTTTGCCCAGTCGCTGGTGGCCTTCAACAAGCAGGTCGCCAAGGAAGACGACACGCTGACCGATTCAGTTCAGCGTGGTCTCTTGGGCGGCCTTCCCAATCGCGGCCGCTTTCTCACGAACAGCGAACACCTCGTCATCCATTTCCAGAAGATGGTGGTGAACGCCATCCTCGGGCAGTCGACGGAAGCTCCTTAGCTCCTGCTATCCGACCTCTCGCTCAGTACGAGCGCGGCAGGCCCAGCACGTGCTCGGCCACAAAGTTCAGGATCATGTTGGTCGAGATCGGCGCCACCGTGTAGAGGCGCGCTTCGCGGAACTTGCGCTCGACGTCGTACTCCTCGGCAAAGCCGAAACCGCCATGCGTCTGTACGCACATCTCGGCCGCCGCCCACGAGGCTTCCGACGCCAGCATCTTGGCCATGTTGGCCTCGGCACCGGCATTGATGCCCGCCTCGTACATCGCCGCCGCCTTGCGCACCATCAGATCGGCTGCTTCGATCTGCGTGTAGGCGCGCGCGATGGGATACTGGACACCCTGGTTCTGGCCAATCGCGCGACCGAACAGCTTGCGCTCCTTGGCGTAGTTCACCGCCCTCTCGATGAACCACTTGCCGTCGCCGATGCACTCCGAGGCGATCAACACACGCTCGGCGTTCATGCCGGAGAGGATGTAGCGGAAGCCATGCCCCTCCTCGCCGATCAGGTTCTCGGCCGACACTTCCATGTTGTCGAAGAACACTTCGGTGCTGTTGTGGTTCATCATCGTGCGGATCGGCCGGATGGTGAGGCCTTTGCCCAGCGCCGACCGCATGTCGACCAGGAACACCGACAGGCCTTCCGTCTTCTTCTTGGTCTGGTCGCGCGGCGTGGTGCGGGCGAGCAGAAGCATCAGGTCGGAATGCTCGGCGCGGCTGGTCCACACCTTCTGTCCGTTCACGACGTAGGTGCTGTTGTCCTTCTTCACCGCCGTCGTGCGCAGGCTCAGCGTATCAGTGCCGCTCGACGGCTCGGTGACGCCGAACGCCTGCAGGCGGAGCTCGCCGGTGGCGATCTTCGGCAGGTAGCGCTCCTTCTGCTCCTTGCTGCCGTGCCGCAGCACCGTGCCCATGATGTACATCTGGGCGTGGCAGGCCGCGGCGTTGCAGCCGGCCTTGTGGATCTCCTCCAGCACCGCGCTCGCCGCCGAGATGCCGAGCCCCGCGCCGCCATATTCCTCGGGGATCAGGATCGACAGCCAGCCCGCCTCGGTCAGCGCCTTCACGAAGGCCGTCGGATAGCCGCGCTCGCGGTCGAGCTCGCGCCAGTAGGCGCCGTCGAACTTCAGGCAAAGTTGGCGAACGGCGTCGCGGATCTCGGGATGGGTCGGGGCGTAAGGATTTTCCATGGCGGCGCAAACTAGTCCGCTGCCTGCCCCCAGGCAATGCGACCAAGCTCGTCGACCAGCGGACCATGAACATCGGGGCCAAAGCCATCGACGGTAGGTTCGCGCAGCGCCGTGACGCCATCGACGGCACCGGCCTCGTCGACGACGGCACGCGTGACAGCGAGGTCGCGTTCTGCTGTCAGAAATTTCGCAATCGTCGGCTGCCAGTCGGGCCGCAGCACCGCGAGCGCCGCCATCAACCCATAGGCACCCCAGTTCGACACACCGGCGACGGTCAGGTGATCGCACGAGGTGGCGCAGGCGATCTCGGCGCCGTTGGGAACAGTGCGGGCGATCAGTCCCGCCGGCAGCCGCCCCATGCCGACTTCGTTGCCGCCATCGCCGACGGCGAGCTTCTTCCAAGGCCCGCCCAGGAAGAGGTCGTCCAGCGGCGCGGTCCAGGGCGAGACATCGACCCCGCGCATGTTGCGTGGCTTGCCATCGACGGAGCGCCCGCAGCGCTCGATGGCAATCGCATGACTGAGCGAGGCGGCCCGCCAGTCGACGACCAGCCTGTCGAGGGCAGCCCGATCCGAAACGGCAACTTCATCGACCGTGACGGCCACACCGGTCGCGGCAACTGCCGCACGCACCGCATCGGCGCATGGTGTATCGGTCGCGATGCGGGCGGGAACGCCACACGCCACCAGCGCTGCCGCCAGCAAGGCCGTCCCGACAGGACCATCGGTTTCGGGAGCTGCAACATCGCCACGGGGCACGAAGAAACCGGTGATCAGCCCGACGGACGTCGCCTGCGCCAAATCCCGCGCCGCGTCGCCGAGCCCGCCGGCATTCGCCGCGATCAGATCCGCCGTCTTGCGACCGACATCGCGGCACACCAAAGCTTCGATGGCGGCGAGGCGCCTCGCCTGCTCGCTTAACTCTATCGACATAAACCTACACGCCCCCTCGCGAACTTCACTTTACGAAAGGATGCGGCGCGAGCCAAATAGCGCACCTTGTCAAATGTTCCCGCGCCGTCGCCGCTGCACGGCATCTACTTCAAGCTGAGCGCACTCGTGTTGTTCTGCACCATGGACGCCATGGTGAAGGCACTGGGCGGCACCTACGGATCGTTCCAGATGAT
>CALROF020000120.1:0-19121 GCA_943369775.1 Reyranella massiliensis 521
TCGGCAGAGGGCAGCTCCTGCCGCATCTGGGTCTGGCCCAGAAAGGACGAGTTGTTGTTCTGGGTCCAGTGGTTGAAGTCCCAGTTGGCGGAGTTGAGCGGCCCGTTGGTCGAGAAATCGTCCTGGAACAGAACGGCCGATGCAGCGAGTGGTCCGGACATCTACTGCTTCCTTCTTCTTACTTTCACGAGCGCCTGAACGAGGCCGTCGGCATGACGATCGCCGACGCGGCTTCACTCCCGATTGCGTGCCGGTCCCTCACGCAACCTTGCCTTGTCGGGCGAACAGGCGATGAGAGAGGAAGGCTGCAAATTCCTTAACACCAGGACGAGGCCATCCGTCACCATCCGCGCGTGGAAGGTCGCGGAATTCCAGGTCTTTTCCAAAAATGCCAAGTGGAATTAGGCCGGATTTAGACGTTTTTCCGGCATCCTGCACATAATCTGGTGCAATAGATCCGGTTCGGGCTTTTCCGGCCAGCCACCGGCCCATTGCCTTGTTCGAGGAGCGCGAACAGGAGGTTCGTCCGAATGGCGCGTCCGGGCCGGGAGGCCGGCAGTAGAGTGCGCTGCGCCGACGCCCGGCAGCTGACCGCGAAACCGGGACTGGGTGGGCCCGGCGACGGCGTCTCGCACGAAAGGAGACATCCATGGTTCCCAGCAACATCGCGAACTTCAACGGGCAGCGTCCGGTCATCGACCCCGACGATTCCGTCATGCTTCTGATCGATCATCAGAGCGGCCTGTTCCAGACGGTCGGCGACATGCCGATGCCGGCATTGCGCAATCACGCCGCTGCGCTGGCGAAGATGGCGACGCTCTGCAAGATGCCGGTGATCACCACCGCCTCGGTGCCGCAGGGGCCCAACGGGCCGCTGATCCCCGAGATTCACCAGAACGCGCCACATGCGAAGTACGTCGCACGTAAGGGCGAGATCAACGCCTGGGACAATGCGGAGTTCGTCGCTGCTGTGAAGGCGACGCGCCGCCAGACGCTGATCGTCGCCGGCACCATCACCAGCGTGTGCATGGCGTTTCCCGCGATTTCAGCGGTGCACGAAGGCTACAAGGTGTTCGCCGTGGTCGATGCCTCTGGCACCTACTCGAAGATGGCGCAGGAGATCAGCCTGGCGCGCGTCGTGCAGGCCGGCGTCGTGCCCATGGATACCGCCGCCGTGGCCTCGGAGCTGCAACGGACCTGGCATCGCCCCGATGCCGCGCAATGGGCCGAGGTCTACACCAAGATCTTCCCGCCTTATGCGCTGCTCATCGAGAGCTATGCCAAGGCGCAGGAGGTCGTGACGAAGAACGAAAAGCTCGACTCGGAACGCGTCTGACCGCCGAGTCCTGCGAAGACCGGACCCGCTCATGTTCGGCGGCGGGGAACACCGATTTCGACAAAGACGAACACCGGGACCGGCCCGAAGCCTCTACGCTGACGGTCGCCCGGAGCGAGAGTTGGCTTCGTCCGGAGCGAACGAGATTTACTTCCAAGCGACAACGAAGGAGACAAGCATGGCGAGCGAACCCATTCGCGATCCCGTCAAGGATCGCCTGCTGACCCCGAAGAACTCGGCCTTCGTCATCATCGACTATCAGCCGGTCCAGGTGAACTCGATCGCCTCGATGGACCGGCAGCTTCTGGTCAACAACATCGTCGGTTCGTGCAAGGCGGCCGTCGTCTATGGCCTGCCCATCGTCCATTCGACGGTGAACGTAAAGACCGGCCTCAACAAGCCGCCGATCCAGCAGGTCCAGAAGGCGCTCAAGGGCATTCCGACCATCGACCGCACCACCATCAATTCCTGGGAGGATGTCGAGTTCAAGGCCGCGGTCGAGAAGACCGGGCGCAAGAAGCTGATCATGACCGCGCTCTGGACCGAAGCATGCCTCACCTTTCCGGCGATCGACGCACTGGCCGAAGGCTACGAGGTCTATGTCGTCGTGGATGCGGTGGGCGGCACGTCGCTCGCCGCGCATGAAGCCGCGCTCCGCCGCATCGAACAGGCCGGCGGCAAGATGATCAGCAACGCCCAGCTCTTCTGCGAGCTGCAACGCGACTGGTCCCGCAAGGAAACGGTCCCGGGCTTCATGTCGCTATTCATCGAGACCGGCGGCACCGCGGGACTCCAATTCTCCTACGACAAGGCGGAGTGAAGAACGACGCCCGCCGCACGCCCGATAGGAGCTGGCACATGAGCGAGCTGTTCCTGGTCGTCTCCCTTCGCGCCAAGAAGGGAAAAGAGGAAGAACTGCGGCGCGATCTGATCGCCGTGGTCGAACCGTCGCGCAAGGAAGAGGGCAACCTCCGTTACGAACTCTTCGTCGACGAAGACAATCCGGGACACTTCGTCTTCGTCGAGCACTGGGCGTCGGCCGACGCCCAGCACAGGCATCACACGGAGGGGCCGCACATCCAGCAGTTCAACGTCAGCGGTGCGGGGAACGTGGAAGCCGTCGAAGCCGTGCACAGGCTCAATCGCATCGCCTGAGCGGCTGCCGGCCCGGCGGGCAGAGGTTCAGCGGGCGGCGGTTTCCCAGCCCGACTTGGCATCGAAGGTGTCGACCAGATGGTCGATCACGGCCCGCACGCGCGCCGGCAGCCGGCCGTTCGGCGGGCGTATCGCATAGAGCGTGTCCGGCAACGGGCGTGCTTTCGGCAGGGCGTCGAGCAGACGTCCGTCGCGCAACGCAGGCGCGGCGACGAACATCGGCAGGACCGCGAGGCCGAGCCCCGCGACGGCGCCGTCGCGCAGCACCTCGGGGTTGTTCGACACCAGCCGTCCCTTTACCGGGACGGTCCGGTGATTGCCGCGCCGCGTGGCCGACTCGAATTGCCATACCTTCGAGGTCACGACGTTCGTGTAGGTCAGGCAGGCATGGTCGGGCAGGTCGTCGATCGTCTGCGGCAGTCCGAAGCGGTCGGCATAGGCCGGACTGCAACACACGACGCGGTGGCTGACCGCCAGCTTGCGCACGATCAGCGAGTCGCTGCTGGGGGCACCCATGCGGATCGCGATGTCGCAACTCTCGCTGACCTTGTGATCGTAGAGGCGGTCGTCCAGCACCAGGCTGACGACGAGCTGCGGCTGGCGCTGCGCCAGGGCGACCAAGCTCGGCGTCAGGCGCAGCGTGCCGAGCGCCATCGGACAGGCGATCTTCACTTCGCCCGCGACGGACTCGCGATCCCGCGCGACCAGGTCCGACGCCTTGTCGAGTTCGGCGACGATCGCGCAAAGCCGCTGCGAATAGGCGACCGCATTCTCCGTCGGAAATAGCCGGTGACCCGAACGGTGGAACAGTTGCACGCCCAGTTCCGTTTCGAGATCGGCGATTCTCTTGCTGACGACGGATTTGGAGATCTTGAGGCGTTCGGCGGCGGCGCTGACACTCGACGTCTCCACGACGTGCAGGAACGTCAGAAGGTTATCCATACGGAACCTCATCGTTCGACCATAACGAACAGCTACGGCAATGGACAGAGGGCCTCGGTCGTCCGCTCTAGAAGCGGTAGGTCGCGGCAAAGGCCACGAAGTCCACATCGCGTCCGCCGGCAGCCTTCAGCGTGTCACCTGCACTGAAGTGGACGTAGCTCGCTTCGAGCAGGATGTGCCGGTTGACCTTCCAGGCGATGTCGAGCGCGATCTGGTTGCCGATGTAGGAGCTGCCTTGTCCGGCGGTACCGGGCACGGCGACGAACGGCTCGATGTAGATGGCGTCCTGTGTCGTCTGACGCCAGGCGAAGTCCCAGCCCAGCGTCACGGTGACGTCGCGGAACGGCTGGATCGTAATCGACGGTTGCAGATCCATGACATTGGCCGGGGCGAGCAGCGCGGCCTGGTTGAAGTAGGCGAGCTTGGGATACAGCGCGTTGAAGGTGCCGACGGTGCGGCCGCCCGGTGTGCTGTCGCCGCTGGCGATATCGGCCTTCAGGCCCAGGCGCGGCGACCAGGGCGTGTCGCGGAACGTGTATCCGGTGTTCGACGAGACGGTCCAGGCAAGGATCTGCCGGTTGGCGAAGGAGCCGAACTGCCACAGCGCTTCCCAGTCCCAGTCCCATCCTCCCGCGACTCCGAACAGCCTGAGGCCGATCGACTGTCGCGTCTCCTGGCCGACCGATCCGGCGAAGGCGGTGCGGGCGTTGTCGTAGCCGAGATAGTAGAGGTCGAGCCCACGGCCCGGCGCGAACATCGCCGTGGCATAGAGGCCCCACAGCGCCTGGTTGGTGTTCGACTGGTCGGTGAAGACGCCGAGCCGGTTGAGGACGGGCCGCACCGCCAACGCATCCACGCGAAAGTTGCCCGTCTCGGCATGGAGGCGAAAGCCGTCGAAGGCGCGCCGGACATTGGGCGCGTCGCGGACGGCGATGATGCGCTGCGAGCCGAAGGCCATCTCCTGCCGTCCGGCGCGCAGGATGGGCGCGAGGCCGATCTCGGGCGCGAGCGGCACGCGGAAGTCGACGAAGGCCTGCTGAACGTCGAGCTGGTCCTCGTAGGGCGGGGCGGCAAAGTCCTTGCCAAAGGCGAAATAGCTGCCGAGCTGGAGGAACGCCCGGAAGTTGTCGCCGACATGCAGGTCGCTGTTGATCAGGAAGCGCTGCAGGAGATAGCCGTTGGGCCGTGCGCCGAACAGGGCGAAGTCCGGCGCCGAGTAATACTCGAAGCGCTCCCGCAGCTCGCCGCCGACGCTAAGATAGATCGGGTAGTCGCGGTCGAGGACGATGTGCTTCATCGGATCCCAGTAGTCCTTGGGCGCCGAGGGATCGGCGAGATAGCGATAGTCCTCGTCGTAGCGGAAGAGCTTGAAGTCGGGCGGCGCGGCGGGCGGCGTCGTAGCCTGGGCGGCGGCCACCTGCGGAAGCAGGATCGGGGCCGCGAGCCAGGCGAGGGCGCGCATGCAGATGGGAAATGAAAGTCGCAAGGCTCACGTCCTCTCGTCGAGACGTGGAGGCTCCGTCCGTTACCTTGCGATCAGTGTGAGGCTGCGCGCCGTCCACGGGCAATTGCCTATCGGCCGAACACGACGTTCGCGCCAGCCGAACAGGCCGGATGACAACGTCAGTCGATGACGTCGGCGGTGACGTCGAGCGGGGCGGCCACGACGTCGCCGGCCACCGGGACGACCTTGACGACGGCGCTGGTCATGCGCACGGGCGCTGCGACGACACCGCAGCCCGCCAGGCCCATCGGAAGGCCGAGGGCCGCCGTAAGTATCAGGAGCGCGCCCGGAAGGCGGCTGTGTCGACGATTGTCGGAGCGAAAATACTCGGTCACGCGTCTCACCTTTCTGCCGGGCAGGCGAAGAAACGCCGCCTGTTCCGCAAGCATCTGACATAGCAACGCCGGCAACTTGGGGAAGTTGCCGGCGCCAGTGTGACCGATGAAGGTTGCGCGAAGCTGGCGTGCGTCTCCCGTCAGTCGGCAACGGCCGACGGCGACACGGCTATTGGCGACGCGACCTTTTTGGCCGCCCGTTCGGCCAGGATCAGGCCCACGATCGAAGTGACGATCACCAGCACGACCGTCGCGTTGAGCATGGGCTCGTCGATCAGCCGTTGCCCCGACGGATTCTTCGTGGCGTAGGCGACGAGCGCCACGGCGAGGGTCGCGGCGACCTGAGGCACGGTGAGCGCGAACATCAGCGAGCGTTCGCCGGCGTGGTAGCCGAAGCGCCGGCCAGCCACCTCCGCCGCCAGCCACTTGCCGCCGAACAAAGCCGCCAGGACACCGAACACCAGCAGCGGCTGGTCGCGCAGCGTGATGAAGAACAGTTTGAAGTCGACCAGGAAGCCCGCCGTGATGAAGAAGACGGGAATGAACAGGGTCTGGCTGATGACTTCGAGCGCGTCGTCGGCCCTGGTGTCGCCCAGCGCCCGCTTCAACGCCACGCCGGCGAGAAAGGCGCCGATGATGCCTTCCATCCCGATCCATTCCGCGACCTGTGCCGCCACCGCGAGCACCAGCAGGACGATCGTCGTGCGCGCCGCCTTGCTCGTGCCGAGCACGCGCAGCAGCCACTTGGCCGCCGCGCTCAGCCCGAAGAGAACGCCCGGCACATAGATGGCGAGCCACACGAGTTCGATCGCCACGGTGGCGGGATGGAATCCGCCGACGTGGATGGGCAGGCAGATGGCCAGCACCAAAATGGACAGCATGTCGGTGAACACCGTGGCGCCCACTGTCGCCACCACCGGCTCGCGCCCCATCAGGTCGTACTTCTTGAGGATGGGCAGGCCGAGCAGGGTATGCGAGGCGAGCACGGCGCCGATCACGGCACAGGCAACCGGCGGATAGCCCAGCGATGCGCCGAGCGCAGCGGCCAGGACGAACGGGGAGGCGAAGGTGAGCAGTCCGAATGTCGCTGCCTTGCGGCGCGCCCGGTTAAACTGGTCGACGTCGACCTCGAAGCCGGCGAAGAACATCAGCAGCAGCTTGCCGAGATCGGCAAAGAAGTTGACCACCTTGCCGTCGGGATTGAGGATGGCGAGCAGGTTGGGACCGAGAATGATGCCGGCGAGGATGTAGCCGACCGGTCCCGGCATGCGCAGCCGCTCCATGAGTTTTGGCAGCAGCAGGGTCAGCATCAACGTCAGCGCGAGGTTGGTCAGGTCGGGCAGATGGGTCAGGAACTCCAAACTTCTTCTCCCCCTTCGCCGGGAAATCGTTAGTTTCCCATGACATCGACGGTCGCGACGTGCAGGCCCTGACGTCATCCCCCTTCTCGGTTGCAGGTCTCCTTCTGGTGATCCTGCTGGCCTGCCACGAGGCGGGCTACCGCCTCGGGTGCAGGGTTGCCAAAGTCGACGACGACTACAAGCGGCGCGTCGACATGATCAGGAATGCCATCCTGGCCCTGGTCACCTTCCTGGTCGGCTTCAGCTTCGCCGGCGCCGGCGCCCGTTTCATCGACCGACAGGACATGATCGTGAAGGAGGCCAATGCCATCGGCACGGCCTACCTGCGGGCCATGCTGCTGCCCGAGCCGCAGCGCGACCAGGTGCAGACCGAGCTGCGCCAGTACACGACCGATCGCCTGGAATTGTTGAGAAGCTTCGACCCGGCGAGCATCCAGCGGCTTCTGGCAAAGGCCGGCGAAGTGCAGAACCGCTTCTGGCGGAGCGGCGTGGCCGGCGTCGGCACCGACCGCGAGTTCGCCAACTTCATGCTGCCGCCGCTCAACGACGTCATCGACATCCACTCCGAGCATCTGTCCGCGGCGCGCCGGCACGTGCCGCAACCGATCCTCCTCGTCATCGTCGTCACCGCCGCGATCGGCATGGGGATGATCGGCTACGACAACGGCCTCGTGCGCCGCCGCTTCTTCGTCCTGAGCAGCGCCTTCGGCCTGGTCCTGGCGGCGTCGCTCTGGATGACCATCGATCTCGACCGGCCCCGGCACGGCTTCGTGCGCGCCAGCGAGCAGCCCTATCTCGACCTGCTCGCGTCGATGAAGTCCTGACGGAACTGCGCTGACGAACCGTCAGCGCGGCCGCATGTTCTCCACGTCCTTCAGGCGTTTGAGCGCCGCCTGTTGTTGCAGCAGGCCGTAGTTGATGTTCGAGGCGTTGAGCGTACTGCCGAGCTGGAAGGGATACTGGTCGAAATCGGCGAAGAACTCCTTGATCTTCGCCTGGATGGGCACGAGCAGCCACATCTGGCGGGCGACGAAGTCCATGTTGCCCGCGCCTTCCTTCATGCCGCGCTCATAAGGGTCCATGCGCAGGTTGGCGATCAGCGCCCACGAGGGCGTCTCGCGCAACGCCGTCGCGATGTTGCCCTCCGAGGCGAAGGCGAAGCTCACCTTCCAGTCGTTCCAGCGGATGGCGTTCAGGTTGCCGCCCTGGTCGAAGTAGTAGATTGCGTCGCGTGGGCCGGCCTTCGCCTCGCCCTTGAAGAACGGCATGAAGTTGTAGCCGTCGAGATGGACCTTGAAGGTCTTGCCGCCCGCGGCGAAGCCCGTCTTCATCTTGTCCTTGATGTTGGGCTCGCCCGCCGCTGCGGCGAGGGTCGGGAACCAGTCGAGCAGGGAGATCGGATCGTTGATCTGCGTGCCGGGCTTCACGACGCCGGGCCAGCGCACCATCATCGGAATGCGGAAGCCGCCTTCCCAGGTCGTGCCTTTCTCGCCGTGGAACATCGTCATGGCGCCGTCCGGCCACAGCGCGATCTCCGCGCCATTGTCGGTGGTGTAGAGCACGATGGTGTTGTCGGCGATCTTGAGGTCGTCGAGCTGCTTCAGCAGCTCGCCCACCATCGCATCGTGTTCGGCCATGCCGTCGGCATGGATGCCCTTGCCCGTCTTGCCCTGCGACTCCTTCTTGAGGTGGGTAAAGACGTGCATGCGTGTCGAGTTGAACCAGACGAAGAAGGGCTTGTCGGCCTTGACCTGCCGGTCGATGAAATCCTTGGCGGCACCGAGGAATTCCTCGTCGACGGTCTCCATGCGCTTGGTGTTGAGCGGGCCGGTATCCTCGATCTTGCCGTCGGCCGAAGTCTTCAGCACGCCGCGCGGGCCGTACTTCTTCCGGAACTCCGGATCCTTCGGATAGAAGTAGCCTTCCGGCTCTTCCTCGGCATTGAGGTGGTAGAGGTTGCCGAAGAACTCGTCGAAGCCGTGCGCCGTCGGCAGGTGCTTGTCCTGATCGCCGAGATGGTTCTTGCCGAACTGGCCGGTGGCATAGCCCTGTACCTTCATCACGTCGGCGATGGTCGGCATCCAGTCGGCAATGCCGTGTGGATCGCCCGGCATGCCGATGGTGAGCAGGCCGGTGCGGAACGGCTCCTGTCCCAGGATGAACGAGGCGCGGCCGGCCGTGCAGCTCTGCTGGCCGTAGGCGTCGGTGAAGATCGCGCCTTCACTGGCGATGCGGTCGATGTTGGGCGTGCGATAGCCCATCAGGCCCATCGTGTAGGCGCTGATCTGCGGCACGCCGATATCGTCGCCGAAGATGACGAGGATGTTGGGCTTCTTGCCGGCGGCACCGGGAGCGGGCGCGGCCTGCTGCGCCTGCGCCATCTGGACCGGCCGGCCGAGCGTCGCCACGGCCAGTGCCGACAGCGCCGTGCCACCGAGCAACATCCCGCGCCGTCCCGCGGTGGCGGGAGCGGCCTTCATCGCATTGTCATTTGGGGTCTCGTTGTTCCGATCAGACGCCATTCTTGTCTCCCTGGGCTGGAACGAACGGCACGAGCATAACCGGCCAAAGATACCCTCGAACAGTGTGGCTCGCGCATAGGTGAAGACGAGCTCTGGCGCTCCCGCACATAGAGTGCTGCTAGCGTCTGCCGTGGGGACATGGCTCGAATGTGCGTCATTGCGAAGTGCGTCCTTGCCACTGCCAGTCGAAGGTACTTAGCTAAAGGCTCAGAGCGGGAAGGGAACTTCCATGGGACGTAGCCTCAATGCGCCGCTCAGCCTGCATGAAGAAGTTGCGTTGCGCCGTGTCGCCCTGGGTGTGGGACCGAGGGATATACTGTCGGCCAGAGCCATCGCGCGGTTGAAGAGCCTTGAACTGATCGAGGTCTCGGAGTCGGGCGTGCGGCTTACGCCGATCGGCGAGCAGCGCTACTCGGCATTGCCGGGCGTATCGCCTGTTGCGAATTCTTCAGTAGCGAAGAAGGCGCTGCAGGCCCTCGTGGCAAGCGGAGCCGACGAAGCGAAGCACTAGGGCCGGCGTTGCGGAGAACCGCTGCTGCGAAATCGCGGTTCGGTCGCGCGTTTTCGTGCGCCATCGGTCGTCCTCAGCCAATCATCTTGCTCCTCCACAAAATCACCGGCGCCTGTCTCGACGCGGTCGAAGGCGGATAGGTATGATCGAGATCGTCAAGGCATGAAAAAAGACGATCAAGGGGAGGCGTGAGGAATGGCCACGAGTTCGGCAGGCGAAGCCGCCAAGGCGGTCATCCGCCGCAATACCCAGGAGGTACAGGGCGGCGGCAACTGGAAGCTGTTCGACGAACTCTTCGCCGACGACTTCTACGATCACACGCCCCAGCCCGGCGGCACGCGCGACAAGGCGGGCGTCCTCGTTCTCTACAAGCGGCTGCGCGAGACCTTTCCCGACTTCACGCCGGAGATCCATTGGCAGTGCGTCGATGGAGACATCGTGACGACCTTCAAGACCTATCACGGCACCCAGAAGGGGAACTTCCTCGGCGTTCCGGCGACGGGCAAGAAAGTCGCCTTTGAAACCGTCGACGCCATGCGCGTTCGCGACGGCCGGATCGTGGAACACTGGGGCGTCGCCAACCTCTATTCGGTCCTGCAGCAGCTCGGCGCGGTTCCGCCCCTTCCGTCGGCCTGACGGAGAGGGCGGCGACGCACTGGCCTCGCCCGAGGTTCTGGAGTATCGCCTTGGCCGGTGGCTCCCGCATGGATGGCGGGACGTAGAGTGAGTGGGGCAGTCAGGCGTTATGGTGGAGCAGAAGTCCGACGGGGCAGGCAATGCGTCGGATGCCGATATCGTTGCATTGAGGCCGGGTACCCGCATCGGGCGCCACGAGGTGCTGGCCGTGTTGGGCCAGGGCGGCTTCGGCATTACCTATCGCGCCAGCGACAGCCAGCTCCACCGCGACGTCGCGATCAAGGAATATCTGCCGACCTTGCTGGCCTACCGTTCCGGCGGCACGACGGTGCTGCCGCGCTCGACCAAGGTCGCGGAGGATTTCGCCTGGGGACGCGACCGCTTCGTCGCCGAGGGCCGGACGCTGGCGAGCCTGCATCACGCGCCGGGCATCGTGCGGGTCTTCGACTTCCTCGAAACCAACGGCACCGCCTACATCGTCATGGAGATGCTGCGCGGCGACACGCTCGAGGCGCGCATCAAGGCGGGGCCGCCGCTCGACGGCGCTGCCGTCGAACGCATCCTGCACACGCTGCTCGACGGGCTGGAGCAGGTGCACGATGCGGGCTTCCTCCATCGCGACATCAAGCCGGCCAACATCCTGCTCGACGCCAAGGGCAATCCGACGCTGATCGACTTCGGCGCCTCGCGCGCGGCGATGACAGGCCGGACGGTGGCGATGACGGCGATCTTCACGCCGGGCTATGCCGCGACCGAGCAGATGACGTCGGCCAAGCAGGGGCCGTGGACCGACATCTACGGCCTCGCCGCCACGCTCTACCATGCGATAACCGGAAGGCCGCCGCCCAATGCCTTCGACCGCATGCTCGACGACGAGTACGAGCCGCTGGCCCGCCTCGCGCCACAGGGCTTTCCGCCGGGCCTGATCGCGGGCATCGACGCGGGCCTTGCCGTGCGCGCGTCGGACCGGCCGCAGTCGATTGCGGGCTGGCGAGCGCTGCTTTCGATGTCGGCCGCCGGCGCGACGGATGCCACGCAGCTCTCGCCGTCACGCACGATCGACCCCGACGCGACGATGCTCGCGCGCACGCCGACGGTATTGCCCGCGTCGTCGTCGTCCACCTTGTCGTCGACCATGCAGCCGGCGCCGTCTGCTCCGCCCCCAGCGCCCCCAGCGCCGTCGAAAAGCCGCGCGCCGCTCTATGCCGGCGTTGCCGCCGCGGTGCTGCTGCTGGCGGGTGGCGGCTACCTTGGCCTGTCACCGTCCGAGCCTAAGAAGCCGACCGCGGCGCCGCCAACGGTCGCGCTGCAGGACCTGAAAGTCGAAGACCTCGAACGGGCGCTGGCAGAGCGGCGCGCGGCGGATGCGGCCGCCGCGGAAAAGCGGCGTCTCGAAGAGGAGGCGCAGCGCAAGGTCGAGGCCGATGCGGCCGCCAAGCAGGCCGCCGACGCCGAACTGGTGAAGGCCGAGGCCGCACGCAAGGCGGCCGAAGAGGAACTCGCGCGGCTCAAGACCGAGATCGAAGTCCGCCGGCAGGAAGCGCAGAACGAGGCGCGGCGGGCCGAAGCCGAGGCGGCGCAGCGCAAGGCCGAAGCCGAGATGGCCGCCCTTCGCCAGGCCGAGGAGGATGCGCGCCGCAAGGCGACGGCGGAGGCCGAGACCAAGCGGCTGGCCGACGAGGCGCTCGTCAAAGCCCAGGCCGAGCGCCTCAGGACCGAGGAAGAAGCGCAGAAGAAAGCCGCGGCCGAGAAGAAGGAAAAGGCCGACGCCAGCGCCAAGCAGATCGCCGAGGCGGAGGCGCAGGAGAAGGCGAAGGCCGCGGAACAGGCAAAGGCGGAAGCCGAGGCCAAAGCGAAGGCCGATGCGGAAGCCGCGGTGAAGAAGACCGCCGAAGCGGCGGAGGCGGGGCTGCGGCTCGGCGTTCCCGAGCGCCAGAAGGTGCAGGTCGCGCTCTCGTCGCTGGGCTTCGACACGCGCGGCAACGACGGCGCGCTGGGGCCGCGCAGCCGCGAGATGATCGCGGCGTGGCAGAAGGCGCGGAACCGGCCGACGACTGGCTTCCTCGACGGCCCGCAGCATGACGCGCTGACGCGCGAGGCGGCGCCTGCGCTGCAGAAGTACGACGCCGACCAGAAGAAGAAAGCCGAGGACGAGAAGAAGGCGGCCGAGGAGGCTGCCAAGGCGAAGGCAGCGACGCCGACGCCTGCGCCAACGCCTGCTGCGCCCACGCCGTCAGCTTCGACGACAACGGCAGCCGCCACGGCACCGCCGGCCGGCGAGGCGCGATGGACCGGCAACTTCAAATGCGACCTGTGGTCGGGCTCCGGCATTCCGATCACGCTCGCGCCCGTGAACGGCAAGGTCTCCCAGAGCTTCCCCGGCCGCGGCGGCACCGTCGTCACCATCAACATGTCGGGCAACCAGGTATCGGGCGCGGTGAACTGGCGCGCGCAGAGCGGGGACAAGACGCTGAGCGGTTCGTTCTCGGCCACCATCTCCGGCAACGCCGTCACGACGACAACGATGTCACGCGCCGACTTCAAGGGCGGCATAGGCCCGACCGAAAGCCTCTGCACGCTCACCCTGTCGAAGGCCGGCTAGCGCCAAGGTTCTTCGCTCCCCATTCAAATGGGGAGGTGCCTCGCTTGCGAGGCGGAGGGGTCATAAGCGTCTACGACTTCAGCACCTCATGTTCCTCTCCCCTGCGAGGGGGAGAGGCTAGGTGAGGGGCGGGCACGTCAGTTGTTGCGCGGAGGCTTGCTGCCCTGGATCGGCGCGCCCGAATCGCGCTCCTTCACCGCCTGATGGAAGCCGACTTCCTCGGCACGGGCCTTGAACCACAGCCCTTCCGGCGAATGCCGCGTCAGGCCGTCGAAGACCGTCGCCAGCGTCTGCACCGTGCGCATGCCCATATTCTCGAAGGCGGCGTTGATGGCCGTCTTCTGCATCCAGAGCTGATTCTTCGGCACGCCCTTCATGCGGTCGCAGAGCGCGGCGACTTCGGCGTCGAGGTCTGCCGCGGGAACGGCTTTGGTGATCAACCCGATCCGCTCGGCCTCCGTGCCGCTGATGAGGTCTCCGGTGAGCAGCATCCGCTTTGCCCGCTCGGCGCCGACGCGGAAGACCCACATCATGGTCGTCGGGCAACCCCACACGCGCGCCGGCGGGTATCCGATCTTGGCGTCTTCGGCCATCACCACCAGATCGCACGAGAGGGCGATGTCGGTCCCGCCCGCGACGGCGTATCCGTGGATCTTGCAGACGGTGGGCTTGCAGCTCCGCCACAGGCTCTGGAAGTTCTGGGTGTTGCGATCCATCCGGTGAAAGTCGAGGAAGGGATCGTAGGGCATCTCCTGGGTAGTGGTCTGCGCCCGCGGCGCCTCGGCATGGTTCTTGAGATCGTAACCCGCACAGAAGGCGCGGCCGGCACCCTGCATCAGGATGACGTGGACGAGGTCGTCGGCGTTCGCCAGATGGACGGCGCGCGCGATCTCCTCGGGCATCTCGCGGGAAATCGCGTTCAGCCGCTCCGGCCGGTTGAGCGTTATGGTCGCGATCCTGTCCGACACTTGATAGGTCAGCGTCTCGAACTGCATTTGACTACTCCTCGAATGGATTTGAGTTTATGACTCGTAGTGACAAAAACAGTCAAACGATGAAATATTTGGGCCAGATCGAAGCGCGGCAATTGATCTTCGACCTCTTCGCCCGGCGCGCGGGAAGGGAGTTCGACCTGCCGGTCCTGGTGCATGCGGGCCGGCCGTTCGGCATTTCCGAAGCCGCCTTTCGCACGGCGCTCACGCGGCTCAAGCGGGAAGGTCGCGTCGAGAACCTGCAGCGGGGACGCTATCGTCTCGTGAAGCTGCCGGCGGCGCTGCTGCAGCGCGTTCTGGAATGGCGCGAGGTGCCGAAGCGGCGCAAGCCGTGGTCGGGGGCCTGGGTGGTGGCGATCTCGACCCCGAGCGCGCGCGTGGATCGCACGATCTGGCGGCGGTCTCTGCGGGCATTTGCGCTGGAGGGGCTGCGCAACATCGATTCCGATATCTTCACCCGGCCCGACAATCTGAAGGGCGGCGCGTCGGGTGTTCGCACGCGGCTCGGTGAACTAGGCGTGCCGGGATCGGTCCTGATCGGCAGCCTGCACGACCTCGACGAGGACGTTACCCGTCGCTGGATAGGCTCATGGAACACCAAGGCCATCGAGGCCGACCATGTCGAAACGGCCCGGCAGTTGACGCAGAGCCGGCGCAGGCTCGCGCAACGGAGCGACGAGGCGGCCGCCGCGGAAACCCTGCTTCTCGGCCGCAAGGCCGTCCGCGCCATCCTCGAAGATCCGCTCCTGCCCAACGAACTGTGCTCGGGCGCGGCCCTGCAACAGCTTGTCGACGTGATGTCGGACTACGATTCGTTCGGGCGCTCCGTCTGGGACGCCTATCTCCAGTCGGTGCACTAACCTCTTTGCTTCGGCACGTCAGGCCGAAGCGCCCCACTTCTCGCGGACCTGTTTCAGGATCGGCAGGAGATAGGTGAAGAACGCCTCGGGATTTTCCGACATCGGGAAGTGGCCGACATCGTCCATGCCGGCCCAGGTCGAGCCCGCGATCGCCTCGTGGGCGGCCTTGCCTCGCTCCATCGTGCCGCTGGCATCGTATTCGCCGCTCAGGATGTGGACGGCGACGCGCTTGGTGTCGATCTTCGACGCCTCCTGTCGAAGGTCGTAGTCGTCGACATAGTAGTGGAGGTCGCCGAGGAAGGCCGGCGGCCAGCCCGAGGCATAGACCTGGCTGGTCTCCTTGCGATAGGCCTCGGGCGAGGTCGGGCTCATCAGCCCGTTCATCAGCCGGCCCTTGTAGTCGTTGCTCACCTGCGGATGCCAGAGGCGGCCGAGGTCGCTGATCGCGGCTTCGATCTTGAGCGCGCCTTCGAGCGAGATTACGGCGCTAAAGACATCGGGATGATAGCGCGCGAGATCGAGCGCCAGCAGGCCGCCGACGGAGCATCCCATGAAGACGGGACGCTGCAGGTCGAGCGTGCGTGCCAGGGTCACCGGCAGCGCGCGGGCGAACGACGAGGTCAGGCGATACTCCTTCGCCCACCATTTCGGCCCGACCGGCGGCAGCGACTTGCCATGGAACGGCAGGTCGTAGGCGATGAGCCGGAAATGATCGGTGATCTCGCGGCACTCGAAGAGATGTCGCCACTGCGCGCCATGCGCGCCCGCGGTGTGCTGCAGCAGCATCGGAATGCCCGAGCCCGCTTCCTCGAAATAGACGCGGTAGCTTTGGCCTTCGATGTCGAGATGCACGTAACGCCCGACCGGACTGTCGAAGGTGCCGGCGGGCTTCGCAACGGACAGCCGCGCCTCTTTCTTCGCCGGTCGCAGCAGTTCGATGGCGCGCATGACGGCCGGATAATACTGCGCGTAGCAGACCGGATCGGCCTCCAAGGTCATCTCCTTGCGCGCAAGGATCGCGGAGAGGTCGTTGTAGAGGCGCGGCGGCTTGGCCGCGAGCAGCTTCGCCCATGTCTCTTCCGGCGCCTTGAGGACGATGCGGCCCGTCGCACTGCGCGGGGGCTGGGCCGGGCCGATCTGTCCGTCTTCGATCAGCACCGCGCACGCACCGGATGGCGATTCCAGACGCAGGCTCCCCGTCCAGTGCCGCGCCGCAAGCCGGAACTCGCCGTCGCTTCGACAGGCCTCGATCAATTTCTTCGCGAGTGCTTCGTCGATCATGGCGGCTCCCTAGGCGTGACGGCTTCTTTCAGGCCGATGATGCCGACCGATCCGATGCGGCGTCCATCGTCATGAGTTCATGAATTTCGTATTCCTCTCCCCCTCAGGGGGAGAGGCTAGGTGAGGGGGAGAGCACACCCTTCACACGGGTGGGGTTGTAGGTTTGTCCCCCGTAGTGTCCGTTGTTTCCTTTGGGGACAGAACATTCTCCAGCGCTGCCTAAGCGCCACCACCTGGAGACGCTCTGTCTACAATGACCGAGACGTCTCGAATAACCACCGCACAACCCAATACGAAATCATCATCGACCAGAATCAGAGTCGCTATCTCAGAAACATCGCCCTCCTCGAAGAATTTCTCCTCGGGGCGCCTAATTCGGAATGGCAATGTCTCAACTTCACGCGAGAGCATATCGTAGCTCTTACCTCGACCATGCTTCAGGACATTGATAGCTGCCGCGAACTGCGAAAACCGCTTCTTCAGCTCGAATTCGCCGGCGTCGTCTAGGCATTTGCGTGCAACTGCAAAGCCATCCCTATTCGCCATTTTGTTTTGGAGCATCGATTCGAAGATCGAAAACATTCCAACTGCCATTATCGCTTTTTGAAGCTGGATCATTTGGAGCGATTTTACGAGATGGGTGGCAGCGCTTGTTTGCAAGGCGTCGGCAACCCTGTCGCTTGCTTCCTTCAATTTATGGAGAGTGAAGCTGGTCGACCTATCGACAAGTTCCGTAAATGAATGCATGGCGAAAGAGTAGCATAGAAAAAGCCGAATCAGGTTCGACTGCTAGCTGTACGTTCAGCAAGACCGTGCGAATCAGAGCCTCTGGCCGACCCCTCACCTAACCTCTCCCCGGAGGGGAGAGGAATATGAGAAGAGGAAACCACGCTCTACTCATGCTCCTCTCCCCCGCGAGGGGGAGAGGCTAGGTGAGGGGGCGACGACCACGAACGCTACTTCGGCTTCGGCGCTTCCGGCGACTTCGCCCACTCGCGCAGTTCGGGCACGGGTGTCACCACAGGCTTGCCGGCGAAATGGTTGTCGAGGTTGGCGCGCACGCTGGCCGTCATGCGGCGTTGTGCATGTTCGGTGCCGCCGCCGAAGTGGGGCGTCATCACCAGATTGTCGATGTCGAGCAGCTCGGTGCCCTCGTAGGGTTCCTCGTCGAACACGTCGAGGGCGGCGCCTTCGATGATGTTGTTGCGCAGCGCGTGGGCCAGTGCGGTTTCATCGACGGCCCAGCCGCGGCTGATGTTGACGAGATGGCCGCGCGGGCCCAGCGCCTTCAGCACCTCGGCGTTGATGATGTGCCGGTTCGAGGCGTCGGAGCGCAGCACCACCATCAGGATGTCGCTCCACTTCGCGAGATCCATCACGTCGGCGAAGTAGGGGAAGTCGACATCGCTGCGCTTGTTGCGGTTGCAGTAGCCGATCTCGACGTCGAAGCCCTTCATGCGGCGCGCGATCTCCAGGCCAATGGCGCCGAGGCCCAGGATGCCGAACTTCGCGCCGGTCAGGCCCGAGATGGCGCCGAAGCGGTTGGGGATGCGCTTGGTCCACTCGCCGCGGCGGATCATCTTGTCGGCGCGCACGATGCGGCGATGCGTGGCGAGCACGAGGCCCACCGCCATCTCCGCAACGTCGGGCGCGTTCGCGTCGGCACCGTGCGTGATCATGATGTTGCGGCGGCGTGCAGCTTCGAGGTCCATGCGCTCGTAGCCCGTGCCGTAGCAGCAGATCAGCGACAGCCGCGGGAAGGCCGCCATCAGCTTGTCGGTGGCGCCGACGCTGCCCGTCGTCACCAGCGCCTGCACGCGATCGGCGACGCCGGGCGGGATCAGCGCGATGTCGGGCTTGTCCATGTGGCCGACGATGTCATAGCCCTCGGAGAAGGCGCCGAGCGTCGTCTTGGTGAAATGGAAACCGGTGAGGATGGCAGGTCGTGCAGTGGTCGGATGAGTAGGGGCCATGCTGGAGTATGACGCGCCGTTCACCGCTGTTAAACCGTCACTGATCGCGCGGCGAAAAACCGGCTTGGCAAAGATCGGAACGCTGTGCATGGTGCCCGGCAAGATGCGTCTTTTCGCGTTTCATCCGATCTGCCAACCGATCATGAACGGCTTATGAAGATCTCCATCGTCAAAGAACGCCGGCCGCACGAAACCCGCGTGGCTGCCACTCCGGAAACCGTCAAGAAGCTGAAAGCGCTGGGCGCGGAGATCACCATCGAGGCCGGCGCCGGCACTGCGGCTGCCTATACCGACCAGGCCTATGCCGATGCCGGCGCAACCATCGTGCCGGATGCCGCCGCGGCCATCGCCGCGGGCGACATCGTGTTCAAGATCCAGCGGCCGATGTCGGCGGCGGAAGGCACGGACGAGCTTGCGCTGCTGCGCCAGGGCCAGACCCTGATGTCGCCGCTCGGCGCGCTGATCAACAAGGACCTCGTGCAGGCGCTGGCGTCCAAGGGCGTGACGTCGTTTGCCCTGGAGCTCATTCCGCGCATCACGCGCGCACAGTCGATGGACATCCTGTCCTCGCAGGCCAACCTCGCCGGATATAAGGCGGTGCTGCTGGCGGCCAACAACTACGGCCGCATCTTCCCGCAGATGATGACGCCCGGCGGCACGCTGGCGCCCTCGCGCGCCTTCATCATGGGCGTGGGCGTGGCGGGCCTCCAGGCGATCGCCACCGCGCGCCGCCTCGGTTCGATCGTGACCGCGACCGACGTGCGGCCCGCGACCAAGGAACAGGTCCAGTCGCTCGGCGCCAAGTTCGTCGCCGTCGAGGACGAGGAGTTCAAGGCCGCCGAGACCGCAGGCGGCTATGCCAAGGAAATGAGCGCGGAATATCGCGCCAAGCAGGCGGCCCTGGTGGCCGACCATATCAAGCTGCAGGATATCGTGATCACCACCGCGCTCATTCCCGGCCGCAAGGCGCCGGTGCTGGTGAGCGAGGACATGGTGAAGACCATGAAGCCGGGCTCGGTGATCGTCGACATGGCGGTGGAACAGGGCGGCAACTGCCCGCTCTCCGAATATGGCCGGGTCGTCGAGAAGTACGGCGTGAAGATCGTGGGAC
>CALROF020000121.1:0-19119 GCA_943369775.1 Reyranella massiliensis 521
GAAAGGCTCCTCAGGCTCTCTTGACTATGCTGTATCGCTCGACGGATCGCCTCTGTCGTTGTGGCGCAGCCGTGAAGAACCTGTCCCATAGCGCATCCCTCAAATCGGCCGACAAGGGTGCACCATCAAATCCCGGGATCAAACATCTATATGACAATCAGCCCCGATTATTTCAAAATGATTACTGCTAGGCTAGTAGTATGGCACTTTACGTCGGCGCAGGATCGTCACTCGCCATTCGCACTCAGATCTTCGATTCAGGCGACCCCACCTGATCGAGATTCGGTATGTGCGCCTTTTCAAGATGCACACTGTGGAGGCCTCGCATTACGACAGCCAGCGCTTGCGCCGTTTGTAATGCTTGGTGTCGCGGTAAGACTTGCGCGCGCCGCCCTCGTTGAGGCCGAGGTAGAATTCCTTGATGTCGGAGTTATCGCGCAGTTTGTCGGCCGGCCCTTCGAGCACGATGCGACCGTTCTCCATGACGTAGCCGTGATCGGCGACCGCGAGCGCCATGGTGGCATTCTGCTCAACCAAGAGGACCGAGAGTTTCTCCTGCTGGACCAAGCGACTGACGATGCCAAAGATCTCTTCGATCAGCATGGGCGCAAGGCCGAGCGACGGCTCGTCCAGCAGCACGACCTTGGGTCGGCTCATCAATGCCCGGCCGATCGCCAGCATCTGCTGTTCGCCGCCCGAAAGGTAGCCGGATTGCTGATTCCGCCGCTCCTTGAGCCGCGGGAAATACGTATAGACCAGTTCGATTCCCTGCTTCACCGCACTGCCGTCCTTCCGGACGTGGCCGCCGGCAATCAGGTTCTCCTCCGTGGTCAGATGTTCGAACACGCGCCGGCCCTCGAAAACCTGGGCGAGACCGAGCCGCGTGACATCGTGCGCACGCATGCCGTCAATGCGACGGTCGCCGATCTGGATCGTACCCTTGGTGACCTCGCCGCGCTCACTGTGCAGCACGCCGGAGATCGCCTTCAGCGTCGTCGTCTTGCCGGCGCCATTGGCGCCCAGCAGGGTCGTGATGGCGCCTTCGCGCACGTCGATCGACACGCCCTTGAGGACGAGAATGACGCGGTCGTAGACGACTTCGATGTTGTTGATTGCCAGCATGGGGTGTCGGGCAGCGGTTTCCCGCCGCCCGCGCGCTCCTTCGTTCAGGACTTTGAGGCTTCTGCCGCGAGATGCTTCTGGATGATCTCGCGATACCCCTGAAACCAGTCCTTAGTCCGGACGAGCTTTCCGCCCTTGACTGTCCAAATCTGGACCCATCCGCCACCTTCGTGATCAGCGGGCGTGATCTCCATCGGCGGCACCAGGCCGCCCAGGGTGAAGCCCTTGATCGCTTCCATGCCCTTCTTGACCTCTTCCGAGTTCGGCACCGCGCCAGACTTGGCCTTGATCGCATTACGGGCCGCCTCGACGTGCAAGGCTGCAACGAAGACGCCGCGGTTGTAGTACACTGTCGAGTCCATTTCCTTCGGCACAGGCTTACCCTGCGCCTTGTACATGGCCTCGATGTCTTTGATAACTTGGAAGTCCTTGCCGACGCCAGCGAACTGGATGCCATTGTAGCCTTCAGCGACGCCCATGCCGCCGGCCGCGATGATGTCGGCCTCGGCGCTACCCCACACGAAGGCGACGACTTTACTCAGCGGATAGCCCTTGCCCTTCAGCTCCTTGATGGAGACCGACGGCGAGCGGCCGAACAGGTGGGTGATGACGAAGTCCGGCTTGAAGCGGCTGGTGATATCAAGGACTTGCGCCCCCATCTCTAGACCTGGTGCGGGCACCGCGAAGGTCCGCAATTCGAACCCCTCGGACTTGGCGAGTTCCTCGAAGATCGGCATCGGCTCCTTGCCCGCTGGGTTGTCAAAGAAAAGGTAAGCGATCTTCTTACCCTTGAGACTCCCGCCCAGCTTCTCCTTGGCGAATGCCACCGCAGCACCGGCTTGCGACCAGTAGCTGGCGGCGATCGGGAAGGAATAAGGGAAGCGCTTGCCGTCCGCAGCCGAGGCGGATCCGAAGCCCGGAGACGTACCGAGAATCTTGTCCTCCTCTAGCTTCTTGGTCAAAGCCATCGTCGACGCGGTTCCGAAGAGCCCCTCGAGGACTGCACCCTCTTTCTTGAAGCGCTCGTGCGCTTCCATGGCGGGCGGCACCTTATACTCGTTGTCGACCTCGAGAACCTTGATCTTGTAACCCTCGACCCCGCCCTTGCTGTTCACCAGGGCAATGTAGTCGTGATAACCTGGGCAAAGGTTGACGCCCACTGTGGCCGTCACACCAGTTCGATCGCACTGGAGACCGAACACCAGTTCCTTCTGCGCGAAGGCTTGGCCTCCGCCGAACATCAGGGAGCCAGCCATCGCCGACATTCCCAGCCAACTCCTAGCGAACCTCGTCATGGGTTTCTCCCTTCGCTTCGCCGTAACGCCCCGCTCTAGTAGGAGAAGGGCCAAACCCGGAAGTAGCTCCGGATATTCCGCCACAATCTATTGAGCCCTTCAGGCTCGACGATCAGGAAAAGGATAATCAGGCCGCCGAACACGCCTAGCCGCACTCCGGAGATGACGTTCGCCATCTCAGACTCAGTGAAGAACAGCGAGCCAAAATTCTCAAGTACGATACGAAGTACAATCGGCAATAAGGTTACGAACAGTGCCCCGAAAATCGACCCCAAAACTGAGCCCAGCCCGCCGATGATGATCATGGCGAGGTAGTCGATCGAGACGATGAGCTGGAACTGCTCGTAATTGGCGATGCCAAAATAGTAGGTGTAGAGCACGCCGCAGACCCCGGCATAGAAGGAAGAGATCGCGAACGCCATCAGCTTGTAGCGATAGATGTCGATACCGATGATCTCGGCCGCGATGTCCTGGTCGCGCACCGCCACGAACGCCCGGCCGATGCGGCTGCGCACCAGGTTGAGCGTCGCCACGATAGCCAGCACGGCGAAGAACAGCAGGAAGAAATAGAGGCTGCCTTGGGTATTGAAGCTAAAGCCGAACAGACTAGGCCGGTCGATCTGGATCGAAGCCTGCGCGCCGCCCGAGATCGCCGGCACATGGTTGATAGTCCACTCGATGATGAGCTGCCCCGCTAGCGTGGCGATGGCGAGGTAGAGGCCCTTGATGCGTAAGCTCGGCATGCCGACGACGACGCCGATCGCCGCCGCCATCAGCCCACCCGCCGGCAGCGTGATCCAGAACGGCAGATCTAGCTTCACCGCAAGGTTGGCTGCGGTGTAAGCGCCGACCGACATGAAGGCGCCGTGCCCCAATGAGATCTGGCCGGTGTAACCCACGAGAATGTTCAGCCCGAGCGCGCCCACGATGGCGATGAAGATTAGATTGAGAATAGAGAGGTAGTATTCGTGGACTGTGAGCGGCACGATCACCACAAAGAGCAGCGCAAGCACGGCGACAGTCCACTTGGCGATCGGCAGCGGATAGAGCGCCATGTCGGCGCGGTAGGTCGTCTTGAAGACTCCGGATTCACGGTGAAACATGGAACTACACGCGCTCTATCTTGCGTTTACCGAAGATGCCGTAGGGCCGGATCATCAGTACAAGGATCATCAGCACATAAGGCGCGAAGTCCTTGGTTCCGCCGCCGACATAGGGATCTAGGTATCCGGCGGCCAAGCTCTCAACGATGCCGATGATCAGGCCGCCGACCAGCGCACCGCCGATCGAATCGAGACCGCCCAGGATCACCACTGGGAACACTTTTAGCCCGACCAATGCCAAGTGCACATCGACGCCCAGCATGCTGCCCCAGACGATGCCGCCCAAGGCCGACACGACGCCAGCCATCGCCCAGGCGAGCGCGAAATAGCGCTCGACGTTAATGCCCATCGCCTGAGCCACCTGCTGGTTGTCGGCCACCGCCCGCATGGCGACGCCCATCCGGCTCCTCTTGAAAAACCAACTGAATGCCACGAAGAAAAAAATCGCCACCACCGCGCCCGCGACCTGGATCGGCGGCAGGCTGGCAGGGCCGAAGACAATCGGCTCGTCACCGATCGGCAGCGACACCGCCCTAGTCTCGCTGCCGAAGATCACCGGCCCCAGGCCGCGCAACATGGCGGCCAAACCGATAGTGGCCATGATTACCGCCACGACGGGTCGACCGAGTAGCGGCCGCAACACGACGCGTTCGAGACCAAAGCCGAAGGCGATCATCGTCGCCAGTGTGATCCCAATAGCACCGATCAGCGGCATTCCTGCATAGGAGAGTGCCAGCGCCACGATGAGCCCAGCCAGCATGACGAACTCGCCCTGGGCGAAATTGATCGCGTCGGTCGCCTTGTAGACCAGCACAAATCCCAGCGCGATCAACGAATACATCAATCCGATCGAGACGCCGTTTAGCAGCAGCGCGAAAGCGAAACCCAGATCCTCAGGCATCCCCACTCCTCAGGCGGCCCGACGGACGGGCGCACCCGTTGTCATATCGTGGACTGCGATAGTCGAATTGATCGTCGAGCGGCGGCCATCTTCGAAAGTAATGTCCATGGTCAAGTCGACCTGGTCCTGGCCGCCATAGAATGCTTCGATGACGGCGACATATTTCTCGGCGACGAACTTGCGCCGCACCTTGCGCGTGCGCGTCATCTCGGCGTCGTCGGCTTCGAGTTCTTTGTTCAACAGCAGATAGCGTTTTACCTGCTGGATATCGGGCAGGGTCGCATTGGCCTTGGCGATCTCGGCGCCGATCAGCGCGGCGACCTCGGGCTTACGGCTGAGGTCGATGTAGCTCGTATAGGCGAGGCCCTTCTTCTCAGCCCACGAGCCCACTGTTTGGATGTCGATGGCGATCATCGCCGCCACGAATGGCCGCCGATCGCCAAAGGCGACGGCCTCGCGGATGAACGGGCTAAACTTCAGCTTGTTCTCGATGAACTGCGGAGCGAACGCCGAGCCGTCGGAGAGCTTTCCCACATCCTTGGCCCGGTCGACAATGACGAGGTGGCCCTGCTTGTCGAAGAACCCGGCATCGCCTGTCTTCAGCCAGCCATCGAGCGTCAGCGTGTCCCGCGTCGCTTCCTCCTGCTTGAAGTAGCCGACGAACACGTTCGGGCCCTTCAGCATGACCTCGCCTCGGTCGTCAATCTTTATCTCGATGCGGGGTATGGGGCGACCGACCGTATTGGGATTGGTCTCCGCATCAGCCTGGCAAGCGATCAGCGCCGTCGCTTCGGTGGCGCCGTAGACCTGCTTCAAGTTGACGCCGAATGAACGGAAGAAGCGATACGTGTCGGGACCGAGCGGCGCACCGCCGGTGTAGCACCAGCGTGCGTTGCGCAGCCCCAGTTGGTCGCGCACCGGGCCATAGACCAGCACTTCGCCCAGCGCCAGCCCCAGTCGGTCTACGAGCGACGGCGACTTGCCGTCGGAGCGGTCCAATTCGCAGCGCTCGGCCAAGCCCCGGAAATAATCGAAGATGCGACGCTTGAAGGGCGTGGCATCGACACTCTTGACCTGCATCTGGGTTAGCATGCTCTCCCAGATACGAGGCGGTGCTAGCATGACGTTGGGCCCGAGCTCACGCAGGTCGCGCTGCACAGTCTCGGGATTCTCGGGGCAATTGGCGGTGAGCCGTGCCACGAGGGCCATGCCCAAGGTGAAGGTCGTATCGCCCACCCAAGCCATAGGCAGGTAGGAGAGCCAATTGTCGCCGCACTTTACGTCGTTCACCTCGATGAACGCTTCAGCCGTGGCGATCATGTTGTGGTGAGTGAGCATGGCGCCCTTGGGAGTTCCTGTCGTGCCCGACGTGTAGGCAATCATCGCCGTATCGTCGGCTTTTCCCTTTGTCAGCTCGGCCTCATAGAAGCTCGGATTCGCAGCGCCAAAAACACGCCCGG
This sequence comes from Reyranella massiliensis 521, assembly GCA_943369775.1. Classification (GTDB taxonomy): domain Bacteria; phylum Pseudomonadota; class Alphaproteobacteria; order Reyranellales; family Reyranellaceae; genus Reyranella; species Reyranella massiliensis_C. The sequence continues at coordinate 5,882 of CALROF020000121.1, forward strand.
CTTCGAGCACGCTCTCGAACGAGCGCAGGATCGGATCGTCGTAAGCCCACAGGCCGCGCGGATCGTCGAACACAATCAAGCGCAGTAGCGGCAGCTTGTCTTTCAACGACAGCGCCTTGTCGACCTGCTCCTGGTCCTCGGCGACGATCACCGACGTTTCAGCGTGGTTGAGAACAAAGGCGAGTTCCGACGCGATCGAGTCTTGGTAAACCGGCACCGATACGCCACCCAAGACCTGGGCAGCGAGTTGCGCAAAGTAGAGCTGCGGCCGGTTGTCGCCGATCACCGAAAGCCTGTCGCCGCGCCCGAAGCCGTGCGACGCCAACCCAAGTGCGAAGTCGCGCACCTGGTCGCGATACTCGGCCCAGCTATAAGTCTGCCAGACGCCGCGGGTCTTCTCTCGCATGCCGGCGCCAAGCGGGGTGGTCGCGGCGTTGTACTTGACCAGCTTGGGGAGAGTATCGGTTTGAGATGAGTTGACCAGGCTCATGTCCTTCCGCCACCCTTGCTCGTGCCCAGATAGGCTTTGATCACCTGAGAATCGCGCTGCACCTCGTCAGGCGTACCAGAGGCAATACGCCGCCCGCGGTCGAGCACCACAACCTTGTCGGAAATATCCATCACTACGCCCATATCGTGTTCGATCAGGACGACGGTCACGCCGCGTTCCTGGTTCACATCCAGGACATAACGGGCCATGTCCTCCTTCTCATCCTGATTCATGCCGCCCATCGGCTCATCGAGCAGCAACACCTTGGGTTCAGACGCCAGTGCCCGGCCCAACTCGACACGCTTGCGCAGGCCATAAGCCAAAGCCGAGGTCGGCTGCTTGCGCAAGTCCTGCAGCTTCAGGAACTCGATGATTTCCTCGATCGCCTCGCGATGGGCGATGTCCTCCTTCTGCGCCATACCCCAATAGATGACGCTCGACAGCACACCCGCTTTCATCCGCACGTGGCGGCCCAGCATCAGATTGTCGAGAACGGTCAAGCCGCTGAATAAGGCGATGTTTTGGAAGGTCCTAGCGATACCCAAGGAAGCAATATCGCTGGGCTTCTTCTGAGTAATGTCCCGGCCTTCTAGGAGGACCCGGCCGGTGTCGGGCTTGTAGAAACCCGAGATCATGTTGAGCAAAGATGTCTTGCCCGCGCCGTTGGGGCCGATGATGGAGACGATACCACCGCGCGGCACCTCAACCGAAACGTCCTCGACGGCGGTGACGCCGCCAAACCGCTTGGACAAATCAGCAATGCCTAGGATCGAAATGTCGTCCACCTTTCATACCTCTCGACGCCTTCACCGCAGATCAGCTATCTTCAGGTCTATGTGGCCGTAGACGTGCCCACTGAGCAGCGGGACACACCACTTCACAATGGTACGCTTGCCGCCAAACCCAGCATGACCACGCATGCATCGAATGAGTAACCGCGTCCGAAGCGCCATCCCTGAGCATCGATTTCGCGTTTTCTAGTGACTGTTTGATTTTCGGAGAACCTACTGGCGATAAGCAAGGGCCGTCAACAAGATAAATATGAATCCCAAGCTTGGACCGGCTCCGCTCTCGGACGATGCAAGCGACACTGGCCGCCTGCTCGCTGAAAGCGATCACATCATCCTCTATGCATCCGCTCGACCATGCCGCAAGAGACGTCCTGGCATTACTGATGCCGAGGAGTTGAAGGTGTCATGGTTGGATTGCCTCACCACTTTACCATTCACAACCACGGCCTCGACGCCTACCGCGTCGGCAACAAGACGGTCTGCACCACTGGGAAGGTCAAAGATCCGGCGAATCTTGCCACTGCCGATCGTCGTCGGGTCAAACACTACAAGATCCGCAGGCCGGCCCAAGGCAATCAAGCCGCGATCCGAAAGTCCAAAAACCTCGGCCGGACGGCTGCTTAGCTTACGAACCGCCTCTTCGAGCGGCAGTGCGCCCTTCTCACGAACCCAATGGCCAAGCAGATAAGTCGGCAAGCACGCATCGCAGAGTTGACTTGCATGGGCACCGGCGTCTGACAAACCGATCACCGTGCACGCACTCTTCAGCAATCGTTCAACTTCGGCTTCGTCATGGTTTGCCACCGGCATACGGAACCGCGCCTCCAGGTTTGTCGCCAAGGCGAGATCGAGTGCCATATCGGTCGGTTTGACCTTTCGCTCCCGCGAAACATCAATCAGCAATCGCTCCTCCAACTTTGGATCGGGACCGAACTGCGAGATAATCGTCTTTGCGAAAGCGGACCGAAAAGACTCTCTTGCGCCCCGCTCCATCAGTTCGGCGAATCCAGCTCGAAAGCTAGGATCGGCATAGATGCGACGTTTGGCGTCCAGATCTGCTGCAGCAACCGGCTTGAACAAGGACATCGGTTCGAAGAGAAAAGGTTGTTTGAACTGGTAGTCAAACATGAGAGCACGCGGCGTTACTTGTGGAAAGATTGGCAATCCCTCCGCCGCCAACTCCTCGGATCGCCGAAGCTGCTCCCGGTGATCACCGGATCCAAGTGAAAGGCCTGTAAGCATTGCTGTCCAAGTCACCGGGCGACCAGTTGCTCGTGCGATTTGCGCGAACTCGTCCAAGAACAGCTCTTTACCGACAGTCGCCTGGAAAATTCCGCTGCCGACCTCGCCCAACACCCCGGCCAGCGCGAAAATTTCCGACACTTCCGCAGCCCGACTCGGCACCGGCCTGCCGCCGTAGCCGACGTGGGTTGCAGCCTTCGATGTGGCAAATCCGATCGCGCCGGCGGTTAGGGCCTCCCGGACAAGTTCCCGCATGCGCGCCAGCTCATCCGGGCGCGCATGTCTTTCGGTCGCCTCCTCGCCCATGACGTAGAAGCGCACCGGCGTGTGGCCGACAAGAACGGCAACATTGATCGCACTGCCTTGCCGTTCAATCGCGTCGAGGTACTGAGGAAACGATTCGAAAGGCCAAGTCTTCCCAAGCCCCGCTTCCAGCGCCTCGACGCTCATGCCCTCGACCTTTTCCAGGGTCCGGAGAATCAGACCGCGATGCTCCGGCCGCGTCGGCGCAACGCCGAAACCACAATTCCCCATCACGGCCGTCGTGACGCCATGCCAAGGCGAGATGCTAAGCATCCGATCCCACATGATCTGGGCATCGTAGTGGGTGTGAATGTCGACGAATCCCGGCGCTACAATCAATCCGCCAGCGTCGATCGTTTGTGCGCCTTTGCCGGAAATCTCGCCAATGGCGGCGATCCGCCCATCCTTTATGGCAATGTCACCACGGAATCGCTCGCGCCCCGTGCCGTCTACAATGCAGCCACCGACAATCTTCAGGTCGTAGTCCATATTGTGCACTCCTCGCCGTACTGGTCTTAGCTGGAACGCGCCGATCGGGCAGCGCAGGACTGTTGGGACCTAAACCGTTGCCTAGCCTCCAAATCCTTCCGCGCCAGCGAAGGACCGCAGCATTCGCTCTGGCGTACCGGAATTGGCGTTGCGGCCACCCTCAATTCTAACTAATACTAGAAATTGCCAAGAGTCTAGTCAGTGCATCCTCGTCACCTTCTTGGAAATGAACTGTCGATAGAGCTTCAGAGAGAGCGTGTATTTTCTTGTTTGACCCGCGACCCACGGCCGAGGAAACGCCAAGATGCATGTAGGGATGAGTACATTCTTCCAAAACCTGTCTGGTTTGTCCGATCGTCAGGTCTATCGTCATGAGCTGGCCATGGCAGATCTCGCCGAACCTCTTGGCTTCGATTCGATCTGGGCCGCCGAGCACCACTTCGACGACTACACAATGTGCCCGAATGTTGCGCAGTTCCTGACGTATATGGCTGGCCGCACCAAGCGAGTTCGACTCGGATCCATGGTCATGGTGCTTCCATGGCACGATCCGGTTCGTCTGGCAGAGGAAGTGGCCGTACTCGATCACGTCTCCGATGGCCGGGCGATCCTCGGTATCGGACGTGGGCTTGGGCGTATTGAATTCGATGGCTTTCGAGCGACCATGGGGGAGTCCCGACAGCGCTTCGTGGAATACTCCGAGGCGATCCTTGGTGCCCTCGAAACAGGGTGGATTGAAAGTGCCGGCAACTACTACCGGCAGCCGAAGACCGCCATTCGCCCCTCCCCTCACTCCACCTTCAAGGGACGGGTCTACGCTTCCGCGGTGTCACCTGAATCCGCTCGAATCATGGCGCAGCTAGGTGTCGGTCTGTTAATTATTGCGCAGAAGCCTTGGGATAAGACGATTGCAGAGCTCAATGCATATCGGGAAATCTATCGCGAAATCCATAATGGCGCTGAACCTCCCAAGCCGATTTTGGCGTGCTTCATCTGTTGCAATGAGGACGCGAAAGTGGCCGACGCGATGCATGAAGAGTATGCGCGAGGCTATAGCCGCTCAGCGCTCGAACATTACGAGTTCCACAACGAGGGCCTCGCCGACATCAAGGGGTATGAGTATTACGGCGCTCTGGCGCAAAACATAAAAAAACATGGCGTCGATGCTTTTGTGAATTTCCTTGCTGACCTACAGGTGCGCGGAACACCACACCAAGTCTACGAGCAGATGCTACACTATCAACGGTTAACCGATTGTGGCGGATTCATTGGGATTTTCAGTTTCGGCGGAATGCCGCACGACATAGCTCAGGCGAATATGCGCCTGTTCGCAAAGGAGGTTCTTCCGCGTCTTCAGGCCTTGGACGTGGGTGCATCCGTTGGGGTGCCCTTGGCTATCGCGGCTGAATAGCCAATGGTCGACATCGGTCTTGGCGGCAAATCCGTACTGGTAACCGGCGGCGCGTCCAATATTGGACGCGCTATCGTATTTGCCTTGGCTCGAGAAAACGCCAATGTCGTTTTCGGCGACATCGATGAAGAGCAGGCACAGCGAACACTGAAAGACGCCACCAAGCAGGGTAAAGGGCGGGTCATCTTCCAAGCAGCGGATGTGACTCAGGAAGAAGACGTAAACGCGCTCATCGGGCGCGCCATGACCGAACACGGACGCCTGGATGTCCTGATCAACAACGTCGGTTGGGATCGTCCGTCAGTTTTCGCTCGGCAGTCGACGAAACACTGGCGGCGGCTGATCGAGGTCAACTTGGTGTCGACAATCCTGTGCACCCAAGCCGCGTTGCCTCGGCTTGTCGATGCCGGTGGAGGCACGATTGTTTCTGTCAGCTCGGATGCCAGCTTTGGCGAGGCTCGGGAAACGGTTTATGGAGCAGCAAAGGCCGGCATAAACACTTTCATGAAGGCAATTGCAAAGGAGTACGGCCGCCATGGCATCCGGTGCAATGTCGTGGCTCCAGGCCTAGTCTTGCCGACGGCGTCGAAAGAGATTGGCACCAACAGCCTGTGGATCGGCCGCGACGCCTTCTTTTCCGATGAACAAGTGGAGAAAGCCAGAAGGGTGATCCCGCTCGGCAAGATTGGTCGGGCTGAGGACATTGCCAACGCGGTGCTGTTCTTCGCCTCGCCCAGCATGGCGGGACATGTTTCTGGGCAAGTACTGAGCGTGAGCGGTGGGTATGCGACGCCCGGCTGAATGAAAGGTGACAGCATGCGCAAGCGTTTTGCGATCATCGGCGCGGGCATGTCCGGCATGCTCGCGGCCATCAAGCTCAAGCAACGTGGCATCGAGGATTTCACGATCTACGAAAAGGCCGCCGGTCTGGGCGGCACTTGGCGCGACAATACCTATCCCGGCCTGTCCTGCGATGTGCCCTCCCACGTCTATGCCTACTCCTTTGAACTCAAGGGCGACTGGACGTGCCGCTTCTCGCCGGGCGCAGAGATCCAGGGATATTTCGAGGGCGTCGCCGCGAAGTATGGACTGACCAAACACTTCCGCTTCAACAGCGAGATCGCGCGCGCCGAGTATCGCGACCGGCGCTGGCATCTTTCGGTTCAGGACGGCACGACCGACACGGTCGATTTCGTCATCGCGGCCACCGGCGTGCTGCATCACCCGGCCTATCCCGACATCGCAGGCCTCAAGGACTTCGAGGGCCCTTGTTTCCATTCCGCGCGCTGGGATCATTCGGTCGCGCTCGAAGGCAAGCGGGTCGGCATCGTCGGCACTGGCTCGACGGGCCTCCAGATCGTGCCGGCCATCGTCGACAGCGTAGCGAAAGTGAAGCTATTTCAGCGCACCGCGCAGTGGGTGCTGCCGCTCGCCAATCCGGCCTACAGCGAGGACGAGAAGGCGATGTATCTCGGCTCGCCCGAGAGGCTGCGGCAATCCTACGATTTCTGGGCGCAGCGTTTCGTCGACACCTTCGCCCGCGCCGTGGTGGGTGACCAGAATGAGCTGCAGAAGATCGAGGATGCCTGCCGCGCCAACCTTGAGGAGAACGTCCCCGACCTCAAGCTGCGACGGAAGCTGACGCCCAACTATCGAGCGGCCTGCAAGCGCCTCATCATGTCCGACACGTTCTACCCGGCGATGCAGAAACCCAACGCCGAGCTATTGACCGACGGTATCGGGCGGATCGAGGCGGCCGGCGTGCGGACCAAGGATGGCATGCTGCACGAGCTCGACGTGCTGGTGCTGGCGACCGGGTTCGACGGCCATGCCTTCGTGCGGCCGATGGAGGTCGTGGGCGAGGGCGGTCGGCGGCTGGCCGACGCCTGGGCGGTCGCCAACGAGGCCTACCGCTCGGTCGCGGTGCCGAGCTTCCCCAACTTCTTCATGCTGGTCGGACCCAACAGCCCGATCGGCAATTTCTCGGTAATCATGATCTCCGAGCTGCAGATCGATTACATCCTGCAGCTCGTTGACCTGGTATGCGACGGTAAGTGCCGCGCCGTGGCACCCAACGCAGCGGCGTCCGCACGCTTCAATGCTGCCCTGCGCGAGGCCATGAAAGGCACGGTCTGGGTGTCCGGCTGCAAGAGCTGGTATCTCGACCGCAACGGCAACCCCGCGCTCTGGCCGTGGAGCTTCGACCGCTTTCGCGCCGAAATGCAGAAGCCCGATCTCGAAGATTTCGACCTCGCGGCTTGAATTTGACCAACGGCCGAAAGGTGACCTGGCCGCAGAAGCACAGGCCCACCCGCATCGAAACTTCCCAAGGAGGTTAAGCGATGGATGATGATCTGACAGCATTGATGTCGTTCCTTCGCAAGCAGCCGTCAATGTCTAGCGCGACCGTGGCGGAACGGCGCGCGGCCTACGACCGCGCCGAACGAGCCTTTGCCCTGCCGGTTGGCGCGACGATTCGACTCTGGGAGCGCAATGGATTGATCGGAGAGCTGGTCGAACCGGAGTATCCAGTCGACGGCCGCACTATTCTATATCTACACGGCGGCGGATATGTGATCGGATCTCCTCGATCGCACAGACATCTGGCCGCCGCGATAGCGATTGCAGCAAGTGCCAATGTACTGTTGCTTGATTATCGCCTCGCCCCCGAGCACCCGTTCCCCGCCGCGGTCGACGACGCCGTCGCCGCGTATCGCCTGCTTCTCCAGGACATCGGATCTCAGCGATTGGCCGTCGTGGGCGACTCGGCCGGAGGCGGCCTTACTGTGGCGACACTAGTCGCCGCTCTTAGTGCCGGTGATGCCATGCCTGCGGCCGCGGTTTGTTTATCTCCCTGGGTTGATTTGACGTGCAACACCATTGCAGCGTCCGCCGCTACAATCAGCGATCCACTCGTAAAGACTGAAGACATCGTAGCCTACGCGTCGTCCTATCTTGGAGCCAATCCGGCAACCCATCCCTTGGCATCACCACGGTTCGCGGATCTTCGCGGCCTGCCTCCAATGTTGATACACGCAAGCACTTCCGAAATGCTGGCATCTGATTCGCTGGGGCTCGCCGACGCAGCGCGGGCAGCAGGTGTGGATGTCACTCTGGAAATGTTTGAGGGTGTCCCTCACGTTTGGCACTGGTTCTGGCCACGTCTCGAAATAGCCAAAGCTGCCATTGCGCAGGTCGGCGCGTTTCTCAAGACCGTCTGGATGGAGCAACAGGCGCCAACGAAAGCTGAAAATAGGAGGAGGACGTCATGACGCTGCCGGCCGAGACCGATGCCACCAGCCCGAAGCATCTGCGCGACAAGTACGCCATCGTCGGTGTCGGCGAGACGACCTACACGCGAGGCTCGGGCAAGACGACGCGCGCGCTGGGGACGTGGGCGGTGCGCAACGCGATAGAGGATGCCGGCCTGAAACCATCCGACGTCGATGGCATGCTGTCCTACCAGTCGGGCGATTCAACCTTCTCGACCTTCATCGCCGGCGACCTCGGCATCCGCGCCAACTTCTACATGGACGTGTTCGGCGGCGGCTCCTCCACGGAAGCCTTGGTCGGCATGGCGATGGGCCTGATAGAAGCCGGCATGTGCAAGGTCGTGGTGATCTTTCGCGCCATGAACGGTTTCTCGCAGGTGCGCATCGGCGGCACCGGCGCGCGTGCCGCGGCACCCGTCTCGGGTGACATGCTGCATAGTCGCAGCTATGGCTGGCAGAGCGCAGGTCAGATGTTCAGCCCGACGTTCATGCGCCATATGCACGACTACGGCACGCGGCCTGAGCAGGTCGCCGCCGTCAAGGCGATCCACAGCGAACACGCTTCGAACAACCCAAAGGCCTTCTACAGGGAGCGGGTCAGTGTCGCCGACGTGCTTGCCAGCCGTATCATCTGCAAGCCGCTCCATTTGCTGGATTGCTGCGTCGAGACCGACAACGGCACGGCTCTCGTGGTAGCCAGCGCGGAGCGGGCGCGCGACTGCCGCCATCCGCGTACGTTGATCCGCGGCGTCGTCGGCCGCTGCAGCAAGCCGCGCCTCGACATGCACTACCAGCACGGACCGATCTCGACCGTCGCCGGTCGCTATGCCCGCGAGATCCTGTGGCCCAACGCCGGGGTTGGACCGGAGGATGTCGACGTCACCGGCTCGTACGACGCCTTCACCTTCACAACCATGCTGCAACTCGAGGATTACGGCTTCTGCAAGAAGGGTGAAGGCGGCGCCTATGTCAGCGACGGGACGATCCGGCTCGGCGGGCGGCGGCCCAACAACACCAGCGGCGGCCATCTGTGCGAGGGCTATACGCACGGCCTGAACATGGTGATCGAGAACGTGCGCCAGCTGCGCCACGATGCCGACGATTCATGTCCCGTGGGCCCCGACGGCAAGCGCCAGCATACCTACGACTACAGCGAGGGCGGTTGCCGGCAGGTCAAGAAGTGCGAAGTGACGGCCAATATGGGCTGGGCGAATCCGGGGACGGGCTCGGCCATGGTGATGCGGCGCGACTGAGGGAAAGGGACACGACCATGGCGATCCAGGCCAAATATCTCGACATGCCGCTTGACATCAACGACCTCGATGTCGAGAACCTTGCGTATTTCAAGCACTGTGCGGCGCATGACTTCCATCTCCAGAAATGCGGCGCCTGCGGCCTGCTGCGCTATCCGCCAACCACGGCCTGTCCGTGGTGCGCCAGCCCGAAGTCGGAGTGGGTGCCGGTCGAGGGTCGCGGCGCCGTCCACTCCTACACCGAGGTCCATCACGCCATTCAGCCGGCCTTCAAGGCCCACACGCCCTATCTCATCCTCTTGGTCGACCTCGATACGCAGAAGGGCCAACCCAGCGAGCACGAAGCCTTGCGCGTCGTCGGCAACCTCGCGACGCCGGATGGCACGCTCGCGCCGCCGGAGATGGTGCGTCGCGTCGGCATCGGCACGCGGGTCCGCATGGTCTTTGCCGATGCGGGCCCGGGCCTCGCTCTGCCGCAATGGACCATCGACGAGGCTGCATTTCATCCCCCCATGCCGTGGCGTTATCCGCAGGAGTGACGATAGGCAGAAATGGAATAGGAAGCTATGTTCGGCGGTCGCCGGAGTGGTCCGGAGGTCTTCGAGGTCGAGAATTTTATCCGAGCCGCCTTTGCCGTCAGAGCACGTATGGATCGCCGTCCGCGCGCAGGCGTTGCCTTCCAGGACACGCGGTCGATCGGGGGCAAGTTCCAAACGATACCATGACCGCGCGTACTGGCGGCTCGGCATTTGGCATGAGCACCCCGCAGATCGTGCGGGTTCGATTGCTGCTGTTCCGTGACCGCAGCGCCTACACTTTCGCTCAGAACGAAGACACCTCGGCAGTGACGCTTGCAAGCATGGGATAATCCAATGGACGGGACTGCGACGGAAACTTTGGCAAAGTCGGCGGCACAGCGTTGGCTTGGCGATTTCGCGACGGCACTAGCCTGCCGCGATGGCGCTCGCATCGCGGCGCTCTTCGCCAACGAGTGCCACTGGCGCGACATCCTCGCTTTCACTTGGAATCTGCATACGACGTCAAGCCCGGGCGCAATCGCACACAGAATGCTTCCCTCATTGGCCCGCACGGCGCCACATGGCCTGGAGCTCGCAAAGGACCGCACGCCGCCGCGGTACATCGAGCGTGCGGGGACTAAAGCCATCGAGGCCATCTTTACTTTCGAGACCGTCATCGGTCCATGCAATGGCGTCGTGCGCCTGGTTTCCGAGGGAGGCGCGCCGCGTGCCTGGACGTTGATGACCGCGCTCGACGAGATACGCGGCCACGAAGACCCGGCAAATGGCAAGCGCTGGCAGGACGTCGACTGGAAGCGCAATTTCGGCGGCGAGAACTGGGCCGACCGCCGCCGACGAGCCGTCGCCTATGCTGACCGCGACCCTGCCGTCCTGGTGGTGGGCGCAGCGCAGGCGGGGCTGATGGTTTCGGCACGCCTGGGCATGCTTGGTGTCGACACGCTTGCGATCGACCGCGAGAAACGGCTGGGCGACTCCTGGCGGCGGCGCTATCACGCGCTGACCTTGCACAACGAGACGCGCGTGAATCACTTTCCGTACATGCCGTTCCCACGCTCCTGGCCGGTCTTCGTGCCGAAGGACATGCTGGCCAACTGGTTCGAGATCTATGCCGAGGCCATGGAGCTCAACGTCTGGACCGGCACGGAACTCACTGCCGCCCGCTATGACGACGCGGCCAAGCGCTGGACCATCACTCTGAGGCGGGCTGACGGCGGCGAACGCGTCATGCACCCGCGCCATGTCATATTCTGCAATGGCGTCAGTACGATCCCCAAGTGGCCAGACCTTCCGGGCCTCAACGAGTTCCGCGGCGCCGTGCGCCATTCGGGCGACTACGGCAGCGGGCTGGATTGGAAGGGCAAGCGCGCGCTGGTGCTGGGCACCGGCACGTCGGGCCACGACGTCGCCCAGGACCTCTCCGTGTCCGGTGCCACCGAGGTCTCGATCATCCAGAACGGTCCGACCCTGGTCGTCAGCCTCAAGGAGGCGCAGGCGCCCTATGCCCTCTACGACGAGAACATCTCTTTCGAGGACTGCGACCTCCTCGCCACCTCCTTCCCGTACCCGATCTACAGTCGCTCGCACCAACGGCTTACGGAGAAGAACGCGGTTGCCGACAAGGTGTTGCTAGAGGGGCTCAAGAGGCGCGGCTTCAAGCTTACCTCAGGCCCGGACGGCACGGGCTGGCAGATCATGTACGGAAACCGCGGAGGCGGTTACTACTTCGACGCTGGCTGCTCGCAGATGATCGTCGAAGGTCGAGTCGGCCTGATCCAGTTCGCGGACATCGAGCGTTTCTGCGCTAAAGGCGCGCTCATGAGGGATGGCTCGGTGCGGGCCGCCGACTTGATCGTGCTCGCCACCGGTTACGAGGGGCAGAAGGAAGCAGTACGCCACGTCCTTGGCGACGCGATCACTGACCGCATCGGCCCAGTCTGGGGCTTCGACGCGGAAGGTGAACTCGCCGGCATGTGGCGGCCTACCGGCCAGCCCGGCCTGTGGTTCCTGGCCGGCGGCCTGGCACAGTGCCGCATCTTCTCGAAGGTGCTGGCGCTGCAGATCAAGGCGAGAGAGCTGGGCATTGCCACCACGTGATACTGACCTTTGGACTGGCCGTTCGAGTTCGAAGCCGATTCGGACGGCACGATGCGAGCGCCGGGGCGCTCACCGCTGAGGCCAGGTCGAGTATGAGGGAACGGAACAGCGCGATCGTCATCCCACTCCGCGAGGGCGTCGGGATGATTGTCACGCAAACGCGGATCGTCCTCGACGAGGATGACGCTGGGTAGTGCCAAAGACGGCGCTCTTCTGGACACCCCGAACATGTGCTTGAGCAGCAGCAGGCCGATCACGAATCCTTTCGATCCTTAGGCACCCCTTGTCGCTGTAGAGCGACGCCATCTTGTCATCGATCCACGTCCGGTGGACCTTGCCGGCGAGCTGCACCAGCGTAAGCGGTGTTTTCAGGCCACATTGCTCTGAGGTGAGGCGCTGAGCGAGTTTCCGATAGCGAGGTCAAGGGAGCTGGACCTATGTCGGACACAGTGATTAAGCCCATATCGGAGCCGGCTCGGCGGCTGGAGATCTTCACTGGTGCTGGTCGGCGGCGGACGTGGAGCGCCGTGCAAAAGGCGGCGATCGTGGCCGAGAGCGTCGACGGCAATGGTCAGTGAGCGCGGTAGCACGCCGCCATGGGCTGACACCGACCCAGTTGTTCGCCTGGCGTCGGCAGGCGCGCGGACGATCTGTGATGGCCAAGGAGCGGCTGAGCTTCGCGTCGGTGGTGGTGAACTCGGCGGTGATCGAGATCGAGTATGGCGGGGCTGTGATCCGGGTGCCGGCGGGGAGCGATGCGGCGACGGTGCGGGCGGTGCTGCAAGCTGTGAAGGCGTTGGTGACCTGCCCTGATTCTTCGGACCACGGTTAAGTTGGAAGAGCCGGCGTCTCCTGGTCCTTCGATTGTCCCAACTCGGACGGTGCTGCAACGGGCCGGGGCGCGGAGCCCCCATGTCGCGCAGCGTCCCGGCCCGTTGCGGAAGCGGGAGCTGCACTGGTGTGTCGAAGCTTCGCGGCGAACTCGGCTGGCGTCAAATAGCCGAGGCTCGAATGCGGGCGAACTTCATTGAAGTGCCTGCGCCAGGCTTCGATCACGACCTTTGCCTGTGCACGGGACAGAAACCACTCCATGCCGAGGCATTCGTCGCGGAACTTGCCATTGAAGCTCTCCATCATTCCGTTCTGCCACGGCTTACCGGGCTCGATCAGGGCGGTCTGGATGCCCTGATCGACGATCCACTTCAGCAGCGCCCGCGAGACGAACTCCGGGCCGTAGCACATTGGGAACGGGCTCGATGGGAGCCTCGGGCGGCTGCGCGAAGCCTCGTGAGCGCAGCGCTGCCGTCCGAGGCGATCGTGGGCCGGTCGCAGGTCTCTAAAGTGAGCGTGTCAG
>CALROF020000122.1:0-19074 GCA_943369775.1 Reyranella massiliensis 521
CCGCCTTGACCTGGTCGAGAACCGCTTCGTCGGCATGAAGAGCCGCGGCATCTACGAGACGCCGGGCGGCACAATCCTCTATGCGGCGCATCGTGGCATCGAATCGATCACGCTCGACCGCGGTGCGGGGCATCTCAAGGACGAGCTGATGCCGAAGTACGCCGAGCTGGTCTACTTCGGCTTCTGGTACTCGCCGGAGCGCGAGATGCTGCAGGCCCTGATCGACAAGAGCCAGGAGAACGTCACCGGCACGGTGCGGCTCAAGCTCTACAAGGGCAACACCACCGTCGTCGGCCGTAAGTCGCCCAAGTCGCTCTACTCGATGCAGCACGTGACCTTCGAGGAAGACCAGGGTGCCTACGATCAGCGCGACGCCGAAGGGTTCATCAAGCTGAACGCACTGCGCCTCAGGCTGCGGGCCTTGGGCCAGGGCGGACCGAAGACCTGATCTTCGGGCTCCCGTACGTCCATTCGTTCTTCGATGTCGCCGCCTGGGTGACATCGATGGCGGTGTTCTGGCTGACCACCCGCCACCTCATTCCAGCCACCGCACTGCCGGCCAATCGCGTTTCTCATCCCGGCGCCTATGCGATCGCGGCCGGCTGTGGCGCACTATGCGGCGCCATGTTCTTCGGCACGGCGAACGCCTTGCTTTCGGGCGAGCGGGCTATCGGCTTCTCGATGGTGGGCGGGCTCGCGGGCGCCATCGCGGCCGTCGAAGCCTTCAAGCGCATGATCGGTGTCAGCGGTTCGACCGGCATTGTCTTTGCGGCGCCTTTTGCCGCCACGGTCGCGGTCGGCCGTCTGGGCTGCTTCTTTTCAGGGTTGGCCGATTTCACCTACGGCACGCCGACGACTTTGCCCTGGGCCGTCGATTTCGGTGATGGAGTCCTGCGCCACCCGGTGCAGCTCTACGAATTGCTGGCGATGGCCCTGATGTTCGTCGTTCTGATCTGGCGCTTTTCTGCACGCGACCGGTTCTGGTTGGCCAACGGCTTCTACCTCACCGTCAGTTGGTACGCCCTGCAACGCTTCGTCTGGGAGTTCTTCAAACCCTATGCAACCGTGATCGGGCCCTTCAACCTGTTCCACGTAGTTTGCCTGGGGTTGCTCCTGTACGCTGCCGTCATGATCCGCAGCAGGAGCGGTGCATGTACGACGGAATAGCGCGCAAGTCGGCGCCATATCTCTTCCTCGGCCAGACGACATCACTTTGCGAGACCTGCCTCGGTCTCGTGCCGACCAAGATCATCGAGGAAGACGGCGCCATCTATTATTCGAAGCGGTGCTCCGAACACGGGGTGATGAAGACCCTCGTGTCCGACGATCCGGTCTACTGGCGCCGTACTCTCGAATATCTCAAGCCCGGCGACCGGCCCTTGGCACCGCAGACACGTACCGACCATGGTTGCCCCTGGGATTGCGGACTGTGTCCCGACCACGAGCAGCATTCCTGCCTGGCCATCGTCGAAATCAACGAGGCCTGCAATCTTGCTTGCCCCGTATGCTTTGCCGACTCCTCGCCCAAGCGCAACTCGCATCGCAGCCTGGCCGAAGTCGAGCGCATGTTCGACGCATTGGTGGCCAGCGAGGGCGAACCCGATCTGGTCCAGATATCGGGCGGTGAGCCGACCATCCATCCCAAGATTCTCGAGATCCTCGCAGCGGCACGGCGGCGTCCGATCCGCCATGTCATGCTGAACACGAACGGCATCCGTATCGCCGAAGATCCTGCCTTCGTCGATGCGCTGGCTGAACTGACGCCAGGCTTCGAGGTTTACCTGCAGTTCGATTCCCTGAACGACGATGCGCTACGCAACATCCGCGGCGCGGCGCTGACGCGCATTCGTCGTCAGGCGCTTGCAGCTCTCGAAGCGCGCAACATCTCGACGACATTGGTCTGTACCGTGAAGCGCGGCGTGAACGATGGCGAGATCGGTGAGATCATCCGCCACGCGCTCACGTATCGTTGCGTACGGGGCATCAATTTCCAGCCGGTCCAGGATGCCGGCCGCAACGACGGCTTCGATCCGCGCAAGAACCGCGTCGTGCTGTCGGAGATCCGCCGCCGGATTATCGAGGACTCCGGCGTGTTCGGCGATGGCGACATGATCCCGCTGCCGTGCAATCCCGCCTCCATCTCGATCGGCTATGGATTGCGCGACGGCGAACGTGTCATTCCGCTGACGTCGCTCGTGCCGCGCGATGCGTTGTTGCCGGCCATACCCAACGCCATCTCGTTCGAGAAGTATCCCGAGCTGCGGCAACGCTTTGTCGATCTCCTGTCGCTGTCCACGGCCGACACGAACATGGCGGAGCGACTCGGCTCGTTGCTCTGCTGCCTTCCCGACGTGCCGATGCCGGAAGGCTCGGGTTACGAGAACGTCTTCCGCATCACGATTGTCGAGTTTCTCGACCGGTTCAATTTCTGCCTGGGCAACGTCAAACGTTCCTGCGTTCATTTTGTGACGCCCGAGGGCCGAATCATTCCGTTCGATACCTACAATACCTTCTATCGGCCGGGCGCCATGGGGAATGGGCGGCTGGCCAGGGAGCAGAGGCGGTGAGCGATCCTTCGGTCGTGCCGCCGCCACCGCCTGTAGATCCGGTTCCACCGCCGAAAAGCACCGGGCTCGCCTGGTTTTTCCTTATTTCGGGCGGGATCGTGCTGTTTCTCACGCTCGGCTGCATCCTCGCAGTCACCGAGGGCAATCCGTTTGGTGAAATGGGCGGTGTGGCGATCCTGTGCGGCTCGCCGACCCTGCTCCTGGGCGGTCTCTTTCTTTGGCTGGGCTCACGTCGGCTAAAGCGCTAAGCAAGCCGTAGCACAGCGTTGGTTTCTTACGGAGTTTCTGATGCCTTTCGACGACGGCGACCGTCCGGGACGGGGTCGCGGCACCAGCGAGCGGGCGATCAACCTGCCGCCAGCCGTGCTCTGGCTGATCGGCATCAACGTCGCCGTCCATCTGCTGCGCCAACTGCTGGGCGAGCAGGCTGACCAGGAGATCATCCTGCAGTTCGGGCTGATTCCTGCTGCCTATACGTCGGACCCAAACCACGATCTCTTTTCGCTCATCGTGGCGCCGATCACCTATCAGTTCCTGCACGGCGGCTGGATGCATCTCGGCATCAACATGCTGACTCTGGCGGCCTTCGGCGCGCCGGTCGAGCGGTTGCTGGGCGTGAAGCGGTTCGTCCTGTTCTATCTGGTCTGCGGCATCGTGGCGGGCTTCGTTCATATTCTGGTCTACCCCGATTCACCCGATCCGGTGGTCGGCGCTTCCGGCGCGATCAGTGGCATCTTCGGCGCCGTGCTCATGCTGATGCGGTATGTGGGCAGCCTGACCTCGCTGTTGCCGGTTGCCGGCATCTGGATCGGCCTCAACGTCTTCTTTGGCCTGTTCGGCGGTGCGCCGGGAGCAGGGGGCGAGTCGATAGCCTGGGTGGCGCATATCGCGGGTTTCGTCTTCGGCCTTCTCGCCATACGCTTCTTCGCCCCTCGCCTAACGAACAGACCGACTTAGCCGATTAACAAACCGGGCTATAGTCGGGGCATGGCCGAACAGGCGATTCCCTTGCGCCGCACGCTCCTCGCCAACGCAGTCGTGTTGGCCCCATCCTGGGGCGCGCTCGTCACTCTTTACGGCCTGGGCGAGCTCAGTGGTCGCGCCACGCTGATTGCCATGGCGGGCGTCGCCGTCCTCACCGGCCTGCTGGTGCAGCGCTATCTCGGTACACTGGCGCGCTTCGCCCGCTTCGTCGGCGAACTTTCCGACGAGCGCGAGCCGGTCATGCCGCGGCTTTCGTTTGCCCCGGCCACCGAGGAGCTGGCGACGGCGGCGGCAACCCTGGCTGTCGGCTGGCGCCGTCAACGCGCCTCGATCGACAATCTGGCAGCTTCTGCCCAGGCAATCGTCGACGGTCTGCCCGACCCGCTGATTTCGGTTGATCGCCAGCGCCGCATCGTGCGCACCAATCTCGCGGCCGTGTCGCTGCTCGGTACCGTCGGTGCCGAACGCGATCTATCGACCGTGTTGCGCCAGCCGCAACTTCTCGCGGCCATCGATGCCCTGCTCGAGACAGGTGCTGACGGTAACTTTTCCAGGGCCGACCAGAGTGCGGTCGAGCTGGCGCTGGCCGGACCACCCGAACTCGACCTCATCGCCCATCTCCGCCGCTTGCCGCGTGCCGCGGCCGACGGCTCGCTGGCGCTGGTCGTGCTGCACGATACGACGGCGTTGCGCCGGGCCGAGCGTATGCGTGCCGATTTCGTGGCCAATGCCAGTCACGAACTCAAGACGCCGATCGCGGGGCTCGCCGGCTTCATCGAAACCCTGCGCGGGCCGGCGCGGGACGATGCCGTCGCGCGCGAGCGCTTTCTCGGTATCATGGCCGAGCAGGCCGACCGCATGCGCCGGCTGGTTGACGATCTTCTGATGCTGTCGCGAATCGAGCAGCACGAGCACGCACGGCCGGATGCTGCCGTCGATCTTAGCCGCGTGCTGCGTTCGGTGATGGACCTGCTGCAGCTCAAGGCCTCCTCGCGCAACGTGAAGATCGAACTCGGCTTCGATCCGGCGCTGCCGCCGGCTGTCGGTGATTTCGATGAACTCACGATCGTGTTCCAGAACTTGATCGACAATGCGGTGAAGTATGCCAGGCCGGCCACGACCGTACGGATTGTGGTGCGGCCGGTCGGCTCGGACCGGCTGGCCGTCGCGGTGAGCGACGAGGGCGATGGCATTCCTGCCACTCACCTGCCGCGCCTAACCGAGCGCTTCTATCGGGTCGATACCGCGCGCTCGCGCCAGCTCGGCGGCACCGGCCTCGGCCTCGCCATCGTGAAGCACGTGGTCAACCGCCATCGCGGACGGCTCGACATCCAGAGCAGCCCGGGCAAGGGCTCGACCTTCACGGTGACCCTGCCGGCGGTTCGTTGACAGCTCAGCCAGTGCGCTCCGAAATCGGCACGCCGAGATAGCAACCGAACTCTTTAGGGAAGTCGACCGAGACGCGGGCATGGACGCGGCCTTGACGATCGAGGAATGTCGCCTGGTCGTCGAACGGCACCAGCGCGCCATGCCAGATGTTGGGGTGGATATAGAGGCCGCGGCGACCGTCGCAACGGAACGAGACGAACCTCTCCGGCGAGATGTCGTCGCCCGGCAATGCTAGGGGCACGACGAAGCTCTGGCCGTTGACGGGGTAGAATAGCTGTCCGCCGTCGGGATGATAGTTGGCGCGCCAGATGAGGGCGCGGGTGCGCGGTTGATCGGCACTGGCGCTCTCGGCCGCTTCCTCCGGCCAGTTGCTCCATCCAAACAGATAGCTGTCGCCGACGGCATTGTTCCGCGCGTAGAGCACCTCGCCCTTCCACCAGAACTCGAACAATCCTTCGGTCACTCCGCCCTGATCGCCGGAGTTCTTGTCGATCGGGCGCCAGCCCTGGGCGGGCCAGCGGGTGATCTCAATAGGGAATGCCTTGGGGTCGTCGACGAAGCTGCCATAGCCTTGCAGCGAGTCCTCTGTCGCACCGACAAGAGGTGTCTCCCACACCTTTCTGACGCCTGTCGTGGGCAGATAGGCGATGTCGGCAGGGTCGACGTTCATGATCGTTCTCGCTTTTTGGCAGAAGCAGAGGGAGCAGCTTCTCGGCAACTGTTCGCATCTTGTGCACGCGAGAAATTACCGTTCGGTTACATTCTGCTTTGCCGCCACCCGTTCCTCCACCGATCGTCTCCGGTTTGTAACAAGACCGTAGCGCTCTCGAAGCTTGGCGCCGTTACCCCACACGAAGGGATGGGGTGTCTCGAACAAGTGAGGCGTGTGGTGCTGCGACTGGAAGGGGTGACCAAGAGCTTCGGCGGCAAGCATGCCGTCGATAGCGTTTCGCTAACCGTTCCCGTCGGCCAGCTCGTCGGCGTGATCGGCCGGTCTGGCGCCGGCAAGTCGACACTCTTGCGTATGATCAATCGCCTGGGTGAACCGACGTCCGGCCGCATCCTGTTCGGCGATACCGATGTCACGGCCCTGCGCGGTCGCCCGCTGCGGGCCTGGCGGGCACGCTGCGCCATGATCTTTCAGCAGTTCAATCTCGCGGGCCGGCTCGATGTGCTGACCAATGTGTTGATGGGCCGCGCTTTCCATATGCCGCCCTCGCGCGCGCTCCTGAAGATGTGGACCGACGACGAGAAGGCGCAGGCGCTGTCGGCGCTCGAGAGTCTCGATATGGCACGGCTGGCCGGACAGCGCGCCGAGACTCTGTCCGGAGGCCAGCAGCAGCGGGTCGCCATTGCCCGCGCTTTGGTCCAGGAGCCCGATATCGTGCTGGCCGACGAGCCGATCGCCTCGCTCGATCCGCGCAACACCAAGGTGGTGATGGACGCGCTGCAGCACATCAACCGCCATCTCGGCATCACCGTGATCTGCAACCTCCACAGCCTCGATCTGGCGCGCAACTACTGCGACCGACTGGTCGGCATGTCCGGCGGCCGCGTGGTGTTCGACGGCGCTCCGGTTGCCCTCACCGATGCCGCGGCGCGCGATCTCTACGGTCTCGAAGCAGGCGACGTGGTCGGTCATGCCGCTCCGCCCCCGATGTTGCCGGCTGGCGCCCAGCCGGGCTTTGCCCTCGCAGGCTCCTGATCTCTCAAGCGTTTCTGCGTCTTTCCAAGGAGAATACTCATGCTCACCCGTCGTCTCGCGCTGGGCGCTGCCCTCGCTGCTGTTTCCTTTGCCGGTGCCGCCCACGCCCAAAGCTGGCGCAGCGCCTACCCCGAACTGGTGTTCGCCGTCATCCCGGCGGAGAACGCGTCGGGCGTCACCGAGCGCTATGGGCCGTTCATCGAGTATCTCTCGAAGGAACTCGGCACCAAGGTGACCCTGCGTATCGCCAATGACTATGCCGCGGTGATCGAAGGCCAGCGCAACGGCAGCATCCATCTCGCCGGCTACGGTCCAGCTTCCTATGCCCGCGCCATCGTCACCGGCGTGAAGGTCGAGCCCTTCGTCACGACCGTGAACAACGACGGCACGATCGGCTACCACTCGGTCTTCTATGTGCGCGCCGACAGCCCCTACAAGACGATCGAAGATCTCAAGGGCAAGAACCTGGGCCTGGTTGATCCCAACTCGACCTCGGGCAACAACGTGCCGCGCTTCACCTTGAACAATCTCAAGATCAACCCGGACACGTTCTTCGCTCGCGTCACGTACACGGGTAGCCACGAGAACGCGATCATCGCGCTCCAGCAGAAGACGGTCGATGTCGCGGCCAACTGGTGGAATGCCGAGAACGACTCGAACCTGACGCGCATGGTCTCCAAGGGTCTGGCGAAGCTCGACGACTTCCGCATCATCTCGAAGTCTGACCTGATCCCCAATTCGCCCTTCGCTTATCTCGCCAGCCTGCCGCTCGATCTCAAGGCCGCCATCGTCAAGGCGTTCGACGAGGCACCGACCAAGGCCAAGGTCGCTTTCGACAAACTGTCCGATGGCAAGGACCGCGGCTTCACCAAGGTCGATGCGAAGACCTACGAGCCGGTGGTCGAGCTGATCAAGTTCGTCGACCAGCTGCGCAAGCAGAAGAGCTGAGCCGACTGCACGTCGTTCGGGGCGCATTGCTCCCGTGAGTACACACGTCGTTCGGCTGCCCGAGGCGCAGCTCCAGCCCTTGCTGGCAGCTTACAACGCCTCGGTCCGCAGCCGTCGCCGGCACACGCTGCTGATCCTGGCGTGTGTCGCGGTGGCGCTGTTGCTGGCCTCGGTCTCGGCCGAAGTTTCGCTCTCTAAGCTCGCCGAGAACATCCATCGCTTCCCAAGCTATATCGTCCGGCTGTTCTTTCTCGAGAACGGCCAGCCGGTCTGGACCGACTTCGGCGAATGGTTCTGGGGCCAGTCGCGCTGGCTGAGGCTGCTCGGCGAAACCCTGCTCATGGCCTATGTCGGCACCGTGCTGGGCGCTGCCGTGGCCTTCGTTCTGGCTTTCCTGGCGGCCGCCAATGTGGCGCCGTCGCGCTGGCTGCGCATCGTCGTGCGCCGGTTCGGCGAGGTTTGCCGCACCGTGCCGACGCTGGTCCTGGCGCTGATCTTCGTCATCTCCTTCGGGCTCGGTCCGATGGCGGGCGTGCTGGCAGTCATCGTCCATACGTTCGGCGTGCTCACCAAACTGTTCGCCGAGGTCATCGAGAATATCGACATGAAGCCGGTAGAGGGCGTGTCGTCGACCGGCTCGCCCTGGCACGTCGCCATGCGTTTCGGCGCGCTGCCGCAGGTCATGTCGAACTTCACCAGCTACACGCTGCTGCGGTTTGAGATCAACGTGCGCGAGGCGGCGGTCATGGGCTTCGTCGGCGCCGGCGGCATCGGCCAGGATCTCGTCGAGGCCATCCGCAAGTTCTACTACTCGGACGTCTCCGCCATTCTGGTGCTGATCCTGCTGACGGTGGCGGTGATCGACATGCTCACGTCCAAGGCGCGGCATCGCCTGATCGGTCTGGAAGGGAAGCCCTGATGTCGGCCATGCGTCAGCGCTACCCCGAACACTTCCAGCGCTTCGGCCGCGACCGCTTCACCATGGCAGCGATTGGCCTGGGTCTGTTTGCCCTGCTGATCTTTGCCATGGGCCGTCTCGGCTTCTTCGACGGCACGCTGCTCCCGGGCTTGGGTCGGCTCTTCGAGATCGTCGGTCTCATGCTGCCGCCCGATCCAGGCTCGTGGGCGCACGTCAAAACCTACTCGATCTCGCTTCTCGAGACGGTCGCCATTGCGCTCCTCGGCACTCTGTCGGCTGCGGTGCTGGCTTTGCCGGTCGCCTTGCTGGCGGCACGTAACGTGACCGCTCAGCGCATCGTGCGCTTCCTGTCGCGCCGTTCACTCGACACGATCCGCAGCGTCGACATCCTCGTATGGGCGCTGATCTGGATCAACGTGGTGGGGTTGGGCCCTTTCGCCGGTGCGCTTGCCATCATGACTGCCGACATCGGCAGCTTCGGCAAGCTCTTCTCCGAGGCGATCGAGGCCGCCGATCGCAAGCCGGTCGAAGGCATCACCTCGGCCGGAGGCAGCCATATCTTCGGCATTCGCTTCGGCATCCTGCCCGAAGTCTTCCCGGTGTTGATGAGCCAGATACTCTACTATTTCGAATCCAACACGAGGTCGGCTTCGATCATCGGCATCGTCGGGGCAGGCGGTATCGGCCTGCATCTCGCCGAGGCGATTCGCACCCTCGAGCTGCAACAAACCTCCTTTATCGTCCTGATGATCCTGGTGGCGGTCGCCGCCATCGACTTCCTTTCGAGCCAACTGCGCTTCGCCATGATCGGCCGGCGTGGAGGAGTAGCCGTTTGACCGATCTGCCTTCCGATCTGGCCGAAACGCCCCGATACGCACTCTATTACACGCCGCGGGCCGACGAACCGTTGGCCCGCGCTGCCACCCAGTGGCTGGGACGAAATGCCGAAACGGGCCAGAGCCGTGCCCTCGTACCCGTGGCCGGTATCGCCTACGAGCGGCTGGCCGCCATCGTCGCCGATCCTAGGCTTTATGGTTTCCACGGCACTCTGAAAGCCCCGATTGCGCTCGCCGATGGTGTCACGGAACGAGACCTGCTCGACGCCGTCGGCCGCTTCGCCGTGGGCCAGCGGCCGATCACCGTGCCGACGATGGAATTGACGGAGCTGTCGGATTTCCTCGCCCTGGTCCCCGGCGCGCGCTGCACCGAGCTTCACGATCTTGCCGACCAATGTGTCGTCGAATTCGACGAGTTCCGCCGTCCGGCCGACGAGGCCGAGCTGGTCCGCCGGCGCCGCTCGGGCCTGTCGCAGCGCCAGGACGATCTACTGATACGCTGGGGCTATCCCTATGTGCTGGAGCACTGGCGCTTCCACCTCACTTTGAGCGGCCGTCTGCCCGACGAGCAGGAACGCCAGATGGTCCTTGCGGAGCTGCGCCGCCGCTTTGGCGGCGAAATCGACCGGCCCCTGGCGGTGCGTGACCTCTGTGTTTTCCGTCAGCCCGGTCCCGGCCGGCCTTTCTCGGTGCTGGCGCGTTTCAGGCTCGGCGGAGGGCGTCGCCTGAGTACGCAAGTGTGGCAAGCAGCGTGACGAAGCGGGTGGCGGCCTCGTCCAGAGGGCCATCGTTGACGATCGTCGTCAGTCGCGCATCGTCGATCCTGTAGGCATCGGCGCGGTCGAGCCGGGCCACTGCCTGGACTGCCGTTTCGCGGCCGCGGGTGGCCAGCCGCTGCTCCAGGCGCTGCGGCGACGCGGTGATCAGTACCGGGCGCGCCAGCGAATCGAGGCCGCCGGTCTTCTGGAAGTGATCGCGCGAACCGCTCACCACCACGGCCATGCCGGCGCGCCGCCAGTCGTGGATTTCACGCCCGACGCCATAGTCGTTGCCATGCGCGTGCCAGTGATAGGCGAAGAGGCCGTGGGCGAGACGCGTGGCGAACTCTGCCCGGCTCAACGCCACATGGTTCTCGCCGCCGCTGTCGGCCGGCCGTGTGATGTAACGATGGGCAAAGACGACCGGGGCGTCAGCCGGCAACAAAGCGCGGGCACGGCCCAGCACCGAGTCCTTGCCGGCGCCCGATGGGCCCATGACGTAGACGAGGGTGCCATCCATGTCGTGCATCCTCAGACGACGCGATCGCCTTCGCGCCAGACGGCGCGGACCACCGCGGCATCGTCGACGGCGCGGACGCGCACCAGATCGGCGCGGCGGTCGACGGCGATCTCGCCGCGGTCGCCGAGGCCGACGGCCTTGGCAGGATTGAGCGAGGCCAACCGCACCGCCTGCGGCAGCGAGATACCGATGCCGGCGGCGGGCAGCTTGAAGATGCTTTCCATCAGGCTCGCCGGCACATAGTCGGACGACAGGATTTCGGCATGACCGGCGCGCACCAGGTCGATGGCGGCAATGTTGCCGGAATGCGAGCCACCCAGCACCAGGTTGGGGGCGCCGACCAGCACGGCGAGGCCCGCGTCGCGCGACGCCTGGGCGGCCTCTCGCGTGGTGGGGAACTCCGCGATGGTCATGCCGTTCGCAACGGCTTCCTTGACGTGCGCCTCGGTGGCGTCGTCGTGGCTGGCGATTGGCAGGGCGCGCGCGTGGGCGCGGCTCACGATCTCGCTGCGGTGCCGGGCGGCATTCCGGTGGTGCAGCTCGGTGACGCGGACCGAGAATTCCTCGAACTGCTCGTCGGTCATCGCGTGCTTGCCCTTGTAGTACTGCTTCAGCTTCTCGGGATCGAGGAACTGACGCTGACCGGGGGTGTGATCGTTGATCGAGACCAGGCCGACCAGCGGTAGGTCGATCCACTTGTCGACGGCCTCGACGGCGTCGTCGGCCGAGATCTCGCAGCGCAGATGGATGCGATGTTCGGCGCGCGTCATCTGCCGATCGGTCGCCGCGCAGACCGCTTCGATCATGCGTTCGCGATTCTGCACCCGGTCCGAGTTGCCGTGCACGTCGCCCAGCGCCAGCGAATCGTAAACGGTGGTGATGCCGGCGGCGCTGATCTGCGTGTCGTGCGCCATGACGGCCGAGACGCTGGGCCACTTCACGCCAGGTCGCGGCGCGAAGTGCTTCTCCATATTGTCAGTATGCAGCTCGACCAGGCCAGGCAGGAGATAGTCGCCTTCCAAGTCGATGGCGCTCGCGACATGGCTGCGACCTGGCGCAACCTCGGCAATGCGTCCGTCAAACAGGACGACGGTACCGTCGAACTCGGCGTCGGCGGTGACGACACGGGCGTTGGTCAGGACGGTTTCGCTACGCATGGCGGGCTCCAGCCGGGGACGCGGGGGGGAAGGACTTCGTGGATGCGGGTGGCGACGGCGTCGCGAACGCCGGTGTCGTGAAAGATGCCGACTACGGCCGCGCCGGCATCGCGGCGCTGGCAGATCAGCTCGACCACGCCGTCGCGATTGGCGGCATCGAGCGAAGCCGTGGGCTCGTCGAGCAGCAGGATCGGATAGTCGACGATAAGTGACCGCGCGATGTTGATGCGTTGCTGCTCGCCGCCCGAGAAGGTTGCGGGTGGCAGTGCCCAGAGGCGGGCGGGAATGCCCAGCATGCCCAAAAGGAACTCCGCGCGATGGCGGGCTTCGGTCGCATCGACGCCACGGCGCAGCAGCGGTTCGGCCACGACATCGACGGCCGCGACCCGCGGGATCACGCGCAGGAACTGGCTGACGAAGCCCATGGTGCGATGGCGCACGTCGAGCACGGTGCGCGGCTCGGCGCCCACCAGTTCGGTCCAGGTATCGTCCTGTCGAACGCGGATGGAACCGGCATCGGCGCGATAGTTGCCATAGAGCGACCGCAGCAGAGTGCTCTTGCCGGCACCCGAGGGGCCAACGAGGGCCAGGCATTCGCCCGGTGATACGGCAAGCGATACGTCGTGCAGCACGGGAAGGGCTAGATCGCCATGGGCGTGTACGACGAAGGATTTGCTGAGGCCCGAGACGCGCAGGGCGGGCGGCATGGTCGGATCTCCGCAGCTCATGTGGGGCGGTTCATACGGGCAGGATCGAGGCGACGAGCATCTGCGTGTAGGCGTGCTGCGGATCGTCGAGAACCTGATCGGTCAGGCCTTCCTCGATGACGGCGCCGCCCTGCATGACCATCAACCGATGCGTCAGCAGCCGGGCGACGCCGAGATCGTGGGTCACAAGCACGGCCGACAGATGCAGCCGTTCGACGAGGCCACGCAGAAGATCGAGAATGCGTGCCTGCACCGAGACGTCGAGGCCGCCCGTGGGCTCGTCCATGAACACGAGCCGCGGCCCGCTCACCAGGTTGCGGGCGATCTGCAGACGCTGACGCATGCCGCCGGAGAAGGTAGTCGGCCGGTCGTCGAGCCGGTCGGCATCGATTTCGACGCGCGCCAGCCAGTCGGTGGCGCTGCCGCGGATCTCGCCATAGTGGCGCGCCCCCACGGCCATCAGCCGCTCGCCGATATTGGCGCCGGCGCTCACGCCCATGCGCAAGCCTTCGCGCGCATCCTGATTCACGAAGCCCCATTCGGTGCGCGTGAGCAGGCGGCGACGCGCTTCGGAGAGGCGATGTACGTCGACAGTGCCGGCAGATGCCGTCTCGTAGGCAACCGAGCCCTCATCCGGTGTGAGGCGGCCTGCGAGACAATTCAGCAAGGTCGTCTTGCCTGACCCCGATTCACCCACAATGCCCAGGACCTCGCCCGGCCACAGGTCGAAGCTCACATCCTGGCAGGCCACGCGGCCACCGAAGCGCTTGATGATGTTGCGAGCCGAGAGGAGAGGGGACGAAAGCGTCGGCGCGTTCATCGCCGTCCCTCGCAATAGTCGGTGTCGGAGCAGACGAACAGTCGCTTGCCGGCATCGTCGACGATCATCTCGTCGAGAAAGCTTTCCGTGGAGCCGCAGAAAGCGCAGCACTCGCTCCAGTGCTCGATCTCGAAAGGATGATCGTCGAAGTCGAGGCTCTTCACCGGCGTATGAGGCGGCACGGCATAGATGCGCTTCTCGCGGCCCGCGCCGTAGAGTTGAAGGGCCGGGCTGCGGTCGAGCTTGGGATTGTCGAACTTCGGAATGGGTGAAGGGCTCATGATGTAGCGCCAGTTCACCTGCACCGGATAATTGTAGGACTTCGCGATGCGGCCGTGCCGGGCGATGCTCTCGTAGAGGCTGACCAGCATGACGCCGTATTCGGAAAGCGCGTGCAGCGTCCGCGTCTCGGTCTCGCGTGGCTCCAGCATGCGCAGTGGTTCCGGGATCGGCACCTGGAAGACCAGGATCTGGCCGTCCTTGAGTGGCGTCTCCGGCACGCGATGGCGCGTCTGGATGATGGTGGCTTCTTCGGTGTGCGTCGTCGTGGCGACGTCGGCCACCTGCGCGAAGAAGCGGCGGATCGACACGGCATTAGTCGTGTCGTCGGCGCCCTGGTCGATCACCTTCAGCGTATCGTCGCGACCGATGATGGCGGCCGTCACCTGGATGCCGCCGGTGCCCCAGCCATAGGGCAAAGGCATCTCGCGACCACCGAATGGGACTTGGTAACCCGGTATAGCCACCGCTTTCAGGATGGCGCGGCGGATCATCCGCTTGGTCTGCTCGTCGAGATAGGCGTAGTTGTAGGCGCCCTCGGTCATGTTGGTGTCGGGCATGGCCTACTCCGCCGCCTGGCTGAGCGCCGCCGCCTGCTCGGCCACGCGCCGGTTGCGTTCCTCGACCTCGGCGCGCAGCGCCCGCACCACCACGAGCTCCGACTGGAAGTCGACGTAGTGCGGCAGCTTCAGGTGCTGCACGAAGCCAGAAGCCTCGACATTGTCGGAATGGGCAAGAACGAACTCTTCGTCCTGGGCGGGCGAGTCCGCACTTTCCGCAAGCTCGCGGGAGCGCAGCGCGCGGTCGACCAGAGCCATGGCGATCGCCTTGCGCTCCGCATGGCCGAAGGCCAATCCGTAGCCACGAGTGAACTGCGGTGGCACGTCGTGCGAGCCGGCGAACTGGTTGACCATGTCGCACTCGGTGACGTCGATCTCCGCGATCTCGATGGCGAAGCCCAGTTCCTCGGGCACGAACGCGACCGGCACATGGCCGTAGCGGATCTCGCCAACGAATGGATGGTTGTTGCCGTAGCCGCGCTGGGTCGAGTAGCCGAGCGCCAGCAGGAAGCCTTCGTCGCCGCGTGCCAGGTTTTGCAGGCGCAGCGGGCGGTCAGCCGGCAGGCTGAGCGGATGACGCGTGAGATCATCAGGCCGTTCGCCGGGGGCTTCGGGCGGCGGTTCGAGCAGGCCTTCACGAGCCAGGATGTCGCCGACATGCGGCAGCGCGTGTGCCGTATCGGCAGGCGCGGTCGGTGCCTCCGGTCGATCGGCGGCAACGGCCAGCGAGAAGTCGAGCAGGCGATGCGTGTAGTCATAGGTCGGCCCCAGCACCTGGCCGCCCGGCACATCCTTGAAGGCGGCCGAGATTCGCCGCTCCGCCACCATGCGCGCCGTGTCGAGCGGCTCGGAATCACCGAAGCGCGGTAGGGTCGTGCGGTAGGCACGCAGCAGGAAGATCGCTTCGATCAGATCGCCGCGCGCCTGCTTGATGGCCAGCGCTGCGAGGCGCCGGTCGTAGCAGGAGCCCTCGGTCATCACACGGTCGACGGCGAGGCCGAGCTGCTGGTCGATCTGGTCCAGGGTGAGCTCGGCAAGGTCGCGGTCGCCGCGGCGGCGGTCGGCGATCAGATCTAGCGAATGGGCGATGGCGGTCTCGCCACCTTTCACCGCGACGTACATGGCGAGACCTCCACGGAGATGCTGCGCGGCAGCGCGAGGAGCTGCGAGCCCGCGGTGAAGACCAGGTCGACGCCGCAGGGGAAGAGCGCGTGATTGGTGGCGCATTGCTGCCAGAAGCCGTCGTTCAGTCCGGCAATGGCGAGCTGGGTCTCGCCCTTGATGCCCGGACCGCGCGCGATGCGGAGCGGGCCGGCGCTGAGAGCCGG
Source organism: Reyranella massiliensis 521 (assembly GCA_943369775.1). Lineage (GTDB taxonomy): Bacteria > Pseudomonadota > Alphaproteobacteria > Reyranellales > Reyranellaceae > Reyranella > Reyranella massiliensis_C. Next base: position 15,478 of record CALROF020000122.1, read on the forward strand.
CACCTCGATCAACAAGGTGGCCGAACGATCCGGATAGGTGTCGGTGCCGATGGCGAACCCTTCGAAGGGTTCGGCGTCGTCGCAAGGCAGAACGGCCAGGGTCGCGGCTGCACGATCTTCGACAATCGGCGCGCCGGTATGAAAGCGCAGGTAGTCTCGAACCTCCGGCGTGTCGAACGCAGGCGCCAGCCAGAGCGGCGTGTCGCGGTCGGCCAGGGTCAGCAGATAGGCCACGGTGGCCTGCGAGATCACGCCGGGCCCCGAGGGAACATTGGCCAGGGTGACGATGCGACCAGGATGGCTGAAGGCGTCGAGCACTTCGCGAAAGAACTGCTGGGCGTCGTGCGAGGGATCGGCGAGGCCCGGCGACAGGGAACGGAGCGTGCCGCTCATGTGCCGGCCTCGCGCGCGACGGTGAAGAACTCGACCTTGGTAGCCGCGGCGCGCGCGGCGATCAGGCGATACCGGGCTTCGGCCTCGTCGGCGAGTGGCGACACGATCTCGGCCTCGAGCCTGTCGCGCCACTCCTCGCGTTGGCCCAGCGCGTCGAGAACGGCCACGACCTCAGCCTGATGGGCGTGGCGACCGCCGACATAGCCGAAGCCGACCTCACCTGTTTCCAACCGGACGGCGGCGCGCGTCACCGTCATCTCGCCGGCGCAGAAGGGAGCGCCGTTACCCGAGATCCGGCCGTGCAGCATGACGAGCCCGGTCTCGGGTCGCCGCAGGATGGTGTAAGCGGTGACAGGGACCAGCGCCTGCCACAGCGCGTCGAGACGGGCCTCAGGGGCTTTTGCCAAAACGGAAAGCCACCGGCGGCGGCGATCGACGGCCTCGGTGTCGGATTCTTTGCAAGACATGATGTGCTCTTGAAACGAGCCGCACCATCGGCAGGACGCGTTACCGTTCCGAGGGAGTAGGATTAAGATCCTGTGACGGGTGCCGGTTTGTCCCCAGCAGCCGGCCCGTTATCGGCCGCCTGCTCGTTGCAGCAGGAGCGTGACGGCAATCACGGAAAGCGTTTCGGCCAGTAGTCCTTCTGTCATAAAGCCCAAAAGCACTGACAAACGAGAATATCGTTATTTGTCAATGATTTGGAGGGTATGTGCAGCATCGCCCCCAGGCGTCAGCCGGCTATGTCACTGAAGTGTCATATAAGAGTCATATGACAGTGACGTGCGGCTCCTAGGGGAAGGGCGCTTCGGAATTCATCGAAGGAGAACCCCGTGAACCTTTCCAAGATCGTCCTCGCGACAGCCTTTGCGCTGTCCCCGGCCGCAGCCTACGCCATCGACATTTCCGGCGCCGGTGCGACCTTCCCGTACCCGATCTATGCCAAGTGGGCCGACACCTACAAGAAGGAGACCGGCAACGGTCTCAATTACCAGTCGATCGGTTCGGGCGGCGGCATCAAGCAGATCAAGGCCAAGACCGTGACCTTTGGCGCCACCGACGCGCCGCTCACGGGCAAGGATCTCGAAGAGTCGGGTCTCGTGCAGTTTCCAATGGTGATGGGTTCCGTGACGCCGGTCGTCAATCTCGAAGGCGTCAACCCCGGCGAGCTGACGCTCGACGGGCCGACGCTGGCCCAGATCTACCTCGGCCAGATCAAGAGCTGGGACGACGCGGCGATCGCCAAGCTCAACCCCAACCTCAAGCTGCCGAAGCAGGCCATCGTGCCGGTGCGTCGCTCGGATGGATCGGGCACGACCTACAACTTCGCCTACTACCTGGCCGAGGTGAGCCCGGACTGGAAGACGAAGGTCGGCGTCAGCACGGCGCTGCAATGGCCGGTGGGCATCGGTGCCAAGGGCAATGAAGGCGTTGCCGGTAACGTGGCGCAGACCAAGGGTTCGATCGGCTATGTCGAATTCGCCTACGCCAAAGAGAACAAGATGATCTTCACCAAGCTGATCAACAAGGCGGGCAAGGCGGTCGCCCCGGGTTCGGATTCGGTCCAGGCAGCTGCGGCGAGCGCCAACTGGAGCTCCCAACCGGGCTTCGGCGTGATTCTGGCCAACCAGCCCGGCGACCAGTCCTGGCCGATGGCAGCGGCAACCTGGATCCTGATGTACAAGAAGCCGGAGAAGCCGGCCGAGGCGGCCGAGGCTTTGAAGTTCTTCTCCTGGGCCTACGCCAAGGGCGGCGCCATGGCGGACTCGCTCGACTACGTGTCGATGCCGGCCAACGTCATCAGTGACATCCAGAAGATGTGGCAGGCCGAGATCAAGGGCGCGGACGGCAAGCCGCTGTACTCGCCGACGAACTAAACGGTGATGAGGGCGGGTGGCAACACCCGCCCTTCATTCTTGGGGAGGCCCATGGCTTCGGGGGAACGGGACGTGAGTGAAGTTGCATTAAAGGGCGCAAGTGCGCCGATGGCGGTCTCGGCTTCGCGCGCGGCCGTGCTGCGGCGGCTCCGGCTGACCGACGCGATATTCCACGGGTTGACGCGCGGCGCCTCGCTCGCGGTGCTTGCCCTGCTGAGCGGCGTCATCATCGCACTCATTATCGGTGCAGCGCCGGCACTTGGCACATTCGGCTTCGGCTTCCTGTTCGACGAATCGTGGAACCCGGTGACCGAGCGGTTCGGTGCGCTGGCGCCGATCTTCGGCACCCTGGTCACGTCCTTCATCGCCATGCTGATCGCGGTGCCGGTCGGCCTGATGGTCGCTTTCTTCCTCACCGAACTCTGCCCGAAGGTGCTGCGCCGCCCGATCGGCATCGCCATCGAGCTTCTGGCCGGCATCCCCAGCATCATCTACGGCATCTGGGGCCTGTTCGTGTTCGCGCCGTTCCTGCAGCAACATGTGCAGCCGCTCTTCATCGATACATTCGCCAACGTACCGGTCCTGTCGACGTTGTTCGCTGGCCCGCCGTACGGCATCGGCATGTTCACCGCCGGCCTCATCCTGGCGATCATGGTGCTGCCCTTCGTGACCTCGATCTCGCGCGACGTGTTCGACGCGGTGCCGCCGGTCCTCAAGGAGGCCGCCTACGGCGTCGGCTGCACGACCTGGGAAGTATTCCGCTACGTCGTCCTGCCCTTCACCCGCGTCGGCGTCATCGGCGGCTTCATGCTGGGCCTCGGTCGCGCGCTCGGCGAGACGATGGCCGTCACCTTCGTGATCGGCAATGCCCATCACGTCTCGGCCTCGCTGTTCGCACCCGGTACGACGATCTCGGCCTCGATCGCCAACGAGTTCACCGAAGCGGTGGGCGACCTCTACACCTCGTCGCTGATCGCCCTCGGCCTCATTCTCTTCTTCATCACCTTCATCGTGCTGGCGATCGCGCGCTACATGCTGCTCCGCCTGCAGCGGCAGGGGAGGTAACGTCATGGCCACCACCACAACTCCGACCCCAACCCCGTCGGCCGCCATGAACAGTCCGCTCTACGCGGGTCGTCGTCGCCGCAATGCCATCGCCAAGAGCCTGGCATTCGCTGCCACGATCTTCGGCCTGGGCTGGCTGGTCCTCATTCTCGGTGTCCTGCTCTATCACGGCATCGGCGGGCTCTCGCTTTCGGTGTTCACCGAGAACACGCCGCCGCCGGGCGCCGCGGGCGGCCTGCTCAATGCGATCGTCGGCAGCCTG